>CAZTGH010000030.1:0-15443 GCA_964612985.1 uncultured Pirellulales bacterium
AAAGGCCGGCACCACCACGAACGCCCCGTCCGCGCCGCACAGGCACGCCCCCTGCCGCCCTTTGGTCACCGCCAGCGCCTGGCTGCCGAACCGCGCCGCCGTCTGGCAGCCCAGCGGGCGAAGGTCGGTCTTCTGGTCCCGGCAGTCCAGCCGCAACTCGCGCTCCGTCAGGCTGATGTAATCGGCACGAGCGTACTTCGAAATCGTGTGCATCGCCGCATTGCCCGCGTTGACCTGCGTGTTGACCGCCAGAAACGGCGCATGCTCCACCAGCGACTGCGACAGTGCCGGACTGACCGCGCCATGCCCGAAGTCCGCCGAGACCACCATATCGTGCTGCGGCGCCTCGTCCGCCAGCGCCCTGCACATCTCCTTGTCCTTCTCCCCCGACAGTCCCGACGCATCCATGCTGTAGACTTCCAGCAGCTTGTGAAGCGTGTATCCGTCGAGATAGCGCCGCTTGACCAGCGTGGGTGCGCCGTCCTGGACCCAGAACCTCGGACGAACCCGCGGATGCAGCGCCGACTCGATCAGATCGCGATAATCGTCACGTTCACCGATCATCGTCAGCAGGCGAACCTCGTCGGCGAAATTCGCCAGGTGGTTGGCGACCGCCAGCACCCCGCCCGCAAAGCAGTCCACGCTGTTCCGCAGCACCGCCAGCACCGGCGACTTCGACGACGCCCCCAGCGGACTGCAATAACAATATTCGTCCATGATGACATCGCCGACGAGCAGCACCTTGAGTCGGGCCATCGCATCGACCACTTCCAGCACCCGATCCAGCGAATACCGCCGCCGGAACAGTTCCAGGTAATCCTGCAACTCCCGCGAGAACGACGAGAAGAACCGGTTGATCAGGTTCGTCGAGCTGAACACGATGTCCTGCGTGAATTGAAGCTCGGTCCCCACCTCCTGACAGACCTTCTCCTCCAGGGCCAGCTTGCCCGTCCGATCCGCGTCGACCGACTTGAAATCGGAACCCTTGACGTACACGTCGGGTCGCAGAAGCCGCAACGTCTCTTCCGCGGTCGGCCACTCGTTGATCGCCACGTAATCCACCACGCTCAGTGAGGCGATCGCTTCCGCTCGCAGGTGCTCGGCAAAGGCTGGACGCTTGTCCCCCTTGTCCACGTACCGATCGGGCGTCAGCGTCACCACGAGAAGGTCTCCAAAACTGCGGGCCT
Source organism: uncultured Pirellulales bacterium (assembly GCA_964612985.1). Taxonomy (GTDB): domain Bacteria; phylum Planctomycetota; class Phycisphaerae; order Sedimentisphaerales; family Anaerobacaceae; genus Anaerobaca. The sequence goes on from CAZTGH010000030.1 coordinate 1,188, forward strand.
GCTCGAAGTACCGGATGTGCCCGATGTGCAGCAGGTCGAACACCCCGTGGCAGTGGACGATCCTGCGCCCCTTGGCACGGTGATTCTCAAGCACCGGCGCCAGGTCGTTCAAACGATGAATCTTGGGATTCTGCGTCATGCTACGTAGCGGCTCCCACCAGATTGCGGCTCGCATGCCCCTGCGCCGGTGACACGTTCACACTGGACGGCGCCAGGAAATACGCCGGCTTGCCCTGGGCCGCCGTGCTCGTATACAGCAGCACCTTGCCCACCTCGCGCTTCAAATCCGCCACCAGGATCGCGTCGAAGTCGACGTGCTCCACATCCGCCAGCCGATATCGAGGCAAATGGTAGAACTTCTTGCCCTTCGCCGCGCCGCACGGCTCGACGAACCCCACGAATCGATCCAGTTCCAGTCCGAACACGTCGTAGAAGTAGAGATCCATCGCGTTCTTGCCGGTCCCCAGCACGAGGATCCGCTCCGCGTCGCGAAGCTTCGTCCCCAGCATCTCGTAGTACTTCCTGGGCTCGGGTAAATCCATGAAGTGCAGGTAGTTTTTCCGATGGCATCGCGGACAGCGCAGATGGTACTCGATCACGCTGACGGTGTCGTGTACGCGCAGCGGCAGCGCCAGCGACGTCCCGCATTCGAAGCACCTGCCCGCAATGGCCACGTCCTGGTCGCTCCCCTCGGCAGTCGTCGGAACCAGCGACACGTCGCGTGCGACGAATTCATTGTATTGGAACGTCAGGTACCGCCGGACCTGGCGATAGACCATGCCGAAAACCCGCGCATCGGGCATCGCGCTGATGTTGAAGTAGTCCATCTCCGCCACCGCCGACGAACGCCAGGGCCACTCCTTCATCCGATTGGTCATGTAGTCCCATTCGTCCTCGATCATCCCCTTGCGGCGCGCCCGCACGTAGATCGGAACCCCCGGATAGGTGGCGACCAGCCCGAAATTCGCATCCATCTTGTGGTCGATCACGAAATCAATCGTCTTCTTCAGGTCCTCCTCCGTCTCATCCTCATTCGTCATCATAAAGGGAGAATCGACCACCAGCCCGATCTTCCGCGCCGCCTCGAGCGTCCGCTCGAACTGATCGACCGTGCAGCCGCGCTTGAGCTGGGGCAGGATGTTTTCCGAGCCGCTCTCCAGTCCCGCCGTGATGACGACGCAGCCCGCCTCCTTCATCAGCGGCAGCAGCTCCAGCGACTGATCCATACGATAACAACAGCCCCAGGGCTTGCGCAGCCCCATCTTCTGGTACTCGCGGCAGAATTCGACGATGTCCTCGTCCGACTGAAAAAAGATCTCCGTCGCAAAGCTGATCCATTCCCAGTCGTAGCGACGGTGCCAGTGCTCGATCTCTTCGAGAATCGGCTCGATCCTTCGCGGCATGAAACGTCCCACCGTCGGCGAGCAGAAACTGCACCCGCCCTTGCAGCCGCGCCCCGTCAGCACCGGCATCATGCGTCCCAGTCCCGGCGTCACGTGGTGGCGATAGATGTCGATGTAGTACTGGAGGTCCATCGCCTCGTACACCGGCAGGAAGTCCTCTTTGTCCAGTTCCACGCGCTGATACGCATTCTTGACGATCGTGCCTTCGGCGTCCTTGAAAGCCACACCCGCAAGCGACTCATACCCCCCGCCCGCCGCCAGCGCCCGCAGCAGATCGGGAAAGCTCGATTCCGCCTCGCCCACGACCGCAAAGTCCAGCGGCAGCTTGTTCAGCAGGATCTCCATCGGCGTGTTTTTCGTGATATTGCCGCCCAGAATCAGCGGCGTCTCGGGCGACAGCGACCGCAGTTGCGCCAGGATCTCGCGGAACCAGTTGATCCCGTAGACGAACCCCCCGGTCCCCACCGCCAGGTACTCCCCTGCCGCGACCCGGTCCATGTAGTGGTCCACCGGCAGAGCCGGACGGTGCATGTCGAGAAAATCCACCTCGATTCCCGCCCGCTCCAGGCACGACAGCACGTAGCCCATGCCGATGGGGATGAACTGGAACGGGGGCTTGATCAGCAGCACTTTCTTCATGATCGCTCCTCGGCTGAGAGAGAGTTCTCCGCGGTCTCCGGTACGTTCTTGCGGGCGGTCACGCACAGGTGCCAACCCCACCGCGTCTCCAGCGCCCGAAACAGCGGCTGCGGCATCCACCGGAAAAGCCCGGCCTTGCGGTACTCGTGCCGCTTGTATTCGGGGATGCGGTACGCAAAAATATGATCCACGAAAACAGCCTGTACGCTGAAGCCTTCCAGCAGTCCCCGCACGGTCCGCCGGGAATAGCTGTAGGTCACCGGGCAGCCCGTCTGCGCCTCCGAATAACGGGCGATCAGGTCGTCGAGTTTCCAGAACGCTCCCTTGCCGAACCGCGCCAGGATCCAGGCCACCTTGTACGAATGCCGGTGGTACACCATGATCTTCAGCATGCTTGCCGGTCCCACGTACCTGCGAATCTCACGGACGGCCTCCTGCGGATGAGGCGTATGGTGGATCACGCCAAAGGAATAGACCAGATCGTACTGCTCGACGGGCACCGCCTCGCTCAACCGCTCGACATCTGCCTGATAGAACGTGATGCGATCCTCCAGGCCGAAGACTTTCGCCCGCTCGCGGGCCACATCCAGCGAGGCATCCGAAAGATCGACGGCGGTCACCCGAGCGCCCGCCCGCGCAAAGCGGATCGTGTCGGTGCCGATGCCGCAGCCGATCTCCAGCACCCGCTTGCCCGCCCAGCGATCGAACTGAGCGAACCTTGGGATGTGCGGCTCGACAAAATACTTGCGAGCCTCCACCTCGTCGAAATAGGCGCGCGTCCCGACCGGCTTAGGTGAATGCCGGATGTTGCACGGACGCGCGTTCCAGTAACGGCGTACGTCCTCGACGGTCCTGGTAGAGAATGTCTGCGTGACGGTCATCTCCGATACTCCTCGAGGGCTGAGCCATCATCCCGAACGCCCGGTAGGTGAACTTCTTCAGCGGAACGTCCCGATAGATCCGCCAGCAGTCGATCAGTAGAGGCGATGGGCCGACGGCATCCTCCAGACGCCCCATGTCCAGATCCCGGTATTCGGGCCAATTCGTCAGCACGACCACCACCGCAGCCCCCGAAACGGCATCGTACGGATCGTCACAGCACGTCCCGCGCCCGCCCAGCGCCTCGGCGGCACTGCCCAGCGCCTTGGGATCGTGCAAACGAACCTTGTAGCCTGCATCGAGAAGTCTGGCCGCCAGTGTGACCGATTGCGACTCCTCGATGATGTGCGTCCCCGGCTTATAGGAAAGCCCCAGCAGTGTCACCGTCGATCCGGGGTCGGCATGCTCGCCAATCGTAGCCAGTAGACGATGCACCACTTCATCGTTCACTTCCACCACGCGCGGACTCAGACGCGCCTGCGTTCCGGCGTCCTCGGCGCAACGCTGAAACGCCAGGTTGTCCCGCGGGAAACAGGGACCGCCGAAGCCCAGCCCCCCCCGAAGATAGCGACGCCCCACACGCGTGTCGGACCCCACCGCCGACGTCACCACGTCCACGTCCGCCCCCGGAATCCGTTCGCAGATCGCCGCCAGCTCGTTCGCGAAGCTGATCTTCATCGTCACGTAGCAATTGAGACTGAGCTTCGTGATCTCCGCATTCGTCAGATTCATCACTGCCCAGTACGGATCGTTCTCCACCACGCATTCGTACAACTGCCGGCACATCTGCGCCGAACGCGCGTCGGAAGCGCCGACGAGCAGCATGTCCGGGTGGAGGAAATCGTGAATCACCGACCCCAGCGCGATGAACTCCGGATTGTACACGAACCCGAAGTCCCGCCCGCACAGCTTGCCGGTCAGCTTTTCCAGCATCGGCACGAAAACCGATTCGCACGTCGTCGGCATCACCGTCGAGACCACCCCCACCACGTGGAATGTCTTCTTGGCCTTCAGCGCCGGCGCGATCCGGTCGAGCACCGCCTCCACGTAGGCATTGTCGAATCGTCCGTTCGCATCACTCGGCGTCGGCACCGTAATCAGCGTAATTTCGCTGTTCCGGACGGCATACCCGCAATCCACGCTGAACTCCATGCGACCGCGACACCGCTCCAGAAGCGCCGGCAATCCGGTCTCATCGATCGGACAGTGTCCGCGTCTCAGCGCCGCGATATGCTCCTGATCGGAATCCACGCCAACAACGTGATGCCCCTTGTCGGCAAAACACGCCGCCGAGCACAATCCCAGCTTCCCAAGGCCAATGGAAGATAGGTTCATCGGAAACACTCCTTCTTTCTTCAATCGGATCGCTGCTCCCGTCGTCGAGAGCCGTTCGATGCGCCGGCGCTCCGCTGGACGCCTTTCCGTCCGTAGGCGCCGACCGCCCTCTTGACCCGCCTCAATTGCTTCAACTCCGCCTCCGCCTCGCTCCGCTGGGCCTCCAGGGCGAGACGCAACTGCCCGTACAGACGGCGCAGGTCCTTTCGCTGCGCCTCCGTCAGCACCGCCGCGCCCTGCTCCCGCCTCATCTCGGCCACCAGGGCATCGGCGCGAAGGCCCAGCCGCTCCACCCGGATAAGATGGCCTTCCCTGGCGCCGGCAATCTGCTGGACGAGCAGAGCACAGAGCGCATCCGCCCTCTCGCGCTCGCGCACCGAGGAAACGTTCGTATGGTCGGGCGTCAACGACATCGCTTATCCCGCATGGGCCAGACTGTGATCCACTTCTTCGAGCAGGTTCGTCGCGTCTTCGTTCGTTGGTTCCAGCGCCAGAAGGTCCAGCAGCATCTCGCGCGACTCGTCCAGACGCCCGTCCTTGAGATACAGCGCCGCCAGGGCGAACATCACCGAGGCGTCGCCCGGATGCATTTGCAGGTAGACCTGGAGGTAATAGATTACTTTGGCAAACGAACCCATCTCGCACGAGACCTGGAACAGCCCGAGCAGCGCCGTGATGTTGTCGCGGTCCAACTCGAGCGACTTCATGTAGAGGTCGAAGGCCGCCGGGTATTCGCCCCGCTGTTGCGCCACCATGGCCAGACCGGTATACGCTTTGGCACACTTCGGGTCCAGCCGGCAGGCCACGCGGAACGCAATCTCCGCATCCTCGCACTTGCCCGTCTGCAGCGCTGCGGCGCCGAGCCCCACGTAAGGCCCGGGCTCGTCCGGCCCGATCGACGCCGCCTTCTCATAGCACCGCTGCGCCTGGATGTAGTTGCCCACTGTCGTGTAGCAGTCGCCCAGTTCCCGCAACACCTCGTAATGCTGCGTTCGCTTACGCTTCTCAACCTCGCTCATGTGCGCTGTGTCCATAGTTGAATGTCCCTAGTGTTCTGCCAACCGTGCGCTCACATCGTGGGCACCAGGGCAGGTGTCGGAAGTCGCTCTTCCAGTTCCTTCAGCGCCGCTTCCAGCAAGCCGATGGCCCGGCTAATGCCTCGGTTGCGACGATGCACCTTCGCCTCCAGCAGGAGGGTCTCCACCGTCGGTCGGATCGCGTTAACCTCCCGACTCAGTCGGCTCGCTTCGACGTAGTGCCCCGCCTTGAAGCGTGCCCTGGCCGCCATCCCCTTCATCCATAACTCGTTGCGGTGATGCACCGCCAGATACTCGAACCCGCGCGCCGCCAGCGCCCAGGCGCCGTCCTCTTCCGCCTCCCACGCTTCCCGCAGAATCTCATCGAACTGAAACGGCAGTTCCTCGATGTTCGGATGCCGCACGCGAATGCCGCACGCCGTCAGTGAAGCCTCCACCGTCAGATGCGGATGCATCGTTCGAGCCCGCTGAAGTTCCCGCCTCCTGAGCACCGCGCCCCACCGCTGGCGGTCGGCGCCGTCCAGAAGAAACCCCTCCCGCGCCGAACTGTGCATCAGCGCGTACAACGGGTTCTCCACCCACATCTCTTCGATCTCCAGGTCTCCCGGCACCACCGCTACATACGCCCCCTCCGTCTGTTGCAGCGCCACGTCCGCCCGTTCGGCCGGCGAGCTCAGCGCATCGACCGGCACGACCGTCACATTCGGCATTGCATTCTCCAAGCGTCCGATCTCCTCCGCCACCAGCGGAAGATACAGTCGATACGGATAGAATGTGTACCGCCAGATGCGCCTGCACACTTCCGCCAGGCTCTGGTCCAGACGGTCGACCAGTAAAATCACCGACAGTTCTTCGAGTTTGTCCCACGGTTTGGGCGGGTGCGTCGTGCGAATCGCCAGCACATTCCGCATGTACTCCTGCGAATCCTTGCGCCGCTGGATGCTGATGCGGTCGCACTCCTCGATAGGACTGTAGAATTCGCCCGTGATCGTCGGCACGTGCAGAAAATCGGAAAAGAACGCCAGGCGACGGGTCATGTCCCAGTCGATGAGAATGTTCAAGTCTTCGTTGTACAGGCCCGTCCGCTCGAGCAGGTCCCGCCGATGCATCAGCGAAACGTGCAGCACGTGGTTGAAATGGAGCATCAGGTACCGGTCGAAATCCCGGCTGATCTCCACATGCTTGCTCAGGATCTCACGAGCGCCGTTGGGACGCACCCGGCAGTAGGTCTTATAAAGATCGCTGTAGGCCACCTGGCAATCCGTCGGGCCCTCCAATACATCGACCAGGGTCCGAACGTGATCCGGGTAATGGATATCGTCGTCATCCAGATAGGCCACGTACTTGCCCCGCGCAAGGGCCAGCGCTTCGTTCAAGGAATAGGGCTTGCCCCGATTCTCGCGCCGGTCGATGAACGTAATCCGCGGATCGTCGAATGAACGGACGAGGTCGCGCACGTCCTCGCCCCCGTCGTTGATCACGAAGATCTCCAGATTCCGGTAGCTCTGCCCGACGGCACTGGCCAGGGCGTAGGGCAGATAGCGCGCCCGATTGTACGTGGGCAACAACACCGTGACCAGAGGGCCCCGCCGTTCGCCGCCGTCCCAGGAGGACGGACCGACTCCGGCGCCCTGAGAACCTCCGGGAAGCGAGCAGGTGTTCGATCTCAAGTCAGGTGCTCTCATCACAAACTGGGCGTACTCACAGAGCTGTGGGCGCCGAATCGAGCGCCGTATGGAGAAGAAACACCGCTGATTCCGATCCCGGGAGAATTCGGGCCGGCGTCCGAGATCGACCCATCGAGCTCCGTCTCGAGCTGGTTCACAATGCTGTCCACCTGACGCAGGTGCTCGCCGATCGGATACCGCTGCTCCACGAACCGCCGGTAGCCCGCCGGATCGTAGTCCGGGCCCTGGATTCGCGCGCAAAACTCCTCGGCGATGTTGTACAGACAGCCGGGCGGAAACAGCCGCTCGGCTCCCGCAAAATTGTGTATCACCGGCTTGAGCCCGCACGCCATCCCCGTCAACACCGAACCGATCGGGCCGCCGCCCAGCCCGCTCGAAACGACGAAATGCTTGTCCTCCAGCCAGGCGTTCAGATTGCCCGGATACCCTTCGAACGACACCGCCGCGTCCAGACCCAGCGTCTGGACCATGTGTCGCGTGTATTGCTCGAGCATCGGATGCTCGAAATCACCCGCAAAGCACAACCGGTACCCGGCATCGAGGTAATGCAGCTTCTGCATGCATTGGAGCAGAAACGCCGGATTCGATTCCAGCGATACCCGACCCAGGCAGGCCAGGTTCTTGCCCCGCTGCCGCGCGCGGAAAAGGCACCGCTCCGTATCGATCCCGTTCGGCACCACCACCAGGCGCGTCCGGTTCCGAATGTCAGGGACCCATTTCAAGAGGGCCTCTTCGACCGCCGAGCTGCCGATCTGAACCAGGATGTCCACGCTCTCCCATCGCACCTGCCGCACCCAGTCGTCGCGCACGTCCGAGCAACGCAGACTCACGATGGTTTTTCCTGGACCGGACAGGCCGGACGCCTCGGCCACGATCGGTCCGCCGCCGTCAAACCACGCAATGTCACACCACTGCATCAGTCGCGACAGATCCTCAGGCGTGCGTCCCGTGTAAAACCCCGTCTGGAACCGATCTTGAACGAATTGCCACGCCTCGCTCAGCGCGCCGTCGGCATCCTCTCCGAGACGCACTAGCGCCACCTTGGATCGCTTGCTCCGGATCACCTGGAGAATGGGATCGAGCACTTGCTGTTCCGGCCACAAGCTCCGGGATCGCAGCAGCACCTCGATCGCCTCCGCCTTTCGACCCTGATCCAGCAACATCGTCGCTACACGATTGAGCACCTCGACGTTGAGCAGCTTCATCTGTTCCATCTGCCCGAATAACGCCGCAGCCTCGCTGGCCATGCCCGCCCCCAGGTACGCCTCCACCAGGTTCCAGACGATCTCCCCGCTGTCCCTCTGCAAGTTGTGCGCGCGGACCAGATGTGCGACCGCCTCCTCGGAGCGCCCCAGACAGTGCAGAATCGCCCCGGCGTCGTTCAGCGCCTGCACATCCTGCGGAGCCGTCCGCAAGTGCTCCTGCATACAACTCAACGCTGCTTCATACTTGCCGGCCTCGGCCAGTTCCACTCCCCGTTGGTACGTGTTCGTCCCCGGTCGTGCGGTCATGCGTGTGGCTCCTTCTGACTGCGGTACAGAATCCCGCAAAAATGGGCATTGCGGTATAGACGGTCAATGGTGACGATCCCTGCAAATGGCGTGCCGACCCGCCCGAGGGCGGTTTATTTGCCCTGGGACCGCCTCATCACGATCCCCTGGCTAGAAATCAGACACCAACGTCTGCAAAACAGCCGTCGATTTACCCCCGCCCGAACGGGCGATCAGCGGAGAAAGTCCAATAAGGACATGCTCATCAGCTTGCCCGCCACTGAAAGCGACATCTGGTAGAGGACCTCACGTCGCGTAAGATCGATGGAAAGCTGGGCAATATCCGCCTCCTGAAGTCGCGTGGTTTCGTCTTCCGTATCGAACTGCATATTCTCCAACGTTTCGTTCAAGGTGGACAAAAAGCCGATCTTCGAACCCGTCGAAACATCGGCCTGAATCAGTACACTGCGCACCTCTTCGACGGCCGCAACACACTGGTCGACGTAGTTGAGCAGATCCTGAAGCGGCAGGTTCCGGTCGTTGATCAGCGTGTCCCGCAGACTGATCAACGTATTGAAGGCGTCGTACGTCCCCGGGATGCGAACCAACTCGGTGCCGGTGCTGCTGATCTGGGTGGTGTCCACATAAAGGATGCGCCCGGTGCGAGAATCCGTCACCGCCTGATTCGTCTCGCCGCCTGCCGGCACCGTGACGAAAGTCGCCCCGTCGTCGATCGAAATCCGGTAGTTGCTCCCATCATGCTCGACGGTGAGCCAGACGTCTCCGCGAACGTTCGACGTGCCCGTCCCGTTCCGCGCGCCGGTCTTGCCCAGAAATTCGGGATCTTCGCGGTCGTCGGCTCGGAAGATGTCATCCCCCACCGCAAACGCCTCGACTTCCACCGACGCGGCCACATCAATGTTGCGCGCCTGCTGGCTGCCCTGGTAGCTCACCCCGACGATCTTGCCCCCCGAGTATTCCACCGCATAGGGCGGGACGTTCGTCTTCGAGCCCGAGAAGAGGTATTGGTTGGCGTGCTTGGTGTTGGCCAGAGACACCAGTTGTTCGAGCGTGCTGTTGAGCTTCTCGGCGATTCGCTCCTGGCCCTCGTCGTCGTAGACCCCCCCGACGATCTCCGTCAGGATCGTCCGGCTGTCCGCCAGTTCGGACGCCATGTCCTCGATGATGGTCGACGAGATCTCCAGCGTACCGACCAGGTCCTTGATGTTCTCCACGTAGCCGCCCAGGGACCGATCTTGCGTGTTCAACCCCAGAAGCCGATAGGCGTCCGAGGGGCTGTCCGACGCCCGATTCACCCGATTGCCCGTGCCCGCCTGTTCCTGTAGCTCCGCGATGGCCCTCGAATGAAGAGTCAAGGCGTAGCCGACACTGTCGTAAATGCTGGCCAATGAACCGCTCATAATCGCCTCATATAGGAAGTAGACTTCTGAAAAAATGGATGTTAGGTCTACTTTGGGAAGGAACAGAATGGTTTCAGACCACGTCCATCAGCGTCGTGATCATCGTCTGAAGGCTGGTCAGATACTTGGCCACCGCCTGGAACATCTTCTCAAACACGATCAACTGCGCCGCCTCATCGTTGATGTTGACGCCGCTGAGGTCCGTTTGCTGCCGCTTCAGGTCCTGGACCACCGCCTCGATGTTGTCTTGCCGCGACTGTCGCAGCGCCACCTCCTGGCCGAGATTCGCCGCCGTACGCTGATAATACTCGTTCGGGGTCATCCCCTGGAGGCTGTCGATCGGCTCGTCGTGGACGCGCACCAGGCGCAGAGCCGACTCGTTGTCGCTGAGGTCGCCCCCCAGCGCGGTGGCGATCCGGCACGGGTCCGCGGCCACCGCGGCGCCAACCCGCATCTCCGAGGCACTGGCCCCCGAGAAGAACGTGTTCATGCCCGCCGCCGCCAGGAAACCGGAGGTATCCGTCGTATGATAGACATCGACCTCGAAGGAGTCGCCGGCGTTGAGATCGCCCCCGCCGACGCTGAATTTGATGCCGTTCGACATTTCAATCGTGTCGCCGGCTGCATACCCGGAACCGATGTTCACCGTGCTGATAACGGCGCCCGCGCGATTGGTCGCCGTCAGCCGAAGCACCCCGTTGCCAACGTTGCCGCTGCCGCTGACCGTAAACGTCAGCGTGTCATTCGCTTCCCCCTTGTAGATGCCCGATACCGAAATCGCCGGCGGCGCGCTGCCCGTCAAACTGCTTGTCGTCGGTTCCGGCAGCGGCGCCGGAATGAAATCGAATTCATGCCCCAGGTCCGAGACGATGCGCAGCTTGGAGAACCCTACCGAGGCGTTGAGCCCGCCAACCGCGTTAATCTTCGCAGCGATCGTCTCCAGCGTATCGGCAGGTGAACCAGACACCGACACGTCGATCGCGTGTCTCTCGATCTCGCCGGTCTCCGTATCGGTGACCCGGATGTAGAACGTCCCGTCCGTGATCGGCGGCTCGATCTCACTGAGATCCTCCCTGCCCATAATCCATCCGTCCATCTCCGTGAACGATCCCCCCAGCCCCACCCCCTGGACGTGGTACGCGTTGATCCGCGTGATGATCCCCTTGGCCAGCGTGTCCAGGTCGTCCCGCAGAGCCGGCAACAGCTTATTCCGCAGCGATATCAACCCACCGAGCTTGCCCCCCGTCACATCCAGGCCGTACCCTTCGCTGCCCGTGGCATGAAGTGCCAACGTTCCGTCCGCCTGGAGACTGACGGAAACGCCCAGCGGCATCGCCCCGGTGACCACCGGAAGCCCCCCGATGCTCACGTCCACGCACCCGTATTCTCGGGTCTGCGTCTCGATACCGGTCAACTCCGCCAATTTGACGACCAGTTGATCTCGACTGTCACGCAGGTTGTTCGCCTGTCCCTGATTGATCTCCACCGCCTGGATCTTGCCGTTCAATTCCGCAATCTGCGACGCCAGTAATGTAATCGAATCCGCGACGTTCTGCGCCTCGATCAGGATCTGATCCTTCAGGCCCGACAGCGAAGCGCCCAAACGTCGAAATTCCGTCGACATCAGCTCGGCGGACGTGACCACTTCATTGCGCCAGATCTGTTCCAGCGGGTTCGCCGCCAGTCCACGCAACGCATCGAAGAACACGTCGATGGTCTCGTTCACGCCCCCCTCGCCCCCGAATTCCCCGAGCGTGGTTTCCACGGTGGACAACAAGGACAGCTCCTGCGAGACCTGCCCCGACCACGAGTGCTGGCTGACGATCTCTCTTTCCAGCAACCCGTTGATCAGCCGAGTGGCCCCGGCCACGTCGACCCCGGCGCCGACGGCCCGAGGCCCCGATTGCGCCGAATCGGACGGTCTCAGATCGATGCGCTGCCGATGATAGCCTTCCGTCGACGCGTTGGCGATGTTGTTGCCGATCACGTCCATCGCCGCATACGCCGCCTGGAGCCCTGTAAGTCCGATCGAGTAATTCTGCATAGCTTCGTCCTGAACGGCACCCCCGTGGCGGATCCGCCACGCGACCGCCGGGTTCGCATACGAAATTCAGTAGTGGAGATTCATCAGGCTCGTGGTCGATGCTGCTTTCACCGCCCCTCGGGCATTGTACGTGGGCCGCACCCGGACGTCGGGCCCGAAGAACACCTCCATCAGCGAACGATTGAAGCGGGCGCAGTCGGCCAGCAACGCCGTCGTCAGGGCGTATTCCCGCTTCAACTGCGCCACCAGCGTCTTCAAGCGCGCCTGTCGCTGGGCCACCGCCTCTCGTCGAACGCCGGACAGCACGTTCTTCAGAGCCGACAGCGTCATCGTATTCGGATCGCACCCCAGCTCGGCCGCCAGTTCGCCACGAAGCGATTCGCGCCTCTCTATGCCGGTCGACCGGGACTCCATGTCCTGCCGCAGCGCGTGCAGCAACTGCTCCAGCGCCTCGTCGTCCCGCTTGATCAGCAGGGTCCGCAGCAGATCCAATTGCGACAACGTCGTCTCCGTCTGTCGGATCTCTTCGTCCAACACCGCCAGCAAAGCGTCTACCTTCGTTTCGATCCAGCTCGATACCATAATCACAGTTCCTCGTTCATCGATCCGCCGCGTTCGCCGGTTCCTTCCATCGCCTTGAATTGCTGATACAGGTCCTGCCAGAGCCCGAAGCCGCCCTTGTTCGCCATATCCTGGGCCAGATACGACCAAAACATCGAGTGCACCTGATCGGCGCCCGCGTCGTCGTCGAAACCGGAGTCTTCGATGGACTTGCGGACTTCCTCGAACACCTTGGTCAGAAAGACCGACTCGAAATCCTTGGCCAGTTGCTTCTTCTTCGCGTCCGAGGCGTTACGAATCGTCTCGAGATCCGTCGCTTCGAGCGGGCCCGACACATCACCGCTCAGTTGCCGAACCGTAGAGTGCGGCGTTGTCAGAGGCATGGAGATCGATTCGATTCCGTCCATGTCAGTTTCCTTACCTGCCGTCGTGCAAAAATGGATATTAAGCCCGATGTCCACTTTTGCAGGAGTCCATTTCCTTACATAATCACCAGCTTGGCCTGCAATGCGCCGGCCTCTTTCAATGCGTTGAAGATCGCAATCAAATCCCGCGGCGAAGCGCCGATCGCATTGAGCGTCTTGGCCAGTTCCGAAACCGTCACCGCCCGCTCCACCGGGATCAGATAGGCGTTCTGCTCTTCCACCCCCACCATCGTCTCCGGGATCACCTCCGTCGAACCCGCCTCGGAAAACGGCGCCGTCGGCTGCGAAACCTGCGCCGTCTCCTTGACCTTCACCACGAGGCTGCCCTGCGAGATCGCCACCGAAGAGATCCCCACATTCTCCCCGACCACGATCGTTCCGGTCCGCTCGTTGATCACCACCGTCGCCGGCGTATCCACCGTCACTTCCATTTGCGTGACCTCGTCCAGAAACGCGACGATGTTCCTTTGCGTGATCTCCTCCGGCACCAGCACCTTGACGCTCACCGCATCCAGAACGACGGCGCTGTCCGGATACGACTGATTGATGATGTCGCTGATCCGCTGGGCGGTCGAGAAATCGCTGTTGCGCAGGCCGAACGTGATGAACCGCTGGCCCGCCGCCAGCTCGATGAAGTCGGCCAGCTCCGCTTTCTCGACGATCGCCCCGCTGGCGATCCGCCCGACCGTCTGATGGTTCTTCGACATCGTCGCCTGCCTGCCGCCCGCCGACCACCCGCCCAGCGAGATACCCCCCTGGGCCACCGCATACACCTGGCCGTCAAGGCCTTTCAACGGCGTCGGCAACAGCATCGCCCCTTGCAGGCTCTTGGCGTCGCCCAACGCCGAGACATCCACGTCGAGCCGCATCCCTTCCCGATCGAACGGACCCAGTTCCGTCGTGACCATCACCACCGCGATGTTGCCGCCGGACAGATCCGTAGGCGACAGGACCAGGCCCGACTCGCGCAGGATGTTCGTCAGCATCTGCCGCGACAGCAATCCGGTATCGCCCGTCCCCGCCAGGCCGATCACCAACCCCACGCCCGTCAGCGGGTTGCTGCGGATGCCCTGGATCTCGACGATATCCTTGATCCGCTCGCCACGAACCGGACCGCAGACCAGCAACAGCAGAACAGCCAGGCCGACCACCCTGCGCCCGGCCCGTTCGCCCCACCATACCGGCCTATGTCCGCTCTTCAATCTCATCGTCGTCTTTCTCCAGAAGGAACCATCGATGCTCGATCCATTCGATCCATTACCAGGGCCACAGAACGTCAAAGACCCGCCCGAGCCACCCGGGCCGAGTATAGGGAGCCGATATCCCGCCGTTTT
>CAZTGH010000030.1:15453-24011 GCA_964612985.1 uncultured Pirellulales bacterium
ACGATCCGGAAGTTCGCCACCTGCTCGCTCCGGACCATGTTCGTGAACGTGATATCGCTCGGTCGAACGATGCCGCTGACTTCGATCGTCTGAGTATCGCCGGCGATGTTGCGATCCCGCGTCCCGATCACCACGAGATTGCCATTGGGCAGAATATCCACGACCACCACGCTGATCCGGTCTTCGAAGCTCCGCTCGTCTTTGAGATCCGCCTTGCTCTTCATCTCGTTGGCCGACTCGGCATTCATCGTGAAGCCTGGAATGCTGGGTAGCACGTCGTCGATGTTCAGATCGCCGTTGAAGGCGCTGGAGCGATCCGTCTCCTTCTGAAGGTCCCGCTTGGCCTTGTTGTCGACCTTGCTGTCTTCGACGATGATGATCGTCAGCACGTCCCCGATATTGCGCGCCACGTCGTCGGCGTAGACGGTCTTCATGTTGGTGTCGCGCCGCGCCCAGATCGATCCGGCCTCCAGTCGCTCTCCGAATCCCGCCAATAGAATCATGGCCAATAGTGTCGCTGTCTTGTTCATGTCTCTTCCTTCCTGACTGGAGTTCCCAAGAATGGGCATCGGTCCTGATGTCCGTTCTTGCGGAAGTCCATTTCCAAATGTCCCTGGCGTCGCCAGGACGTGTTCCTCGTTCAACCGGGTCCTACAGCGCCGGCTCCACCGATCCGTCCGGCGCGATCTTACAGACGATCACCCGATGCGAATCGGCGTTTCGCACCTTGATGTACTCTCCCGCCAGCCCACCCTGAAGTGCGGTACCCATGGCCGTGACGAGAATGCCGGGCCGCTCGATTCGGATCAGAACGGTTTCATTTCGGTCGACCTTCACGGAACTCTGCGCCGCACTGAGCATGGTCTCGCGGATCTCAGCGCCCGCCGCCACCGTGCGGGTCGCGACCAGTCCATAGGGCGGTCTCCACCCCTGCGCCTCCGGCTGGTCCGCAACCACCGTCTCGATCCGCACATTCTCCGGCGTCAGCGGCGACCCTTGCGGGATCTGCTCCGACGCCACGACCCGGTGCGCACGGTATTTCAGACGGAACGAAATGTCCCGCATGCCCGCCTCCTCGCCGTCGGCCACCACGTTCACTCGCACGGTGACATGTCCCCGCGTCGCGCCGCGCACCAACTGAGGCAGCAACTGCACCTCCTCGGGCTGTCGCGACAGCACGAGTTCCTTGGGCCGAGTCACCGCGATGATCTCACACACCGCATGCGTCGAAGCCAGTTCGCCGAGGAACTGCTGTCCGATCTCGACGAAGTCCTCGACCTCGATGATCTGCTGCCGACGCCGCACCGTCACCGCCTCAGCGCCGGTCAGACGCACCCGGCCCGAAGCGATGCCGCTCGTGGCCAGCCGGCTCAGGATCGTCGGCCGGTCCAGCACCACACGCTGCCCCGGCGCCGAGAACCGACCCAAACGCACTTGGCGGGCCTTCTCGACCATCGGCCCGGCGCCCCGGAGCACGCTCACCTGTCCGAGGCTCAGTTGATGGCCCTCGATCATCACCTCACGCGGCAAATGGATCTGTAACGCGGTCTCGCCCGACGGATCATCCACCGCCGCGCCCGCGACGCCACAAACCGCAAGAGTCAGAGCCACCAGAATGCATGAAAGGCTACCGTTCATCGCCGGCTCCCTTAGAAGATGTTGTTCGTGTTTCGGAGCATTTCGTCACCGGCCTTGATCGCCCGCGAGTTGATCTCGTACGCCCGCTGGGCCGTGATCAGGTTCACCAGCTCGTTGACCATGTGCACGTTCGACTTCTCGAGAAAGCCCGACTGAATCGATCCGAAGCCGTCCTGTGCGGGAATCCCGATGATCGCCTCGCCGCTGGCGTCCGTCGGAGCGTACAGATTGTCGCCCTGGCTGTGCAGGCCGGACGGATTCGGAAACCGCACCAGTTGAATCTGCCCCACCACCGAACGAACCCCCGCCTGATCCGTCACGTTGATCCCGCCGTCCGGACCAATGTCCACCGACGCCGCCTCCGTCGGAATCGCCAGCGCCGGTTCCAGCGTGTAGCCCGTCATGCTGACCACCTGTCCGTTCGCGTTGACCTGGAGCGAACCGTCCCGCGTGTAGCGAATGTCACCGTTGGGCATCACCACTTGCAGAAACCCGTCGCCCCGGATCGCGATGTCCATGTTGCGCCCGGTGTTGCGGAACTCGCCCAGGCTGAAGATCTTCAGCGTCGAGGCCACCCGCACCCCGCTGCCGATCTCCAGACCGGTCGGAGCGTTGATCCCCGGCGCCACCTCCGTACCCGCCTCCTTCTGCCGGGCGTACAGCAAGTCCTGAAACTCGATCTGGCTCTGCTTGAAACCCGTCGTATTGACGTTCGCCAGGTTGTTCGCGATGACGTCCACCAGCATCTGCTGCGCCATCATGCCCGTCGAGGCCGTCGAAAAAGCTCTTAGCATATATCACGCTCCTTTGTAGATTTACGAGTCACTACGGATGACCCGTCATTTGGACCCGCGCCAAGCGACACCCGGACAGGGACAACTCGTAAATCCCAAATCGTAAATCATAGATCCCTCAGCCCATGGCCACGCCGATGACGCTGCTCGTCGTGTCCTTCTTGATGTTCACCATTTTCATGTTCGCTTCGTACATCCGCGAAACCATGATCATGCTCACCAGTTCATCCACCATCTCCACGTTGGATGCTTCCTGGTATCCCTGCTTGACCACCACGTCCTCCGCCGCTCCCGGCGCCACATCCTCCGGCGCCCGAAAGCAACTGAACCCCGCCGCCTCGAGCTGATTCTCGTTGTCCCCGAAATCCACGATCCGAAACTGCCCGACGAGCTCCCCGCCTGCGATGACCCGCCCATCCTGGCTCACCGTCACCCTCGAGACGTCGATCCCAGTGGGAATCACCAACGGCCCCCCCACCCCCGCCACCGACCGCCCTTCCGAATCCACAAGCTGCCCGTTCTGGTTGGCCCGAAATACCCCGTGTCGCGTGTACAACGGCCCGTCAGGCGTCTCGACGACGAAGAATCCCTTCCCGTAGAGCGCCGCGTCCAGCGTGCGCCGCGTCTCCACCAGATTGCCCTGGGTGAAATCCAGTGAGCTGGCTGCCGGCTCGGTGCCCGCTCCGGCGCCGCCCTGATCCGCCAGAACACTCGAAAATGAGCTGCATCGCCGCTTGTACCCCGTCGTGCTGACGTTGGCCAGATTGTGGGCGATGATGTCGAATTCTCGCGTCAACGCCTTGAGACTTTCACTGACTTGGGTTGTGAAGTCAGCCATGCTATACCTCCTGCACCACCGGCGACTCGGCCGCTACGGCGTCGCTTTCCCCCGCCCCCTGCTCGTCCGCCTGCGCGCTGAGCCGCGAAGAAATCGTGTTGGTGATCCGCACCAGTTCGTCCACCTCTGCTTCGTTCAGACCCACCAGTTCCACGGCGATCGAGACACCGGTGCTGGTCACTCGACTGTGTCGGACCTGCCCGATGTCCTCGATGATATGTTGCTCCTGATGAGCCTCCGGCTCGCTCTGCGGGACGCCCTCTGTCGGCCGGAACACGACCAGGACCCTCTCGCCCGGCGGCATCTGCCCCGGCAGATCGATCCGCAGCCCGGGTCCCGCCAGCTCCCGGATCGTGCCCTCGACGAACAGCGGCGCGTCGCCCGCCATGCCCATCGGAACACCACCGCCTTCCGTCCCGGCAAACGTCCCCCCCACCGACCCGGCCCGTCGCGCAAATGGAAAACGCGCCACCAGCGCCGGCATCGTCACCGCCACGCGCGGAAACCGCCTGCGGTTCACAAAACGCACCACGTCGGTATGGTTGAGCACAAGCCGCGTGCCCGTGCAGGTCACCGCCGTCGCGTCGAACTCCCAGACGTAAACCCCGAACGCGTACCGCGCGCACCAGAGATCGCCGGCACGCGCCGCCACCGGCTCGTCCAGTTCCACCGCCAGCTCGAGATCGTCGTTCCGCACCACCTCTGCGCGGATCGGCACCCCCGGGTGACGCCGACGCCGCGTCACTTCCACCAGTTTGCCCACCGGAATATCGCGACTGCTTGGACGCCGAGAACCGTCTCCCACGGAAACCCGCGACGCTCGGAACCCCAGCTTCTCCCGAAGGTAGGCCACTTCCGTCTTCAGACGGTCGTTCTCCTCCGCCGTCCGCGTACGAACGCATTCCGCCAGCAGCTTGGCCGCCCCCCGGTCGAACGCCGCCGCCGTCGTGAAAATTTCGTGGCTCTGCCCCAGACCGCTCCGCATGGCAATCGCCAGAAGGATCTGACGCTCCCGTCCACTCAAACCTCGCCGAAGAGCGTTCTCCGCGAACCACTCGCGCGCCGAAGTCTGCGTCTTCGTTCCACGACGATGACTGATCCACCATAGCAGGCAGATCAGCACCACCAGCGTCACCGTCGCCAGCAGGATGAACCCGTACTGTGACGCATACGGGCTCGATCCGTCGCCCATCCGGCGCGCCGCCGACCACCGCTGCACCGGCGTCAGCGCCTGCACGGCCGCCTGGCTCATCTCCCGTAGCACGTCATGGACCATCATGTCCGTTCCTCATCGATGCGTCACACCCCCCGGCCGTCTCCCCTATCGAATCAGGTTCGTCAGTTCACGAAGGATCTCGTTGGCCACCGTGATCGTCCGGGCATTCGCCTGGAACCCGTTCTGCGCCTGAATCAGCGTCACGAACTCCGTCGCCACGTCCGCATTCGACTTCTCCAGCGAACTGCCGTGGATCGAGCCGGCGCCCGCCGTCATCGCCTGCGTAATCACCGGCGAACCCGAGTTCGCCGAGGGGACATAATACCCACTCCCCGCGCCCTCCAGACCCGCCGCGTTCTTGAACAGACCCACCGCCAGGACCGCCATGTCCTTCTTGATGCCGTTGCTGAAGCTCCCGATCAGCACGCCTTCATTGTTGATCGACACCGCCGAAAGACTGCCCGCCTCGTAGCCGTCCTGCTCCCGCGCCACCGCCGTCGAGTTGCCGGCGAACTGTGTCAGCCCGTCGAACGATCCGGTCGTACCGAGATTCAGCTCGATCGTCTGCGGATGGTCGGTATCGTGCGCGAACGTCATCGTGAACTCGGCCGCCACTCCGTCAGGCAGCCCGTTGAACGCGCCGGTCCGGGCATCGAACGTGATGCCTTCAATTCGCCGCGCGTCCATATCAATCGAGTCGACTTCGCCGCTGACCGAAGTCAAGATCATATCCCACGTGTTGACCGTCTCGGCACGAACGAAAGCCCCCGACAAAACGTGTTTGCCGCCCTGCGAATCATACACCGCAATGTTGACCCCTTTGATCTCATCGCCTCCCACCGTCTTGACTTCGAAATACCCCGGCAGCTCCAGTTCGCCCGCCCCGTTGTAGGACAGAAGAATATCGGACTTGCTGTAGCCGGTGCTGTCGTCCATAATGCGAATCTGCCCGTTCACCAGGGAAGCCGTCGCCCCGCTGAGCACGTTGCTGTTCATGTGCGTGATCAGATCGTCCAGCGTGCTGGTAGAGGTCATCGTGAAATCCAGTGCCGCTCCGCTGAACTCGGTGCCGTCCGGATGGTAGCCGGTAAAGCTGATCGTTCCGGTTTCTCCGGCTCCCAATTGCCCGCCCGTCCCCGAGCCCCCCGAAAACTGATCGAGCTGACCGAGGACCGTGGTGTCGATCGCATCGCCGTCACCCGTGGTGAACTTCGACGCCGAAATCAGTATCTGGGCACTCGGTGTGTTCGTCGCATCCGAACTGAGATTGCCGCTCACGGTGATCTCGCTCGTCTGGTTGGCCGCCAGCGCAACGTCGTACGGCACTCGAATGTGGCTGCTGCCCGGGATCTGGAAACCCTCCGACTCCCCGACCAGACCCAGGCGCTGCACACGATAGCCGGTCGACGGATCGACCATGTAGCCCGCCTCGTCCACGCCGAACGAGCCGGCCCGCGTATACAGCGAACGCTCCCCGTCGCTGACCACGAAGTAGCCGGCCCCCTCCAACGCCACATCCAGCTCGTTGCCCGTGCTGACAATGTTGCCCTGGCTCATGTTCGGCGAGATGCCCGAGATCCCCACCCCGCTGCCCATTTGTTGCGGGTTCGTCCCGCCGATCTGATCCGTCGGCTGCGACGCCTGCTGGAGGGTCTCGCCGAGCAATTCTGAAAACGTGATCTGGCTGGCCTTGAACGCCGTCGTGTTGACGTTGGCCAGGTTGTTGCCCGACACGTCCAGCATCTTCTGATGCGCCTGAAGCCCGGTCACCCCGGATGACAACGCATAACTCATGGCACGTCTCTCCTACTACTGAAAACGCCGATGCGACGCTTATTCGCGAACGCTGAGTACGTCGGTTAGACGAAGGTTGTGACCCCCCACGATCAATTCGACCACGCCGCCGTCCAAAACCACCTCTTCCACCGCACCCGTCTCGGTCTGTTGGCTCCCATCGTCCCCCTGCGTGGTGAACGAGATGTCTTTGCCGATCAGACTGCTGGCGTAGCCCTGCTGCATCGATTCCAGCACCTCGCCGAACGAGTGGTTCATGCTCTCCAACTGCTCGAGCTGCGAGAACTGCGCCAGTTGGGCCGACATGTCCTGATTGTTCATCGGTTCCAGCGGATTCTGGTTCTGAAGCTGTGTCACGAGCAGCTTCATGAAATTCATCTGAAGTTCGCTGGCCGAAGAGGCGGCGTCCATTACATTGCTCATGTCCATCTTCCCTATCGAAGTCCTGTCTTTCCGCCCCAGGCGCCTCCGCCGAAGGCGCCGACGGGGGCCGACGATCATCTCTGCCCCTTGCAACCAACGTGCCACCTCGCAGACCGACCCGTCTCCCACGCGAACGCCGACGCGCCTAACTGCAAACACAGACAGCCACTTACAACGCACGAATGTTTTTTCGCGCCCCGATTGCCCCGAGTCGCGGCCCGCCAGGACGGGACAAATCTTCCTACCACCCAGAGAATCCTGCCTGCCTCGCGTCCGAGAGAAAAGCTCATCCGGTTCTTGCGTACTTCCGTGTTCCATCCGGCCGGTCTTCTCGTTGAGACTCCGCCAAAGTGCGCGAAAACCGGATGAGCCAGAAAAAATAAAAATTCGTTCTCTCTTTCGGCGTCTTCGACCGACCGAAAACGCGTCCCATAAGAAACACGCGATGAGTCCTATATCACCCCGCGCCCGTGCGGCGCGCCGCGCCGCCGCGCGCTATGTCCTATAAAAGACGAGCATCACTTCTGGCGCGGCGCGCCGGGGCATAACGTGACATCCCGACCCGTCCAATAAAAATTAAAGCTGTCTCGAATGCCCGGTCGATGGGTCCGGTATCATCAATGAACGGATGCCGAACGATACATTACCTGGTCAGTGACATTGGGGTGGTATGAGTTACCTTCGAAGAGTCGCCGTCATCAGCAGAGACACGCAAATCCATGATCTCGCCCAGGAAGTGGCGCATGAAGTCTTCGTCGCCGACGACCTCGCCGAGGCGCGTGACATGGTCCGGACCGTCGCGCCGGATCTGACCCTGTTCGATGGAACGATCCCGCCGAACCATATTCGCCGTTTCCTCGAGCAAACGGGCGCACGGACGAATGCGTCGCCCCTCGTGGTCGTCGCCGCATTCGAGTCACCGCCCTTCTCCGATCATGAATATCGACAAGCCGGCGTTTCCCATTGCCTCGTCGGCAACGACGATCTCCGCCAGTTGCACGACATCGCCGCGCAGCTACGAGAGACCGCCCGTGGAAACGGTCGCCCCGCCGACCCCTCGCGGCAAGACTACTTCCTCGACGACCACGCCGAGGCGATTGCCATGGCCGGCAAGAGCCGTGCCGTGCAGAACATCCTCGAGATGATCCAGCTCGTCGCCGAAAGCCAGTGCAATCCGATCCTCATCCTCGGTGAAACCGGAACCGGAAAGGAAGTCGCCGCCAGGGCCGTCCACCAACGGAGGCATCCGCGCGAGCCCTTCGTCGCCGTCAACTGCGCCGCGCTGACCGCGACCCTGCTCGAGAGCGAACTCTTTGGACACGTCAGAGGCGCCTTCACCGGCGCCGACCGCGACAAGACGGGCCTGCTCGAACAGGCCGGCACCGGCACCCTGTTCCTGGATGAGATCAGCGAGATGCCCCTCGAACTCCAGGCCAAGCTGCTCCGCGTCCTCCAGGAACGAACCTTCCGCAAGGTCGGAGGCGTCAAGGACCTCCTCTGCAAAGCGACGATCGTCGCCTCCAGCAACCGGAACCTGAAAAAGGAGGTCCGAGAAAACCGCTTTCGACAGGACCTCTACTACCGCCTGAACATCTGCCCCATCGTGCTGACGCCCTTGCGCTCACCCGACCGTCGCGAAGACATCGGACTGCTGGCCCAGTACTTCCTGGACCACTCGAGCATCCGCGGCGCCCGCCCCGACAAGGCCAAGGCCATCACCCGCCTCGCCGTCGAATCACTCTGTCAGCATGACTGGCCCGGCAATGTCCGTGAACTCCGCAACGTGATCGAACGCGCCATCCTCCTGGAACGGACGGACAAGATCGGCCTTAACAGTATTGTCATCGACTCCGCC
>CAZTGH010000031.1:0-23728 GCA_964612985.1 uncultured Pirellulales bacterium
GAGCCTGTCCTGAGCGTTGTCGAAGGGCAAGGAGATGTAACTCTATCTATGAGCGCGACTTAGGATTTCCCATTTTTTATGGTTTTGGGTTGACCCCGAAGACAAGCGTCTATAAGATGTTTATAGAACAGAATGTAAATTCATAAGTGGTAAATCATAAATCAAAAATCCAATTCCGGAGGGTAGACTGATGGCTACGGAAGCGCAGATTCGTGCGAATCGGTTGAATGCTCAGAAGTCGACGGGTCCTCGAACCGCCGAGGGCAAGGCTGTGGTGGCGCAGAATGCGATCAGGCATGGGCTCTGGGCCCGCCAGGCCGTCGTCATGGGCGAGGACGTGGGCGAATTCGAGTCCTGTCGCGACGAGATGCTGGCCGAACTGGCCCCGGAAGGGCCGATGGAATCGGCGCTGGCCCAGCGGGCGGTGGGCCTGGCTTGGCGTCTCCGCCGGGCCGAACGGCTCCAGAACGAGGCCTTCGACGCCCTCTGCGCCAAGGATACCACCAGCCCGCTCGCCCGCTTTGCGCAGAGGTTTCGCGCGAGCGAGCCGCCTTCTGTCGACAGCGACGAGCCCGGCCCCGACCTGACCTGTGGACGCGTCGTCGTTCGCGACTTCGGAAACGCCCGCGTCCTCGACCGCCTGCTGATGTATGAACGTCGCCTCGAACACAGCCTCTACAAGACCCTCACCGAACTCCAGCGACTGCGCCTCCTGCGCGAGTTGAACCCGCCCGAGGAGCCCTCTTGCGAGCACCGTCACACGGAGACGTTCGGACCCTCGCCCAATGCCGACCAGAAGCCACAACCCGATTGCGCGAAACAAACCCAATCCGCATCAACGGTACCCACGCCTAAATCCTTTGCTGACAAGAATATAGACGAGAAACGCGCAAACGAGCCGAGTCCGAAACAAACCCAAACGAACCCAACTTCGCCCGCCTCCAGTCCGGGACGGCGTCAGCCATCCCGCCCTGAGCGCGACCCCGAAGCCCGTCCCGGCGGTTTCCAATCGGCCAAACGTGCGGTATACTCGGGTCCACGCAGGTCGGGTCCACGCCAGAGCATCCGACCGGTACGCTCAGAAGTCTCAGACAGCGCTGGAAAGGAGCCATCATGAAGCGAACGAGCAGACGCGAATTTCTTAAAGGACTGGGTGCGGCGGCAGGGGCCCTTTCTCTGTCTTCAGGCTGGACGAGTTTGGCTTCCGCACAGAGTCCATCGCGACGACCCAACATCATCTTCATCATGACGGACGACCACGCCTCGCACGCGATGAGCTGCTATGGCAGCCAGATCAACCGGACGCCCCACCTCGACCGCATCGCCCAGGAGGGGATGCGCTTCGACAACGCCTTCTGCACCAACTCGATCTGCGCGCCGTGCCGCGCCGTGATCCTGACGGGCAAATACAGCCACCTCAACAGCGTCAAGGACAACCGCGACCGGTTCGATGGCTCCCAGCAGACCTTCCCCAAGCTGCTCCAGAAGGCGGGCTATCAGACCGCCATGATCGGCAAGTGGCATCTCAAAACCGACCCGACCGGCTTCGACTACTGGAACATCCTGCCCGGCCAGGGCGCCTACTACAACCCCGTGATGATCGAGATGGGCGAGCGTAAAAAATACACCGGCTACGTCACCGATATCATTACCGACCACTGCCTCAGCTGGCTCAAGAAGCGCGACAGCGACAAGCCCTTCTGCCTGATGTATCACCACAAGGCGCCGCATCGGCGCTGGGAGCCGGGCCCCGATCATCTGACAATGTACGACGACCGGAAGATCCCCGAGCCCGAGACGCTGTTCGACGATTACTCTGGTCGCGGCAGGGCGGCTAAAGAGCAGGACATGAGCATCGAAAAGACCATGACCGCCCACGACCTGAAGCTCACGCCCATGAAGAACCTCACCGGCGAGCAGAAGGCCAAATGGGACGCCGCCTATGGGCCCAAGAACGAGGCCTTCGAAAAGGCCAACCTCGAGGGCGACGACCTCGTCCGCTGGAAGTACCAGCGGTACATCAAGGACTACCTGCGCTGCGTCGCTTCGGTGGACGACAACGTAGGCCGACTGCTCGACTACCTCGACGAATCGGGCCTGACCGACAATACCGTCGTCGTCTACACCTCCGATCAGGGCTTCTACCTGGGCGACCATGGCTGGTTCGACAAACGCTTCATGTACGAGGAATCGCTGCGCATGCCGCTGGTGGTCCGCTATCCGCAGGAGATTCGACCGGGCTCCGTGAACGACGACATCGTCCTGAACCTGGACTTTGCCGAGACGTTCCTCGATTACGCCGGTGTCCCGGTGCCCGACGACATGCAGGGCCGCTCGCTGCGTCCGATCCTGGCCGGAAAGACGCCCGCCGACTGGCGCCGCTCAATGTACTACCACTACTACGAATACCCCGCGGTCCACAGCGTCAAACGCCATTACGGCGTGCGTACGGATCGCTTCAAGCTGATCCATTTCTATAACGACGTCGACGAGTGGGAACTCTACGATCTCCAGAAGGACCCGCAGGAGATGAAGAACGTCATCACCGATCCGCAGTACGCCGATACCGTCGCCCAACTGAAAGCCGAACTCACGCGGCTCCGCGCCAAATACCGGGACACGAGCGCCTGATCGGTGTAAGGAGGGCCGTCATCGCTGGAACCGGCTGTGTTGCAGCTTGGGGCGCAGCGATCCTGACCGTCGGGGCGCCCGGCACAGGTGGAGAAACCGAAGTCATGGAACCGAACCAGTCTCCGAGCGAGGTGCCGCCCTTGACGGACGTGACGATCGAGATCGTCCACGACAACGGTCCCTTCGACGATCACTT
This sequence comes from uncultured Pirellulales bacterium, assembly GCA_964612985.1. Classification (GTDB taxonomy): domain Bacteria; phylum Planctomycetota; class Phycisphaerae; order Sedimentisphaerales; family Anaerobacaceae; genus Anaerobaca. The sequence goes on from CAZTGH010000031.1 coordinate 2,828, forward strand.
GGCGACCGCATGGGGGTTCGCCGCTGTCGTCACCGGTCCCGAAAGAACCATCCTCTTCGACACCGGAAGCCACGGGACCCTGCTCCTGGACAACATGGCCGCCATGGGCATCGATCCCAACGGCATCGACACCGTGGTCCTCTCGCACAACCACGCCGATCACACGGGCGGACTCGTGGGATTCCTCCAGACGAACGCAAATGTCGAGCTGTTCCTGCTCGATTCCTTCCCCGCTCGCTTCAAGCAGGTCACGCGCCGCTATGGGGCGGATGTCATCGAAGTGAACGCCCCCCGCGAGATCGGCCCGAACGTCTGGACCACCGGCTCTATGGGCCGGCAGATTCACGAGCAGGCCCTCGTCATCCGCACCGAAAAAGGGCTGATTGCGTTAACCGGCTGCGCCCATCCCGGCGTCGACAAGATCGTCGAGAAGGCCCGTTCGCTATACGAAGATGACCTCCTGCTCGTATTAGGCGGATTCCATCTGCAATGGGCCACCGAAAGCCATATCCGTCGGATCATCAAGACGTTTGGGCGCCTCGGCGTCCGCTACGTCGCGCCCACCCATTGTACGGGCCACAAGGCGCAAGAGCTCTTTGAAAAACACTTTAGGGATCACTGCCTTCGCGTAGGGGTCGGCAAGACAATCGCTCTCGCCGACCTGAAGTGACGCCCGATCCGGCGCCGCCTCAGATCGACGAGAGCGATATTCAAGACGCGTCATGACGAGGTTGGGCGAAAGTTCGCCACCGACGATCAGTAGTCCTCGTCGTCCTCGTCGTCGTCCTGCATCTGCTGCATCTGCATTTGCATCACGACGCCCATGATCTCCTGCACGTGCTGCTTGGGCACCGCCAGGTCCACGGTCATCTTGCCGTCGGCCGCGTCGGCGGCGATCGCGATGCTGCTCTGCGTGGGAATCTCTGTCTGAGGCATGGGCATCGGCGCGAACTTGCCCGCCAGCTTCAGGATGCGCAGGACATTGAGCGTCATGAAGAAATCGGCCCGCTCGGCGCCCGGGATCATCGCCATGGCGCTCTGCACTTCGCCCGGCACCTGCTTCGGACCGCCCGCCTTCACCTGGTCGATCAGCTTCTTGACCTCGGCTTCCGCATTCTGACCCAGCGCGTAGACGAGTTGATCGTTCACGGTCGCCATCTTGATGTTGAGCCCGTCGCCATAGATGGCGTTGATCGCCTGGGCCTGAGGCGAATCGGTCTCCGTCGGCTTCAGCGCGAACGTGACCGAATCGATGGAGACACCCTCGTAGGTCGAGGCGTTCCTGTCAAACTTGAACGTGGTCTCCATGCCCATTTCTTTGTACAGCTCGGCCAGCGAGCCGCTGGTCATCGCCTTGGAGGCCTCTTCGAGGACCTGGTAGAACTTCGCCGGGTCCTTCAGGGCCGCCACGTAGCGGACCTGGAAGGGCGAGGTGCTCCCGGCGTCCACCGAGAACGAGCCGGCCAGCGGACCCCCGAACGCCTCCATGGCGTCGTTGGCGATCTTCTTGAAGGCGGCGACGTCTTCGGGCGATCCTGCCTCGCCCATCATCTTGGGCAGCAGTTCGATGTAGGCCTCGTTGAGCTTCTTCCAGAACGGGCTGTCCATCGATCCGCTGAAATTCATCGCGGCGCCCGCCTGCATGTATCCCTGGAGCTTGTTGGCGGCGCCGTCAGTCGCGCCTTTGAACATCTCGGCCATACCCGTTCCGGGCGCGCCCGCCAGCACCATTGTCAGGCCCATCTTCTGGAGGTTGGGATTGAGCGAGAGGCTGAGGTACTTCGTCTCTTTCATGACCGCATCGAGAATGGCCGCTGAGGCTTCGAGGTTTGCGGCGGCTTGCTGGCCCATGGCCCCCTGGCCCTGCATTGCCTGCATGCCCTGCTGCATCTGCTGCATCTGGGCCTGGATCATCGGACCGAACATCTTGCCGGCCAGTTCGATATTCGCATAGATCCAGACGGGCTCCGCGGTCGAGCGTTTCCGTTCGGCGGCATCCAGCGCACCGGCCAGGCTCGCCGTACCGGCGCCCGCACTTTTCAGCGCCGTGAGCCCCGCTTCGTTGCCGATCGTGCTGATCAGGGCATGGCCGCCGACTTCCACCGCGGTCAGCATCGGCGCGCCCTGCGGACCGATCTGAGAGAAGCCCTGGGCGTTGGGCGCCGCGACGTTCGGATTGCCCGAGACGAACTGCTCGTAGCTGCTGACGGGCACGAGGATGCCGACGCGACTGGGGTTGGGGTCGCCGCCGGGAAGGGGGCCGAAGACGACGAATTGCCCGCCCATGTTAACGCCTTGCGGTTGAGGGCTGCCGAGGAACTGGGCCAACTGCGCCTGAACGGGCATCGAGACGCCCATCGGAATCAATCCGGACAGGAACATATCGATCTGTCCCAGGGTGCCGTTGAGATTGTTGATCCGGACGCAGAACAGGCTGTCGGCCGGCACCATGCTCAGCGGATCGCCCGAGGCGGCGCTCGCGGGACCGGCCACTGCGAAGCTCACCGCGCAGAGAACGACCATGATCCACGTTTTTCTTAACCCACTCGACTGTGTCATTGCTTTTGCCTCCCGAAGAGAGTTCGTGATTCTGCGTTTCGTTCATGGGTCGCAGGATCGCATCAGTATACAACCCGGCCCGACATAGGGACAGCGAAAAAGACTTGGGGTGCACTGCACACTTACAGGCAGGTTCTGTTGACCAGCCGGCGTGCTCGTCATTCCGACGGGAGGTCTGCCGCAGAGCTTGCCCTGAGCGAAGTCGAATGGGCAGGCCGCAGCGGAGAAGTCTGCCCGAGGATGCAAAGGCGGTCTCCTTCGCGGCCAGATGTCTCGACGGCGCTGCCCTCCGCTCGACACGACAAAAGACCAATCACTTGCGCTACCTACAAACACGCAGTGCACCCGCAATAGGGTTCTTCTGCCCCACGGCGACAAGGTTCTGCGGCCGCTCATGGCCACGACGGGGACGGCACGGCAGCAACCCCTCCTACGATCTGTTGTACTTGCCCATCAACTGGCCCTCGGCCAGGATGTGGTCCTTCATCGCCTTGACCAGTGCATCCTTTCTGGTGCTTTGCCCCAGGTCTATCTTCGTATCGAGGGCATAGATCTTGAAGAAGTAGCGGTGGGTTCCGCTCGGGGGGCAGGGGCCGCCGTAACCGGTTTTTCCGAAATCGTTTACGCCTTGCTGGCTCCCGTTCTCCAGAGTCGCCTCGCGGGCCACGTTCTCGGGCAGCTCCCGCACGTCGGGCGGCACATTAAACAGCACCCAATGCACGAAGGTGCCCATCGGCGCGTCGGGATCGTCGCAGATCAGGGCGATCGACTGGGCTTCGGCAGGGATGAAATCCCACTGCAAAGGAGGCGAAACATCCTCTCCATCGCAGGTGTACTTGGAGGGGATTTCGCCCGCATCGGCAAAAGCGGAACTGGTGATCTTGATTTCCATGAGTATGCCTCCTGCATCCTTGTCCCGGGCACGCGGACCGATCTCGGCCCACCTATCGCGCCCGTGTGTACGTGGGCGTCGGTATGGCCAGGGACCTTTCATCAAGTACAATTTCCATCGCGCCCATGTGTACGCGGGCGGTGGGTGCCGGTTCTGCGAAGCAGTGGGAAAGATCAGGGGAGGATCACGTCGGTCAGGGCTCGTTTGGGTACGTGATGCGTTCCGGCTTCGTCGCGGTAATACTTGATCTCTCGGTCGGGGCCGACCGCCCCGATGACTGCCTTCTCGCGAGGTTGGCCCAGGGCGATCACCAGGAGGATCTCGTAGCGCTCGGGAATCTCCAGCGCCTGTCGCAGCTCTGGCCTTCGGATCAGCCCGATCATGCATCCGGCCAGGCCTTTCTCGACGGCGCCGAGCAGGATGCTCTGGGCAGCGATCCCATGGTCGCAGCCAGGCGAGGGGCTGATCTCGGTATCGTTGAGCACGACGATGTACGCGGTGGGCCTCTCGCCCTCCGATGGGCCGGGCCAGTCCTTCAGGTAGCCTGCCCAGGCCAGGTACGGGAAGATCCGCGCGTTCATCTCCGCTTTGCAGGAGAGAATGTACTTGAGAGGTTGCAGGTTGGCTGCCGAGGCTGACAGCCTCGCCAGATCGACCAGCTCTTCGAGGGTCTGCCGCTCGACGGGTACGCTCTCCTCGAAACGTCGGCAGCTTCGGTTTCGTACGACCAGTTCGCGTACTGTTGTGTTCATGCGATCTACTTTCCTCCCTGATGGCGAATCTCCACGTCCAACGTCTGTCCCTGCACAAGCTGCACAGGCTCATCCAGTTCGATGTCCAGATGTCTGGCGCCCAGCCGATGTCTGGTGGGCAGCGTTCGGTCTCCGCTGCGTACCGCGATCTCCACATCCGTCCACTCCACAGGCGCTGAGAACGAAAGCTCTCGGAGATCGACCTGTCCCCAGCGCAGCTCGATCCGCTCGCGCTGCACGTCGTCCGAGCGAGTCTGCCTGAACGATCCCCAGCCCTCGGCGGCGGTGAAGGCCGCCCGGAAATCTTGTTCGCTCATGCGCGGTGCGAAGCGGATATAGCCCTTGGGTCCGTGATATTCGAACCCGCACAGGGCGGTATAGACGCCCCAACTGGCCATGGCCCGCGCGTAATGGTCGCCGCATTCGACCTCGTTGAAGGGGTTGTGCCTGGCGGGATGATAGCGATCGTGCACGGCTCGGCAGATCGCCAGCGCCTCATCGACCATGCCTTCCCACGCCATGTGCCCTGCGACCTGGTACTCGATTCCCGTCCAGACCTCGTTGCGATACCGCACCCCCTCGGCCATGTACTCGCTGTTGGGCCAGGTACAGGTGAACAGTCCCGCCTCTCCGGGTCGTGCGAAGCATCGCTCCGGCTCGTGTACTGCGTTGTAGGGACCCACGTCGGGAGCCCAGTTGTACTTCCAGATCGCCCGCAGAGCGTCGCGGACGCGCAGGGACGGATAGATGTAACGCAGGCCCAGTTGATGGGCCCAGCCCTGGCCGAAGAGCTGATCGGACAGACACCCTGGCCCATACTGGTACTTCGGATGCTTCTCCAGATCGACGAGCTGGATAAAGTACTCCCCGTTCCAGAGGCGCTCCATCGTCAGTTCCGAACCGCTCTGGAAGATCCGCTCGCAGCGCTCGGCGAACGCCTCGTCTCCCATCTCGCGGGCCATCTCTCCACCCGCCCGCAGGGCGGCCAGATACATCGACCCGATGAACGTGTTGGGCCCTTCGAAGTTGATGTCGAAGGTGTTGTGCTGGCTGTTCTCGATCAGTCCGTTGTCGTCGCCATCCTGACGGATCGAGAACTCCAACGCCTTCTTGATGCGAGGCCAGTTGCGCTGGAGAAAGGTGCGGTCGCCCGAGCACTGGTGCTCGCGGTAGGCCTTGAGAATCGTCCCCGCCTGCCCGTCGGCAGCGTACGCCCGATTGCTGCGGAAACCGACCAGTCCGCTTTCCGGATCGAAGCCTTCGCCAAAATCCTGCATCTCGCGGGCGCTGCGTTCCAGTCGGGGGAACAGCCTCGCGGGCGCGTGGGCGTAGTTCCAGACGTGCGTGCAGGTCCCGGCGCAGCAGCCGACGCCTTCCCACGCCCAGAACCGCCCGTTCTTCCACCACTGGCAGGTGCCCGTCGCGAGATTGGCCACCGTCGAGTGCAGTCGAAACAGCAGCCAGCGGGGCAGCATGCTGTCCTCGTAGAAGGTCTTGTGCCACAGCCTGGTCTGTCCGCTGAGCCGCTCGTGGTTGTCGAGCACGTAATGGGCCACTTCCGAGGCGCTGTCGAAACGATTGTCGTATTCGCGTCCGTTTTGATGGTTCGGGAAGAACCACGCCAACACGAAGGTGAACGTCGTCGTCTGACCCGGCGCCAGTTCCACCAGCTTCGTCCCGACCGTCGGGCAGGGCTTGCTCATGATGGGCGGGAAGTCCGACGCGTCATACAGTCCGAGGATACTCTTGACTTGCTGGCTCGTGCACGCCGGGCCGTCGAGGGCCAGCACGAGCGATCCATAGTCGGGCAGCTTGTCGAAGGGTCCCATGTCCGCGTCGTATGCTTCGTCCGCCATCTCGATCTGGTCGATGTTGATATGTCCCCATCCGCCGGAATGACGATCGACGATTTCGATCCGAGCGCTCTTGCCCTGAAGGTCTTTCACGTTCCAGAAGTGCCATTCGAGCTTTTCGTTGTCCTTGCCCGTGGCGGTCCGCACGACCTGCCCATCGACGATCAAATTGATGCACGTCTCGTCGGTATGGCTGCCTCCGCCGATCAGGAAGTTGATATACTTGCGCTCGATCGTCAGGGCAGGGGAGGTCAGCGTCCCATGAGGCCCATCGCCTCCGAGGAAGGTGTTGACCAGCCCGCCGCCGAGAAAGCCGCTGACGGACTGCTGACTCGCCAGCGTGCCGTGCGCGGGTGCTTTGCCGAAAGCCTCCCCCGTCGCCTTCCAGTTGCCATAGTCCGTCCCCTCGAACTCCATCACCACGATCTTGGGGCGCGGCGCCTGCGTCCGCTGCTTCGGGGGTTCCTGGGCGGCATGGACGATCAGGGTCCGGCCCTTCTCCTGCGCGATTTGTGTTTGCCTTGCCACACTGCGCGACCGGGCCGAATGGAAACAGACCGCATTTTCCAGCCAGCCCAGGACACCGACGCGTTTCGTCTGGTCGGAGGTGTTCTTCAGCGTGATGTGAAACAGCGTCGTCGGCAGGGCCGAATCGGGGGCGTTCAGCGGAATGAAGGGACTGAACGCCTCGGTCTCGACGTCAATCGGCACGTCGTCGGCGTGATATCGAACCAGGCCGATCGGATACTCGCCCACGAACTCGACCGTGCCGAAGTCCTGGTTCAGGGGCTTGAGGATCTGTGCACCGTCGATCTCTCGCTGGACCACGACCGCGAATCCCGACTCGACGGGTGAATCGGGTCGGTAGGTGCGATAGCAGTCCAGGCCGTAACCGGTGAAGATGTGCCGGTTGAAGATGTGCCAGAGCCCGAGCGTGCCGTCGCCGCGCAGGTACATCTGTCCCGTCGCGATCCCGCCGACGGGCATGCCAATCGTCTCCAAATCCTGGCCCGAATAGGCCTCACGCTCGCCCCGTTCGCGCAGACCCGCAAAATAACTATCAGCCAGTTGCTTGTCGGCAGACACCAGATGCTCGTCGGCATCTGCTGCGCCAGAGACGCCGGTCCAGAGGAGAGTAACTGCCGTCAGAATCGAAACCACTCGTTGCTGTTTCATGTGCTCAACTCCTGTCTCGATCAGCGCGATTCCGCAGATTTTGGTTGACGCGGACGAGATTGTAGCGTAGAGGAATGGACATACGCAAAGGAAATCAGGACCACGGATTGGGGACCGCATGGAAGCCTCTGCGTCAAGGCATGGACACGCTTGCCGTCGCGATCACGACGTGACGATGCGTGTCCTATTGCCACCACCTGCACTTCGCGACACCGCCCCCGAAGATGCCCTATGGAAGGAGTCCGATATGAATTGTGGGTCACACTCATCCGGTTCTCGCCCGATGCGACGGTCGGGCTGCCCCCTCGCTCGGCGATCCGCCGTCGCGGCGATCTTCCTTCTCTTGCCGGCGGTGACGTACGGGCAATTCTTCCGCGTCTACGAATATGGGACGGCGGATGCCGGCGCGGTGGAGTTCAGCTACTGGACCACCTACATCGGCGATTCCGATCGCGATCTGGACTACTTCGGAGAGACGCTGGCGCGTGAGAAGCTGTGGGCTCACTCTTTCGAAGTCGAATACGGCCTGTCGCACCGGCTGACCGTAGGCTACTACGCCGACTTCCTGGATCCGCAGGGCGGCAGCTTTGAGTATATTCGCTCGAAGCTGCTGGCTCGCTATCGATTGTTCGAGAAATACGAGCGGCCTGTGGATCTCGCTCTCTACGGTGAGTACATCATTCCCGACAAGGAATACGACGGCGCGGAGAAGTTCGAGTTCCGTCTGATCGTCGAGAAGGACCTCGGGCCCATCCGGGTGGCGCTGAACCCGATCCTCGAGAAGAAAACCAGCGGGGATGACGTGGAGGAGGGCGTCGAATTCGCGTACGCGGCAGGAGTCTATTACGACGATGCCGGCGCCGGGCTGTGGAACACGCCGGACCTGGCGATTCGTCCCGGCGTCGAATTCTATGGCGAGATGGGCGAATTGTCCGACACCGGGGGCTCCAGCCAACAGGGGCACTACATCTTTCCCGTGGTCGATCTTTACTATCCCGAACACGCCGGTTGGAAAGCCCACTGGAATTTCGGGACCGGCTTCGGGTTGGGCGGCGACGCCGACGACTTCGTCGTCAAGAGCATCCTCACCTTCGAATTTCTGTTCTAAAGCGCATCCTCTAAAGACTTCTGGAGGTTCCCATGATAGCTCGGCTACCCCTCAAGCGAATCGGCCAAACGATGCTTATCTTTTCGGCGTGCGGCGGCGCGCTTCTGCTCGCCAAACCGCTGGGCAGCGTCGCCGACCGGGAACAGACCCACGAGATGGACCACTGGGACGATCCGTATGACTGCCTCGGCTGCCACCAGGAGCGCTATGCCGACTGGTCGAGCTCGCAGATGTCGCGAGCGTATACGGGTGATTTCTTCCAGGCGCAGTACTTCCAGTACGCGGTCAAGGACGCGGTGCGCGATCCGAAGATGGAGGGGCTCGACGCCGATTGCCTGGGGTGCCACTCGCCCTCGGCGTTTCTCTCGGGGGTGGTGCCACCGCCACCGGTTGCGTCACCCGACCACTTCTGGGATCGGGCGTGGCCGTGGATGGATTCGTACCATACCATCGGTCAGGTGCAGACCGGTCTCCAATACGGTCCGTTGCGCGAGAACCTCGCGCGGGCTGGAACCAACCCCCTGGCGGAAGCCAAGCAGGGCGCGAATCGCGGCGTCTTCTGCGATTTCTGCCACTCGATCTCCGGACTTGTCGAACGCGACCCGGTCAACCACAACTATCGCGTGGACGCCGGACCCGGTCGCAACACCAAGCGGGCCGACCTGGAGTTCCCCTGGGCGCCATACCACAAGACGCAGGTCTCGGAACTATTCGAGACCGCCGACCTGTGCGGCCTCTGCCACAACGAGCGAAACCCGTACGGCGTCTTCGTCAAGGCCACCCAGATCGAATGGCTCGACACCGACTACGCCGATCGCGACATCGTCTGCCAGTTCTGCCATATGCCGCCGCGCGAAGGCAAGCCCGCCAAGATGGGCCGCGAACGCCCCTGGAACCACGCCCACTGGTTCGGAGGCGGGTTCACCAGTTTCGTCGAAGGCGCCGCCCGCGTGAAGCTGCACCTGGACGTCGACGGAGTCGCCGTCGGCAGCACGATCCCGCTGGAAGTGACGATCAGCGACATCGCCACCGGTCATCTGTTCCCCACCGGTGCCACGGAAGAACGGGACGTCTGGCTGCGTGTGGGTGTCTACGACGCCGACGGTGAGGAACTCCAGCACATCCCCGTGCCGCCCAATCCCGACGATCCGAACGATCGGTACTTCATCACCTCCAACCGTCTGGAGGCCTATCCCACGCACAGTTCGGTCAGCCAAGCGATTGCTCGGGATTCATTACCCGAGGGCGACCGCATCTACCAGGACGTCTTCCTCGACTCGGCAGGCAAGGTCACGTTTGGTCAGTGGAATGCCGTACGGATTATCGGCAACCGCCTCAACCCTGGGGAGACGCGTATCGAGAAGTATGCATGGCAGGTGCCGCCGGACCTGGCGGGGCGCAAGGTACACCTGAAGGCGACGCTGTGGTATCGACGCATGGCCGATTCACACGCCGAGATCCTGGGCATCGACAAACGCCCGCACCTGCTCGTCTCGCAGGACGTCAAGCCGATCGATATCACCGGGCGATGACGGTCCGCTCGGAGACGACGCCCAGCTCGAGCGCCAGCAGCGTTGGTTCGAGGATGTGCAGGTTGTTCAGGAACGGCTCGGTGTATTTGATATCGCCGTATTCCGCCTCGTCGAAATGGTGCTGTTTGCCGACGTGGTTGTTCCAGTCGACGCCTTCGGTCAGGAAGCCGGTGTCGCGCTGGTGATGTTTGGCGATCGCGCGAAGGATTGTCAGTCCGTCGAGCAGATACGCCTGTTCGCCCGTCTGCTGGTACGCTTCGAGATAAGCGAGCGCCGCCTCCGCATTCTCCCACAGATAGGCGGTGTCCCAGCTCTTTTCCATGTAGAGCAGGCCCTTGGTTTGTACCCCGTTGCGGTCCTCGCACATCTTGAACGTGTCGAGCCCCGCCAGGCACACATCGTAGGCGAAGTCGCGAATCGCGTTGTCCTTCAGCAGCGGGGCAACCCGGCGCAGCACGCGGAACGCCACGGAATACGCGACGTTTTCGTGCTCGTCGTAGGTGTCGTGATTGATGCTGCCGAAAATCCCGCCGGCGTCCATGAAGACCTTCGTCTTCGCTCGGATGGTCTCGGTGTAGTCGGCGAGCTTCCGCTCTGTCAGTCCCGTGTAGAGCTGCAGGATGAACAGTCCGTCGCCGCTCTTTTCGAAGAGGATGTCGCCGTCGCCATAGGCGTTCTGAGGGAAGTGCTCGCCGCTGGGGTGACAGCGTCTTGGATACCAGCCGTTGGGGGTGGACTTGACGTGCGTGTCGATCCACTGGGCGTTTCTTTTCGCGATCTGTCGCATGCGGCTTTTGCGCGGCTCTTCGACGAGATCGCTGAACAGCAGCAGTTGATAGGCGATTTTGGCCATCGAACCGGGACAGAACCAGTTGTTCTTGTGCTGGTAGTTCAGGCAGAACCGGCCGGTGGTGGTTTCGCGATAGCCCATGATGAATCCGGTTTCCTCGTCGATGAAACCGGCGGTCAGCACGTGGTCCAGGACCGACAGCGCTTTGGTCTGCAACTCCGTGTCGCGGTAGCGCCGGCCGTAGGCATATAGTTCGTACGCGCCGCCGACGGCGTTGGCCGCCCAGCCCGGGCCCTCGAGGTTGCCGAAGTCGTGCCAGCCCATGATGTTACCGTCCTTGTCGACGAAGCTGGACTTGCTCGACAGATGCCCTTTGTATTCGACCAGCGTTCGCTCGATCGTGAAGCGAACCGAATCGGCCGCCGAATCCAGGATGGTATAGTCGGGGTCCTCGGGCAGGTAGAACGCCGAAGTTGCCTCGGTGAGCCTCACGTAGTCGAGCCCGAACATGTAGCTCTTTTGCGCCTTCTCGTTGGCGCCGACGATCGCGACGCGCAGCGTGTGCTCGCCCGCGGACAGTTCGTGTCGGCCCATGTCCAGCACGCCCGTGGCGATCACGCCATTGTTGAATAGATCGAGTGGAACGCCCAGTTTCTTGCCGTCGAGGTAGAGCTGGACGATGCCATAATCGACCGCCTTGGTCAGTTGCATCGTAAGCTGGTACGTGCCCGCCTTCTCCACCGGGACTGCCAGGTCCAACGTCGCGCCGGGCTTGGCGCCCGTCCACCACAGGTGCGTGTCCCCGCTCCAGTCGGTGCCGAAGCCGTACATGTCCTGCGGCGCTACATTGCCGGCGCTCCTGGCGAGCACCTTCATCTTCTCGCCCTCGATGGCGCCTTGGACCCTGAACACCTCGATCGGCGTCCAATAGCCCGTGCGCTGCTCGACACCGACGGGCTCGTACGGATCGCTCTGACCCGCTGCCTGATACCAATATGCCGTCGCGGCGTACAGCGTCGGGCGGTCGTTCGGATAGTATTTCTCGATCGCCGCTTCGAACGACGTCTGGAAGGGGACGTTGTCGGCGATGTGCCAGCGGTTCACCGAGATGTGCCCCCGGTTGCCCATGCTGATCGTCTGATTGTGATAGCAATTCTCGAATAAGGTCGGGTCGCACCAGGCGTAGCCAAAATAGTCTTCCGATCCCGTCCCGAAGGTCGAAGGGAACTTCTCCCCATCGACGAAGAATTTCTCGTCGCCCTCACCCCACCAGCCCCCGCGCGGGTTCCACACGTGCAGCATCACCCCACAGAAGCGACCCCGGCCCTCGGTCTTGAGCATCGTCCAGTCGATCTGCCGCCGCGCCGGGTCCTCGGGCAAGAATGCATCCCGATGCCACTTCGCATGAAACCGCCCGAGCCTCTTGACAGGTTTGGTTACCGGCGCGTGAGTGATACGAAATCGCAGAGACCGCTCCGTATCGCCATCGTTGGTGACCTTGATTACAGCCCCGTCACGAAACGGCATATACCAATAGCAATGGAATTCGCGCTCGGTCATACCAAGAGGCAGCGAGTCGTATGTGTTGACACCTGGAGCGGTGCCAAAGAAATCTCCGAGCGGCGCCCACACACTCGGTTCGGATTCGCCATCCCAGTACATGTGCAAGGTGAGTTCCCGCAGGACATCTCTGTCATTCGGGGATTCAGGCAAGTCGGCCCGCACGGCAATGTCGGTGATCGCCCTGGTGCCGTCCAGCCGCAGCACCCTCGCTGTCTCTCCTGGTGCCACCCGTGCCGTGCTTGTCTGCCTCTGTTCTCCCGGGTGTTTGAAAAGAGGACCGTTGCCCGCCTCCGATAGAAGTCGGTTGGCGTTGGTAAGTGCCTGCTTATCTTCATCTGAGAGGTCGCGCGTGAAGGTTGGCAGTCGGGTGCCTTTTGGATAAGTTGTGTACGTGAAGTGGTAGTACGCGCCCCAGTCGCGCTGGGCGGTGATCTTGCAGGATTTCTGGAAGGGGATGGGGACGTAGCAGTTTTGCCCGCGCGCCGCCTCGTGCACGAGCGCGGGGTACGTGAAGGGCTCGTTCCGCCGGTTGAAATAACCGATGAAGGGCAGATCGACGGCAGGCTCGCTGGCGCCGTCCAGGTAGATCTTCACGTGGCCCTCCCTGGGCAGCGCCGACCAGATCCGCCAGATCACGCCGGGACCTTCCATTTCTGCAAACACCAGCTCGTCGCCTTCCCTGCGGATGATCCCGCCTCCGTCGCCATTGGCGTCCCACCCGATATATCGGTCCGCATCCGCATCGTACTTGCTGCGCCGATCCCAACTCGACCATTGCATGCACTTCTCCCCCGGCGCCGGCAGCGTCGCCAGATGTTCCAGGTCCGTCAGTCGCCCGACCAGATCGACATAGGTCAGCGTTTCCGCCTGCACCGCCACAGCCGTCAACGCAATCAGGAAGAAGCTGCCGAGCTTCCACGGAAATGAGGTCAACGAGAATCGTCGCATCCTGGCCTCCCTTTCTGGCATGAATCACCTTCTCCGGCCCCTTCGCCGGACATCACAGAATTCGGGAGGTCATTCTAATGAAGAGGGCTCCTCGCTGCCAGTCGTTTTGTGGTGGTCCACGCACTCCGGCAGAGAGGAGCCTCTAGGTTTTGGACAGTTTGTACTACGCGACGGGCTCGTCGCGGTGCCTTGGGGTTTTCCCTATTTATCGGTCGCTGCCATACTTGACGGAGCATCCGTACGGCGGTGTAGCGGGCGTGGTTACCCGCTGGTCCGTCAGCAACTGCGATACCGTCTGGTCCACGTAATTGATGGTGGCGGCGTTCGCTTCGACCTTGCCCATCGGGGCGTTGTCGATCGCGCCCTGGTAGACGACCACGCCATCCTTGTCGATCACGAACATGTGCGGCGTGGTCCTGGCGCCGAAGGCCCGCCCGATCCGGCCCGCCCGATCGTCGATAATCGGATACGGCAGCTTGTGTTCCTTCGCAAAGTCCAGGTTGGCCTGAGGGGTCGTGTGGCTGGTGCTGTTGACCGCCAGCCAGACGACTTCCTTGTCCTTGTACTTGTTGGCCAGATCGACCATCGTCGACTTCGAATCGTAGTGGTGCTTGACAAACGGACACTCCATGTTGAACCATTCCAGCACCACGATCTGCCCCTCCAGGTCCGACAGTTGATACGTCCTGCCGTCAAAGCTCTGGAGTTCCACGTCCGGCGCGCGCCGGCCTCGTCGCCCGCTGCGTTCAGGGCGTTCGGGGCGGTCGCCTCGCTGCCGCAGCGCCCGCATCAATCTCTGCTGCTGTTGCTCCAACTGTCCGAGCCTCACCCGGAAGGCTTCCTGCTGCGTGCTGATGAGCTTCTCGACCCGATCGGCGGTATCGGCGGCGTTTTCCTTCACCGCCTGGGCGTGAATCTCACGCAACTGTTCGATCAGGACCTTCTGGTGCAGTTTCCACTGCTCGATCTGCTCGCTGAGCCATTGGGCCCGTTGCTGTTGCTGCATCGCGGGACGTTGGTTTCCGGGATCTTCCCGGGCGGCATCGCTGCCCGGCTGAGCCGTTGCGACTGTCGTCGCAAACAACACCAGGGCGATTGCCGCCGCGTTCCATTTGCGTCTCATGATCGTCTTCTCCTACAAGCTGTGGTTGGATCCAAACCTGCTTTCCTCTTCGTCACTTTTTCGACCATACCCCACTTAATCCAGTGGTTTTGAAGGTCTGGCGCATCGGTTCCTACTGGCCCTTCGTCTGGAAGGTTCATACCTTGGGAAAAATAGGAATATACGCAACGGCTCCTTGCAGGCCGATCTGCGCAGGCGGCAGGCTGTCCACCTTCTTTGGAGGGGGGCGTGGCGATCTGGAAAAAGGCTGGTTGGGCTCTTATCCGGACGTGGAAAGGGCGGTCTTGACCTGGGCGAGGAAGGACGAGATCTCGTGGGCCGCCTTGGCGCCGTCGTTCAGGTTGGCCTCGATCATGCCAACGATCCGCGAGCCGATAATCACGCCGTCGGCGCCTGCATCGGCCACCGCCTTGGCATGTTCGGGCTTGCTGATGCCGAACCCGACGCAGACCGGGATCTGCCGTGGGCCGACCAGCGATTTGAGCCGGCGGACCAGCCCCTCAACGCTGTCGGACAGTGAATCGCGGCTGCCGGTGACGCCCAGCACCGAGACCGTGTAGATGAAGCCCGTCGTCCTGGCGGCGATCTTCGCCATCCGCTCGGGCGAGGTGTTCGGAGTGACCATGAACACGCTGTCGAGGCCCGCCTCGCCGATCGGCCCGAGCACCTCGTCGGCGTCGTCGATTGTCATGTCTGCTACGAGCACGCTGTTGACCCCCGCCTGGTACGCATCGCGGAAGAACTTCTCGGTTCCGTAGTGCCAGATGAGATTGTAGTACATCAGCAGACCGATGGGGATGTCACGATAGTCCTTGATCCGCCGGATGAACTCCATCGCCCGATGGACGTTCATGCCGCTGCGCACCGCGCGGATGTCGGCCTTCTGGATGGTCGGCCCGTCGGCGATCGGGTCGGAGAAGGGGATGCCCAGTTCGAGCACGTCGGCGCCCGCATCGATGGCGGCCTTCACCAGCGCTGCGCTGGTCTCGAAGTCCGGATCGCCGATCACGAAGAACGGGATCAGCGCCGCGCGTTTCTGCTGCTTGAGTTCCGAGAATACGTCACGATAGGATTTCATGGTCGTTGGTCCTGCCCAGGTTCGTTCGAATAGGTCTCATAGGTCCTACGGGACCTATTCCAGCGGTCGATGCTGTTCGACGATGCCCACGTCCTTGTCACCCCGGCCCGAGAGGTTGACCACCACCACGGTTTCGGGGTCGAGCGTGCCCTTGAGTCGTGCGACGTAGGCCAATGCGTGCGCGCTTTCCAGGGCCGGAAGGATGCCCTCGATTCGCGTGAGCAGTCCGAAGGTGTCGAGCACCTCCTCGTCTTCCGCCTCGACGTATCTCGCTCGCCCGATATCCTTCAGATAGCAGTGCTCGGGCCCCACGCCGGGATAGTCGAGTCCCGCGCTGATCGACTCGGTGTCGATGACCTGTCCCTCCGCGTCCTGGAGCAGATACGACCGCGCCCCGTGCAGAATGCCGGGCGTCCCCGCGACGATGCTGGCGGCGTGTTTGCCGGTGCTAACGCCTTCGCCTCCCGCTTCGACGCCGATCAGCTTGACGTCCTTGTCGTCCAGAAAGCCCGCGAACATGCCGATCGCATTGCTGCCGCCGCCGATGCAGGCGACCACCATGTCAGGCAGCCGACCGATCTGTTCGAGGCATTGCTGTCGCGCCTCGGTCCCGATGCAGCTCTGGAAGTGCTTGACGATCGTGGGGTAGGGGTGCGGCCCGGCGGCGGTGCCGAACAGATAGAATGTGTCCGTCACGTGCGACGTCCAGTACCGCAGCGCATCGTTGATCGCGTCCTTCAGTGTCCCGGTCCCGCCTTCGACGCCGATTACCTCGGCGCCGCACAGCTTCATCTTGTGGACGTTGACGCTCTGCCGCTCGACGTCGGTGACGCCCATGAAGATCTTCGTCTCCATCCCCAGCAGCGCCCCGATCATGCTCGTCGCCAGCCCATGCTGGCCCGCGCCGGTCTCGGCGATCAGCTTGGTCTTGCCCATGTACCTGGCGAGCAGGCCCTGGCCCAGCGTGTTGTTGACCTTGTGCGCGCCGCCGTGCAGCAGGTCTTCCCGCTTGAGATAGACCTTGAACCCCACGTGTGCGCTGAACCTCCTGGCGTGGTAGAGCGGAGTAGGTCGCCCGGCGTAGTACGTCGACAGCTCCGCCAGCTCGGCCACGAACGCCGGATCTTCGCGAAAGCGATCGAACGCCTCCTCCAACTCCTCCAGTACCGGAATGAGCACCTCGGGAACGTAATAGCCCCCGTAGTCACCATATCTGCCTTTGTATTTCATGCGATACCCTTCTATGGACAGGTCCCGTCAGCCCGGTCGGTCCTAGGCTCGGAGATGCCGAATATTGTCGAAAAGCTGCTTCATCTTGCGGTGGTCTTTCTTGCCGGGCCTGGCCTCAACCCCGCTGCACACATCGATCCCGTAGACCCCGAGTTCCACCGCCGCCGCCGCGTTGTCCGGGTTGATCCCGCCGGCCAGGAAGATTCGTTTGCCCATGTGCCCGATGACGTTCCAGTCGAAGGTCAACCCCGTCCCGCCGTACTTGTTTGGATCGTAGGCGTCGAGCAGGATCGCGTCGGTGAAGAAGTCATCCGCCTGCCGAATGTCGGCGCTGTCCTTGACCCGGATGGCCTTCATCGTCTTGGGGCTGTCGTAGGCCAGCCACCGGCAGAACTCGGCGTTCTCGTCGCCGTGCAACTGGATCCAGTCGAGCTGGACCTGGCTGGCGATCTCTCGCGTTTCGTCGAGCGTGCTGTTGACGAACACCCCGACCAGGTCGATAAAGGCGGGCAGCTTGTTGACGATCTTGGTGGCGTCGGCCGGACGGATGTAGCGCGGGCTCTTCGGATAGAAGTTGAATCCGATCAAATCGGCGCCCATCTCCAATGCCGCTACGGCATCGTCATAGTTCGTAATTCCGCAGATTTTGACTTTGGGTATCAGCATAGTAGCGATCCGATACGAACGAACTCATCCCTTGTTGGATATTTCGATCAGTTTTTCGAGACAGTCGAGGGCCTTCCCGTCGTCGATCGAATACTCCGCCAGCGGGATGGCCTGGGGAAAGTCGTCCACCAGCCCGGCTACGATGATCGCGGCGGCGGCGTTGAGCACGACGATATCACGCCGGGGTCCGCGCTCCTTGCCCTCGAGAATATTGCGGATCAGGGCGGCGTTGGTGATGGCGTCGCCGCTGCCGAGCTCTTCGATGGAAACGCCGGCGAAACCGAAGTCGGCGGGGTCCAGTTCCGTTGACGTGATCTGTCCGTGGCGCAGCTCGACCACCTTGGTCCGCCCCAGCAGGCTGATTTCGTCCATGCCCTGGCCGTGGACGACCATGGCCCGCTTGGCGCCCAGCAGCTTTAGGGCCTCGGCGATCCGTTCCTGCAGTTCGGCATCCGCCACGCCCATCACCTGGGCGCCCACCCGCGCCGGGTTGGCGAGCGGTCCGAGGATATTGAAGGCGGTGCGGAAGTCCAGGCTCTTGCGGATCGGCTGGACGAAACGCATTGCCGGGTGGAACTTCGGTGCGAACATGAACCCGATGTGGGCCTGGCGGATACACTCGGCGACGACGTCGGGGCCGGGGTCGATGCAGACGCCCAGCTCGTCGAGCACGTCGGCCGAACCGCACTTGCTCGTGATGCCCCGGTTGCCGTGCTTGGCGACGTACGCCCCCGCACCGGCGGCCACCATCGCGGATGCCGTCGAGATGTTGAACGTCTTGATCACGGCGCCGCCTGTCCCGCACGTGTCGATCAGGGGCTCCACCTCCACCTCGACGCGCACCGCATGATCGCGCAGCGACTGCGCCAGGCCTGCGATCTCCGCCGACGTCGCCCGCTTCATCCGCATCATCGCCAGGAAAGCCGCGATCTGGACCTCGGTGACTTCGCCCTCGAAAATGGTGTCCTGCAATGCCTTCGCCTGTTCGAACGTCAGGTCGTTGCCGTTGAGGATAACTTCCAGGTACTCCGTGATCGTCGCCATGATTTAACTCCCAACCGTTTGTCTCTGGTCCGCTGCGATGTGCAGAATGTTCTGGATGATCTTTCCCCCGGCCGGAGTGAGGATGCTCTCCGGATGAAACTGCACGCCATAGATGGGCAACTGGCGGTGCTGCACACCCATGACGACGCCTTCGAATTCCGCCGTCTTCTGGAGGCAATCGGGCAGTTCCACCGCCATCAGGCTGTGATACCGGCCCGCCTGAAGCGGGTTCTCGATTCCCGCAAACAGCCCCTTCTCATCATGGCTGACCCGCGAGGGCTTGCCGTGCATCGGCTTCGGCGCGTGTCCGATTTTGCCTCCGAAGTGCTGGACGATGATCTGATGGCCCAGGCAGACCCCGAAGATCGGCAGCTTGTCCCGGAAGTGCGCGATCGCTTCCAGCGAGACGCCCGCCGTATCCGGATTCCCCGGTCCCGGCGAGATCACCAGCAGATCCGGATTGAACTCGGCCGCCACCGCCATCAGGTCGTCGAGAGGCGTGTCCGCTCGGTAGACGCGCGTGACACAACCCCGCTTGCCGAAATCGTCCACGAGGTTGTACGTGAACGAATCGAAGTTGTCGATAAACAGGACTTTGGTATCGTTCGTTTCCATGGCTTTGTCCTTCACGGGGCGACCTTGTGGCTATTGCCCTCGAATGGCTCGGATACAGGAGCGGGCCTTGTGCTCGGTCTCTTCGAATTCGGTCTTCGGGACGCTGTCGTGCACGATCCCTGCTCCGGCACGGATATACGCCGTGTGGTCGCGGACCTGGAGGCTGCGGATCGTGATGCAACTGTCGAATTGGCCGTCGACGGTCAGGTACATCACGGCGCCGCCATAGTAGCCCCGTTTGTTCTTCTCCAGCTTGCGAATGATCTTCATCGCCTCGATCTTCGGCGCCCCGGTCAGCGTCCCCATGTTCATCGTCGCCAGGTACGCGCTGAGCGCGTCGAGGTCGGGGCGCAGCGTGCCCTTCACGTTGCTGACCAGGTGCTGGACCGATTCGTATTTCTCCACGGTCAGCAGTTCGTTGACGATCCGGCTGCCCGGGCCCGCCACGCGGGCGATGTCGTTTCTGGCCAAATCGACCAGCATCATGTGCTCGGCCAGTTCCTTGCGATCCAGCTTCAATTCCGCCTCGTAGCGGAAATCGGTATCCGGATCGATCTCGCCATCGATGCGCCCCCTCGGCTTGGTGCCCGCGATGGGACGGATCTCGACGTGGCGGGGGCCCGTCCCGCTAACTCGCAGGTTCAGCTCGGGACTCGACCCCATCAGCACCGCGTTCGGCATATTCAGGTAGAACATGTAAGGCGACGGGTTCAGCTTCCGCAGCCTCTTGTAGACGTCCAGCGGCTCATCCGGACAGGGTTCGGTAATCGTCCGGCTCAGCACCACCTGAAAGATGTCCCCGTCGAGGATGTGCTGCTTGGCCGCACGTACCATCTCTTCGTACTCGCTCTGGCTCGTATCCGTCGAGGCTTCCGGCAGGGCATCGGGGTGACGCTTGCCCTTGGGTGGCTCGAAACGGGCCATATTGAAGTAGTAATCGAAGGTGTCCTGCGCCTCGGCCACCGCCGCCTCGCGATCGCCGTTGGTGACCATGCAGTTGACAACGACGTAGCCCTGGTTGTGCTCGTGGTCCATCAGGAAGATGTTGTCTGCGAAATACAACTCGTAGTCGGGATTGCCGAGTATGTCCTGCTCGCTGGCCGGCAGTTTCTCGAACTGGTCCACGAAATCGTAGCTCAGCGCCCCGAGCAGCCCGCAGGTGACGCGGAAGGGCTTGCTCGCCAGACGGAAGGCAAACGCCACCGCTCGCAGCACGTCCATCTGATTGGTGCTGCGAAGTCGGGTCTGCTCGTCCATCGTCCCCTCGGTAGGGCGGATGCGTCCGATAATCTGGTCGGGTTCGTACGCGACCGATTCGCAGAACCCGAACCGCTCCCCGTCACTGGCCAGGTAGCTCAGCATCCGCTTGCCCGTCTTGCTCAGGGCCTTGATCCGGAAGTCGGGACCCGTCCCCGTCAGGTACAACGCCGGTCGGGCGGTCCCGAAGCTGAGGGCCCCCGTACCTGCCAGGTACTCGCGCGACTCCAACAGGCAGCAGTTCCTGGCCCGCCCGTAGTCGGTTAGCTTGGCGAAGAAATCCAGCGGGTCGCCCATGTCGATCCGCTTGACGATCGGAATGATCTGGCCCGGCTCGGCGCCGTGTATGATCTGTCGATAATCGTCCATAATCCGGCTCTCAGAAAGCGAAGTTCTACTGGCCCATTCGCCAGAACACAAAAAAAAACGCAGCCTGCTGGGTCCAACAGGCTGCGTCACAAGTCACTTCTTCGCGGTTTTTCTATGGCAAATTATCGCTCGCCCGTCGGGTAGTTGTCCTGGGGCCACCACCAATAACCAAAGCTAAAGCGATAATTCAGCATCATAGTCCTACCATTAAACCCGATCTCCCGTTCTCTGTCAAGAGCCAAAGACCAAAATTACGCCGATTGCATGGATTTTGTGTTCCCATGTAGGATCTTTGGTCGTCCGTTTGGCAAAGGGAAGGCACGAAGCCCAGGGCGCAGCGGGTATC
>CAZTGH010000032.1:0-3910 GCA_964612985.1 uncultured Pirellulales bacterium
GGCGACGGCGTGTGCATCGAATCCGATGCGGTGGTGGTTGGCCCCTCCATTCTTTGCAACGGGGCCACGATCCGTCGGGGTGCGACGATTGATTCATCGATCGTGGGAGCCGGCGCGACCGTTCAGCCTCAACAAGCCGTCCATCGCTGCATTATGACGGCGTCGCAGGAAACCGCCGCATCGGCCCGTACGTATGGCCGGGGACCGATCTTGCTGTCGAAGAAGCCGCTGTGCCCGCGCCGCCGGAGCGTGTTTCGAACCTGGCCGCGGTTCAGCTATGCCGGTACGTTCAAACGCGTGGTGGACGTGATCCTGGCCAGCATCGTTCTGATCCTGTTTGCCCCGGTCGTTCCTCTGATTGTGTTGGCGATCAAGATTAACTCCCCGGGACCGGTGTTTTTCAAGGACAGGCGTCAGGGGCTTCATGGTCGTCCGTTTGACTGTATCAAGTTTCGGACCATGCGCGTAGGGGCCGCCGACATCCAGGACAAACTGCGCTTCGTCAGTGAAGTGGACGGCCCGCAGTTCAAGATGGCCGACGATCCTCGCATCAGCGCCGTAGGACACTTTCTGCGAGAGACGTACCTGGACGAGATCCCGCAGTTCTTCAATGTTCTCTGCGGACAGATGAGCATCGTCGGTCCCCGACCGTCGCCGGAATCGGAAAACACGTTATGTCCCTCCTGGCGTGACGCACGGCTCTCCGTCCGACCCGGAATCACCGGGCTCTGGCAGGTCTACCGTACGCGCGAGCCCTTCAGAGACTTCCAGGAATGGATCTACTACGACACCAAGTACGTGCAGGAGCTGTCGCCATGCATGGATTTGTGCGTGTGCTGCTCCACCTTCAGGAAAATGGTAGACAACTTCATCCGTCAGTTCTGATCGGGGACCCCGACCCGGCGGCCCTTCGGTGGCGCCGTGTGCCTTCTGCAGCCGGCCCCCAGATAGACCAAACCTCCGTCGAATTGCCTTGATTGACTGGAAAGGGTACTTTCAATGGCACAGAGATATTTCAACTGGACACTGGCAATCGTTCTGCTCGTGGGCGCGGTGGTGCTCGCCGCCGGGGCCTTGTCCCTGCACAGTTGGCAGCGGAGCACGCGCGCCGAAGAAGCTCTTCCACTGGGGGAGCAGGCGTTCGCGCAGCAGGACTGGGAGGAGGCGGCCAAGCAGATCGGTCGCTATCTGACGATTAACGGCGATGACGTGGATCGACTGCTCAAGTACGGGCAGGCGCAACTGCGCGTCCGGCCCAGCGCCGCCAGCAATGTTCAACATGCGATCGCAGCCTATTCGTCGGTGCTCCGTCTGGACAGCGGCCATGCCGAGGCCGCGCGGCGACTGATCGAAATCTATCTGGGGATCGGCCCGGCTCGACCCAGCTATGGCGCCAGCCCGGGGGAAGCCGAACTCAAGGCGCGGCAGTTCCTCAAGAACAACGATGATCCGACGGTGAGGCGGCTTCTCGCTCTGGCCCTGGGGCAACAGAACAAGATTCAAGAAGCCGAACAGACGCTCACGAGTCTGATTGCCGACCATCCCGACCACGTTCCGGCGTACGAGATTCTGTCGCTGCTGGCGGCCGAGTACCCCGAAGACATCAACAAGCCGGCCAACTATTGGCTCGAAGAAGCGGTCCGACTCAATCCTGAGTCCGCTCTGGCCCATACTCTTCGCGGACGCTACCTCCTGCTCACGGGAGATCGTGCCAACGCCATGGCCGACTTCGAAGAGGCCGCCACTCTCGATCTGTCCGACAGGGAGGTCCATCTGCGACTGATCGGAATGCTCATCCTGGCGCAAGCCCACGACGAAGCCCGAGAGCAGATTGAGGCCTTGCGGGCCGAAGCTCCGATCGAGGAAGACCTCTGGCGCCGCTGGGCTCTATTGGCCCTCCAATCCGATTCGGAACGGGAAATGCAGACCGTCGCCGAAGAGGGGCTCGAGGTGTTGGCCGCATATCCCTGGGACTTCATTCCCTGGGCGGCCGAGCTGTTCATCCGGGCTAAGAAATTCGAGGAAGCGCGCGATTGCATCCTGCGGATGCGCAAGAAGGGTGTCGATCCGGGAAGGACCGCCTTCCTGGAAGGGTACCTGGCTCAGGAAGAGGGACGGACGCAGGAGGCGGTGACCCTCTGGAGGCAGGCGATTGCCTTGGGATACCAGGCGCGGACCGACCGCACCTGGCGGCTCCACTTCCCGCCGGTGCGTCTGTTTCTGGCCTCGGCGCTCCAGAAGATGGGCGATGAGGGCTCCGCGATCGAACAGCTTCGACTGCTGGTGGCCGACCTGCCGGATTACCCGCAGTTCAACCTCGCTCTGGCCCAGGTGCTGGCACAGGCGGAGGACTGGCCCGGAGTGCTGGAACAGACCCGCCAGATACAGCGGCTCGTTCCAGACTCTGCAGAAGGTGAGGTTTCGTCGCTGGGCAGAAGTGCCGTCTTGCTGGAGATTCAGGCGCGAATGCGCCTCCTGGTCGGCCAGGGCCATTCCGCCAGCGCCGACGCTGCGTGGCAAAACATCGAGAGGCAACTGGATGCCTTGGAGCAGGCCGGAAGCGATACGGATCAGATCCGATTGCTTCGGGTGCAGGCGGCAATGTTCCAGGGAAAGCGAGACGAGGCGGCGGCCTTGCTCGATCGGCTTCCGGACGAGCAGGCCGATACGCTGGGCGCCGTGCTCCTGCGGGTGCAGTTGCACCTCGACAACAAAGAAGAGTCCCGAGCGATTACGTTGCTGCGAGAGACGGTCCAGGAACACCCCCAGAGCACGGAGCCCGTGCGGCGGCTGGCCCTGCTGCTGAATCAACGGGGCGAGCGTTCGGAGTGTGAAACGATTGTCAAAGAAGCCTTTGCCAGAATGGAGGAACCCGGACAACGCACCCTCGGCATGCTCCTGGCGGATCTGTATGCCTCCTGGGCCGAGACGGACCAGCTCTATGCTTGGCTCACGGATTTCAGTCAGCGGTTCCCGAACGACATCGAACCGAAGCGACGCCTTCTGCTCCTGGATCGAGTGCTCAGCGACCCGGCTGCATCACAAGACCTGGTCGACCAGATCAAATCGATCGAAGGAGAGCGGGGCACACGGTGGCGGGTCGAGCAGGCAAGGATCTGGATCCTCTCGGAAGAGTTTCGCAGTCGGTACGGTCAGATCGTTCGTTCCCTCCAGGAAAATCTGCTGGTCAACCCGGAAGACCGTTCCAGTCGTCTGCTTCTGGCCGCGGCCCACGAAAAGGCCGGTGAACTTCAAGTGGCTCTGGCCATGTACCGCGAAGCACTCCAGCGATGGCCGAGAGACATCGCGGTCGTCACTCGAACGGTGCAAGCCCTCTACAACGCCGGGGAGGACGAAGAAGCCCAGGAGGTCCTGGAGCGTGCCATGTCTCGGGACCTCTATGATCCCGATTTCAAGCGGCTCCAACTGACCGGGTACCTGCGGCGCAGCGACACAGCCTTCGATTCCGCCGTGCGGCAGGAAGCGCTGGCTTCCGCTTCGGAGATCCTGCAGGAACTGGTGCGGCAGGACCCCAATGATCTGCAAGCTACGCTGAAACTGGTTTCGACGCTGGCAGCACAAGAGAAGTACGAGGAAGCCCAGAAAACCCTCGATGTCGCGCGTGCCAGAGACCCGCAGGCGGTTTCCGTTCTGGTCGCCCAGATCGAACTCGACGTCGCCCGCGGGGATATGGACGCGGCTCTGCGGCGGTGCGACGAGACGGTGGCCCGTGAGGACAACGTATTCGCTCGCATGTTGCGAGGGATGACGTATTCCGTGTTTCGCCGATACGACGAGGCGCGGGCGGACTTCGACCGGATGGTTGCTTTGGACCCGGAGAAGGCCGAGGTCTGGGTGACGCGATCGGATTTCTTCCGCCAGAGTGGACGTCTCAACGAAGCGGTTTCCG
>CAZTGH010000032.1:3920-4295 GCA_964612985.1 uncultured Pirellulales bacterium
GGTCGATCGGCACGTGCCGCATGGCTGGCGATCCAGCTTCTCGACGATCCTCAACGAGCAGCTCGGGCCCGAATGGCGCGCCGATATCGACCGGGCGCTGGAATTGGCTCCGGAGAATCTGGTGGTGCTACGTAAGGCGCTGGATCTGTTCTTGGACTCTCGCGATCCGACCTTGTTTGATCGGGCCAGTGTTCTGGTCGAGCGGTCGCTGCGGGTCCACCCCGATGACCTGATCCTCAAGCTGAATCAGGCCAAGGTGCTCCTGCGACGCCATACGGCACCGGCTTGGGAGCAGGCCCGGGCCGTACTGCGCGAAATCACCGAGAAACGCCCCAGACTCGCGGGGGCTTGGGAGTTGCTGGTCACGCTGGAGTT
>CAZTGH010000032.1:4305-20030 GCA_964612985.1 uncultured Pirellulales bacterium
ATCAGTTGAGCCGGGCGATGGATGCGGTGCTTCGTGGATTGGCCGAGAATCCGGAAAACCGACGTCTTCTTCTGCTCAAGGCCCAGGCCGAGTCTCGCCGATCGCCCGCCCTGGCCATCCCGACGCTCAAGGGGCTCGTCGACCAGGACCCGAACGACATCAGCCTCCTGAGCCAGTTGGCCCATGCGTATGTGCAGTCGGAACGACCGCAGGAGGCGCTGCGGACTCTTCGTCAGTATCTTGCGACCCAAACGGGATCGGCCCGCAAGCAGGGCCAGATCGCTCTGGCATCGGTCCTGTACCAGACCGGTGCGTCCGATGAGGCCGCCGCGATCTTCAACGAACTCGTCCAGGCCGAGCCCGACAATGCGTCACTCCGTACGATTTGGGCCGGTCACTTGGCCGCCGGAACGCACTGGGCCGAACTCCGATCGCTTCTGGCAGACTGGACGGCCCGGCACCCCAACGATGTGACCGTGCCGGGCGCCGTCGCGCAAGAACTGATTGCCAGGGCTACCCCGGAAGGGCTTGTGATGGCGACCGAACTGTTGCAGGCCGATGTCGAGCGCCAACCGGAATCGGCCAGTTCCTACTATTTGCTGGCTCAGGCAGCGACCATGGCGGGGCGCACGGACGAAGCCATTTCGTTGAACCAGAAGACGCTGGAACTGGACCCGAACAACGTGGTGGCGATCAACAACCTGGCGTGGCTTCTCTGCGAGGAACAGGGCCAGTGCCGGCGCGCTTTGGAGCTTGCCAATCGGGGTCTCGGGATACGCCCGGAGTATATCGATCTGATCGAAACCCGCGGCGTCATCCACTACCATCTGGGAAATATGGATGAGGCCGTTCGCGATCTGAATCGGAGCATCGAATTGTATCCGGACAACGCGGTCGCCCTGGCGGTTACACATTATCATCTGGCGAGAGTCTACGCCCGGATGGGTCGCAGGGCCGAGGCGGTCGAGCACGTCGAACGTGCACTGGCTCTGCATCGCCGCAGCGAGCAGTCGACCGACCCTGGACAGCAGAAGAGCCTGTTGTCGGAACGCGACCGGACCGATGCCCAGCGTCTTCTCGATCAACTACAGAAAGGGTTGGGATAATGTCCTCTTGCCCCGAAACGGACCACGGCCAACGCCGGTCTGAGCGTACGGCTCCGGACGTTCTCCCGATGCTGCTGGACCGCCGGCAATGGTCCTACGTGTGCCGGCGGTATGAGCTGACGCCGCGAGAGCTGGAGATTGCCGAACGGGTGTGCCGGGGGTTCCGCAATCACCGCATCGCGCAGGACCTGAAGATTCGACCGGAGACGGTCAAGACCCACGTCCGGAACATCTATCGCAAGGTGAAAGTCAGCAGCAAGATCGCGATGTTGCTGCGATTCATAGACGATGTCAGCGGTGTTGAACGGCTTGGCGGTCAGCCGTCCCCGTTCGATCCGTCGAACAGGCCGAATCGCATGTCCCGCCCGCAGGGGTGATGCATGGCGGGCATCTCTGTCCGCACTCGGGTCGTCCCCGACCATGATCGAACGTCGGGGGCGGCTTTTTTTGTGGGTGTACTACCCCTAAAGGGGTAGATCGTCAAGGGGCGTCGTTGTGCCAGCACGAGTTCCTGGTCGAATCGGATGCCTGCATCTGCACCTCGGAGGCCTTTCCCATACCTGCCGGGTCATAAATTGCGAAAGTCTTATGCCAGTCCAGTCTGAGAGATGAGCGTATTTAGGAGGTATGGGGAAACCTGAAACATATTTTTTTGTTGAATTACGTTGACAGGGTCGGGGTAGACTCGGTACAATACCAGAGTGTTATACCTCATTGGAGGGGGTATATACCGCAGTGTTCGTCGCGTCAGGGATAGACATCGAGAGAGAGGTACTTCCTCTGGCGGTTCATGAAGGGCCTTGAGGGCCGGTCCGTAAGGCCGGCGGGGCATTCCGTTTGAGAGGAGCAGTGGTGTTGGTCAGATCACAGAGAGGAGCGGCGAGAATGCGTTCGTCTTGCCGGCGAGCCGGTGACGAAGTGGTCTCCGCCCATCCAGCGTTTCCGGATGCGCCGTTCCGGCGTCTCGATCTGCCTGCCTGGCCGTTCGCGGCCGACACACCGCAATTGAATACGCAAATTCCGACCTGTGTTTTTGGTTTCCTTGGCAAAACCCGAAGCAGGGACGCCAGGTGCGATCGAAGCGTCGCGCCGGCCGCTGGCGTACTGCCGCCGAGATCGAACGGATCGATCCGGTGTTGGACAGGAAGAGCCAATCGGGGCGTTAGCAGTTTGATGCGGCCGAGAATTGCGGAGTTCTCCCACGGACCTCCGCGCGTTCTCCGATGGAACGGTACAGCGGACTCGTCCATGTGGAGGGCCGCTGCGCGCAAGGCCTTCGGATGAGGGACTCGCTTGTAGCGTTCTTCGCTTACGATGGAGAACGGCAGCACCGCGAGCGGAGGGATCTGCGTTCGCTTGCGACGAAGGAGTAGCTGGCAATGGAGTGGGTAAATTCAGGCGTGACGCAAGGACCGTCGACATGGTGTGACGGTCGTACAAGAGAGAGTAAGGAGGAGACAAGGGTATGAATGTTCGAAAAGTAGTATCATTCTGTGCGGTGACGATGCTGACCGTCGCGCTGACGGCGCCGGCCGGCCTCGCCGCGTACTCCAAGGTTTCGGTCACTCAGGATAGTATGTCCTTTACGGGTGCCCAGAACTTGGTCCACAAGTCGACGACCATTACCGGGTCGTGGCCGAGCCTTGATGCCACAGACCCAACAGGTGATTCGGACGCAACGACCTCGGACAGCGGTGGCTATTCGAAAGTGTGGGAGTTTGACTACGCCCCCAATCCCGGGGCCAATGCTTCGGCTACCTTCACCTTCACGCCGGACCTGTACACCGAGAACACCGGCGACTGGGCCTCCCTCGACTACTGGGTGAAACTTGAGATGTTTGGCGTCAGCGGCACGCCCGCTGGTTCGAGCATCGTACAACTGGACTCGCCGATCGTGGTAGCCGATGGCGCGACGCTGACCGATCCGATTACGCCGGTGACGGTCAGCCTGGATACACCTTCTGGCACCGCGCCTGATGGTGTTAATCGGTTGAAGGTTGTCTTGACGGCCTATGCGGGAGTCGAGGCCTTCACGGCCGAGCCCGTGATCATTCCGGAAGAACCGCCCGTGGATCCGCCGGCTGCGATCCCGGCCCCTGGCGCCGTCGTGCTCAGCTCGCTCGGTGCGGGCCTGGTTGGCTGGCTCCGCAAGCGGAAGACCCTGTAATTTCGATAGCGTCATTGTCCCGGAATGTGCCCGGGTGAAGCGGAAACCGCTTCTCGCGGGACACCACAGGACGGGAATCGATGGATATGAAAGGCCCCGGAAGGAACCGAGGTTTCCTCCGGGGCCTTCTTCTCTGATGGGCACGAGCGCCGCCGGCGGTCGAGCCGCCATCGGAGACCCAAGGAAGCGTGGAGAGCTGGTGGGGGACCCGCGCAGCACCGGCAGGCGTCGTGAAACGCCCTGCGCCGGGTAAGACGAAGTTCCCCTCTCGGATTCTCGGCAGTCTGGACCGCCCACCGACGGTGGGAGGGTCCACAGTGCAGGACGGCAGCCATTCACGGATGAAGACGGGGTGTTTCCGATGGCGCGCCGCCTCCTGTGCACAGGTGGAAGAGAGAGAGCAGGAATCTGGAGGAAGGAGTATGAGGTCAGCAACGGTTTCCGTGGCGATCCTGTGTGCGGCGCTGTTCTGCGGCGTAGCGAATGCCGATACAGTCACGCTCAACTATACGATGGACTATGAGGACGGCGGATACTTCGCGCCGCCCGACGTGATCCTTGACCACTGGCCCTGGTACCGAGGCTCTAACGAGGATTGGGGGTGGACGCACGATCTGGTGACCATCCCATCCAACGCCACGGGGATCCTCGCAGCTACGCTTACGATTTCCGCATGGGATGTCGACGCCTGGGACGGTCAGGTGGATCTTATCTACGCCAACGGGGTCCAGTTGGGTTCCCTCGACGGCACCTCGGGACGACAGTGGGGCGCGACCACGTTCGATCTGCCCACCAGCGTACTCGATGATCTCTGGGAAGACGGCAACGTCTATGTCTCGATCGACATCGACTCCGATCCGAGTGGACACCGTCTCGCGCTCGGAGATTCGGTCCTCCAGGTTACGTACAGCACCGGGGTCATTCCCGAGCCGGCGACCGTCGGTCTGCTGGGGTTGGGCGCCTTGATGGCACTGAAGCGTCGCCGTTTTCGTCTATGTGGTAGCGATTGATCTTCGAGCCGGCCCGACAGGCCCAGAGGTGGATACGGCCGTACGGAGACGCGAGAGGGTCTGGGGTAAGGACTGTCGGCGCCCCTTCACGACTGCGATCAGCCCAGCGAAGGTCTGCGCCAATCTCCGATGCCGTCCCACCAGTAGGACACGTAGTCGACCGCTCTTGCCGGATCGCTTCGGCTCTTGCAGATGTCCATCGCCATATCGCGCAATTGCCGCATGCACATCAGACCGCCCAGTTGCCAGGCCTTGGCGCCGATATCAAGTGCCTCCTGCTCCGCCTTGTAGAAGTCGGGAGCTTCGTCGGTCAGCAGGGTCGCCAGACGCTCGGCATCGGCCTGGAGCCGCCGTTGCCAGCGCTGACGCTCCTGGGCCTCGCGGGCGAATGCCTCAGCCAGGACCCGCTCACGTCGCTCGTGCCGGGCCCGGCGTTCGGCCTCGACCCGGGCCAGCCGTTCGGCCCGGTGTTTGCGGCTGGTCGGCAGCAGCATCTCGATCAATCCCGCCATCGGATCGATGACCACCCAGACCACAAAGGTGGTCCCCATCGTTCCCAGGGCCACGCCGATCAGGAAGCGGCCGAGGTCGTTGACACCCAGCATCCCCAAGATGCCGGCCAGGCCCCCGAGCAGAGGAGCTGCGACATAGAGACCCATATAGTAATGTGTGCTCGTCAGCGGGTGCTCCAACGCGATATGCTGCATCCCTCCGGCGCCGCGGAACAGCGCGAACAGATAGAGGCTGACCAGCAGAAAAATCACCAGGACCGAATGACCCGACAGCGAGAAAATGAGCCACCAGTTGAACCCCGCCTGATGCAGGGCGCGCACAACGATGTACCCCACGCATAGCATGAACCAGATCATGCTCGCCAAGTGGATCAGCTTCAGCAGCCGTCGTGTGCTCAGGTTTGGAGTGTCCATGAGTTCGGCTGGTCCCTACCGATAGGCCCCGCCGTATGGGCTGTAGCCGTCCCCGCCACCGCCTGGCGGATTCTGGACAAGGTACGCGCCGTAGAATGCGCGGGCGACCGGACTGATGAACTCCTCCAGGAGCAGCCCAAACGACGCCAGAATGGTCGGCGGCACATACACGATGTCGCCTTCTTCCAGGAGAACGTCCTTCGTCGTGTCCCCGTGCTCGACCATTCTCTTGTAGTTGACCTCGAAGATCATCGGGCGCTCGTCCTCGGTGGCGGAGGGCCGAACCACTTGGATGCGCTTTTCCCAAGCCATCTGATTCGGCTGTGCATCGACCAGCGCCGTCAGCAGGCTGTCGCGCCCGGTGTAATTCCGCGGGCCGGGCCGTCCCACCTGTCCGACCACGTAAAAGACTTTGCTCGCGTAGACCGCCACACGCACATCGATGGCGTTATCTCCCGGCAGGGCATATAGATCCGCGAGTTTCTCCTCGAGCAGAGCGGACACCTCCTTCGGCGTCTTGCCGGCGACCTCCACCTCCCCGATCGCCTCGAAGCTGACCTTGCCGTCCGGTCGGATCCGCTGTCGCTGCATGTCCACTTGAACGATATCGGCGGCATGGATCTCGATTTCGTCGGGCGGTTGCAGAACGTAGTTCTCCGCAGTCACATCCACCTCGTACGGCTTGACAAAGGCGCGGATGTCCTCAGGATTCGACGAAAAACATCCGGCGATCAGGCAGAAGGGCAATAGAATGACTGCGAGCCCAAATGGTTTCCCTCGATTCACTCTGACTCTCCTTTATCGCAAGTTTATGGGACGCTGTTGTCGCAATCATACGCCTTCCGCCCGTTGGGTGGGAAAGCCAACGCAAACGCTTATAATCTTAGATCGTACATTACGTCAATAATCTTGATAGAAATCCGCCATGGGGAAGGAGCCACCGCGTCAAAAGCAGGAAAAACCCTTAGCCATTTTGCCGTTTCGCACGTAGGTACGTGGTAGGATAGAAGGGCCAGCCGGGACGGTGCAGCAGGGATTGGGCCCGCCGGGCATGGGAGCATGGACATCATGGTTCAGACGCAAAGACCAAGAGCGGTAAGGAAACGGGACGGTCGAACGGTACCCTTCGACGCGACGAAGATTCGTCATGCCATCGAAGGCGCGGCGCAGGAGGTGTTGCGCGACCATGGGCGCGCCCTTGAGTTGGCCGAGGCGGTAGCGCCGATCGTCGTCGAGCATCTGTCGCGACGCTATGGAGGCGACGTGCCCACGATCGAGAACATCCAGGACGTGGTCGAGACGGTCCTCATGAGCGAAGGTCACAGCCGCATCGCCAAGGCGTACATCCTGTATCGAGAGGACCGTTCGCAGATCCGCCTGGCCAAAGCCATGCTGGGCTCGAAGGACGATTTGAAGCTGTCGCTCAATGCGGTCGAGGTGCTCAAGAGAAGGTACCTGCTTCGTGACGAGACGCGACGCATCGTCGAAACGCCTGACGAACTGCTCCACCGGGTCGCGCGTCACGTGTCGTCGGCCGAAGCGAACTACGGGGCGTCCTCCGACTGCGAAGAGGCGCAAGAGCGATTCTACGAGATGATGCGGGAATTGGAGTTCCTGCCCAATTCGCCAACCCTGATGAACGCCGGGACCGACCTGGGCCAGCTTTCCGCATGCTTCGTGATCCCGATCGACGACTCGATCGACGGCATCTTCACGGCGCTGGGCGAGATGGCCCGCATCCATCAGACCGGCGGCGGCACCGGCTTCGCCTTCTCCAGGCTTCGCCCGCGCGGTGATCTTGTTGCCTCCACGCAGGGGCATGCTTCCGGCCCCATCTCCTTTCTGCACATCTTCGACAAGGCCACTGAAGTCATCGTCCAGGGCGGCAAGCGTCGGGGCGCCAACATGGGTGTCCTGCGCTGCGACCATCCCGATATCGCCGAGTTCGTCGAAGCCAAGCTCCGCACCGGCGCCCTGGCCAACTTCAACCTTTCGGTCGGCGCCACCGATCGGTTCATGCGGGCCGTGACAGGTGATCGGACCTTTGCCCTCGTGAACCCGCGAACGGGCCGACGCGCCGGACAGCTCAAGGCGGCTGTGCTCTTCGATCGCATCGTCAACGCCGCCTGGCGGACCGGCGATCCGGGGCTGATCTTCCTCGATCACATCAATCGACGTCATCCGACTCCCGAGCAGGGTGCCATTGAAGCGACGAACCCCTGCGGTGAGGTCCCGCTGCTGCCCTTCGAGAGTTGTATCCTGGGCTCGATCAATCTCGCCCGCATGACTGCCGAAGAGGCCGGTGCCAAGGCCGCCCGAGTGCGCGTCGATTGGGACAAGCTTCGCGACCGGGTGCACTGGGGCGTCCGCTTTCTCGACGATGTGATCGACGCCAACCGCTATCCGCTCGATTCGATTGCGGAAGTGACCCGCACCAACCGCAAGGTCGGCCTGGGCGTGATGGGCTTCGCCGACCTGCTGACGCGCATCGGCATCGCCTACGATTCGCCCCAGGCGGTAACGTTCGCGCGCAAGCTCATGCGCTTCATCCACACCGAGTCGCTCCATGCCTCCGGGCAGTTGGCCCAGGCCCGGGGGCCATTCCCCGCTTTCCAGAAGTCGGTGCACGCGCCCGCGGGACGCCAGCTGCGCAACGCCACCGTCAACACGATCGCGCCGACCGGAACCATCAGCATCATCGCAGGCTGTTCCAGCGGCATCGAGCCGCTGTTTGCCGTCAGCTTCGTTCGCAACGTGCTCAGCGGAACCAAGCTCTTTGAAACCAACCCCTGGTTTGAGAAGGTCGCCCGTGATCGCGGCTTCTACAGCCGGGACATGCTCGCCGAAGTGGCGGCCGGCGGGTCGCTGAAGAATATCAAAGGCATCCCGGCCGACGTGAAGAAACTCTTCGTCACCGCCTTTGACGTCCCGCCGCGACAGCACCTGGAGATCCAGGCGGCCTTTCAGAAGTACACGGACAACGCCGTCTCGAAGACGATCAACCTTCCGGCTGACGCCACGCCCGATGACATTCGGGAGATCTATCTCGCGGCCTATCGACTCAAGTGCAAGGGCATCACGATCTATCGCTATGGCTCCAAGAGCCAGCAGGTTCTCTCGACGGGCCAGAGCCCCACCGAGGAAAATGACATCGTCTCGGTCGAGAGGGACTATTCCGGCGGTTGTATCTCGGGCCTCTGCGATTTCTGACAGCCTTCACCGCTTGGGTTGGCGGTCGCCATAGTACGGATAGCGATCGAAAACGTCGCCCGCGCCCCGCGCCCGTGGATCGCCTGTGGCGAGCAGTTCCTCGGCCGCCCGCTTCTCGAACGCCAACGCGAACCGCCCTCTCACCCCCTGGTTCCGCGCGATGTTCGTTTCTGCCAGATAGTTGCGATGATCCGATGTGTTGATTCCCATGTCACGTATAGTTGGCCAGCACGCTTTCGGCAACCCCCTCGGTAATGATCTTCTGGGCCGGCAGCGAATTGATCGATTCTTCCATCGTAACCATTCCGTGCTTCTTGCCCGTCTCGGGCGTGCCTGACTCAGGAAGTACGCAAAAACCGGATGAGCCAAAAAAGTCGCCCCCGACGTTCGATCATGGCATCCCTCCTTTTGCGGCGCTCAGCTACCGATACAGACTACAACTCCGTGACTGTCAGATCAAGGACGATCGACGTCTGCTCGGTCACTTTGGCGCGGTCGCTGATACGGATGGGGCACAGCCAGAGGATGATTTCGGTGTCCTCGATGAGGAAGGTCCTCCGGCGCCGGTCGTCCGGCACCTTGGCGGCGGTGAGGAATTTGCCCAGCTTCTTCTCGCTTCGTTGGCCCAGCGGGACGAAGTGGTCGCCCGGACGGCGTGTTCGCGCCACCAGCGGGAGATGAACCCGGTCGAAGTCGAGGTACTCCCGGAAAGGGTCTTTGTCCGCGATTGCTCTCTTCTCGATTCGGGTCCTGTCGAGAATCTGTGCCTCGATACGGTAGGGTCCGAAGTCTGTGGTTCCCGGAACACGGACTTCGAGGGGATCGAGCCGCTCTTGGCCATGTGGAATCGGCTTTCGCAAGACGATGGCGTCGTGCTCTCGCAGCGCACAGAAATCGCCGGGAAGGCTCATTCGCGTCTTCGCCTGATCCCTTCGGGCGAGCTCGACCACGCCTCTGTAGTGTCGTCGGGTCAGATCGCGTTCACCAAGCCCCATCCGCGTCAACAGTTGCCGGAGCACTTCGACGGCGACGGCCTCAGGCAAAGCTGCGAGAGCCTTGGCATGGATGGTGGCTCGGCTGCCGCTGAGTCTTGCGTGGCGCTCGATCGCGGTCGAAGCCTCCCACGCGATCTTGTCGTGCAATCTCGCTGCCGAACCCGACAAGCCGGCCAATTCCTCCATCAGCGAGCCCTCCGACGCCTCCTGGAGCAGTGGCAGCAATCGGTGGCGAATTCTGTTGCGGGTGTAGGTGCAGTCGGCGTTGGTGTGGTCCTCGCGCCAGGACAGGTTGCGGCCTCTCAAATACTGGACGATCTCCTGCCGGGAACAACAGAGCAGTGGACGCACGAACGCCAGACCCTCGCCTGCCAGACGGGATGGGCGGATGCCGCCCAGCCCTCGAATGCCCGTCCCGCGTTCCAGTCGCTGGAGCACGGTCTCCGCGTTGTCGTTCATCTGATGTCCCAGCGCGACCGACGAGCAGCCCTCCTGGCGGGCGATCTCCACCAGGCTCGCCAGACGCAGTTGCCGCGCCGCGGTCTCGGTCGAAAGGCGATTCTCGCAGGCATGCCTTTGCACATCCAGGGAGCGGGCCACGATGGGCAGTCCCAGTTCTTTTGCCTGTTCGACGACGAAGGCTTCATCGCCATCGCTGGCGCCCCCTCGCAGCCCATGGTGTAGATGGGCGCAGAGCAGATCGTCGGCCACGATGCCTTTACGCCTGAGCCGAAACATCACGTGCAGCAGGGCGATGGAATCGGCTCCGCCGGAGACAGCCAGCAGGATCCGACCGCCCCGCGCGAACAGCCCGCGACTCTGAACGAAATCCGCCACTTTGCGTTCCAATGGTCTCACGCCTCATCCTGCACGATTCAAAGGGTCCCAATGAAAAGGGGGTCTGACCTGAACGGTCAGACCCCGGGAAGCTTTCTGTGATCAACCTGCCCGACGAGGTCAATCCTCGCTGGTGGTAAGCTCTTTGATGCGACGTTCCGCGTACATCTTCCACTCGTCGTATTCGTCGCCTTCACGCAGGACGGCCTGCTGATAGACCTCCAAAGCCTCGCTTCGGCGGTGCAGCTTCTTGTCGAGGATCTGAGCGGCGTGGAACCGAGCGGGATACGGCGTGTCCTGGTCCCACTGGTAGGCGCGCTGGTAGTACAGCAGGGCAATCTCGTAGTCTTTGAAATACTCGTAGATGTCGGCGGCCCGGTATGCGGCATCGTCGATCTTATCCGAGGTGGGATATTGCCGGATCAGCCGGTTGTATTTCTCCAGGGCGACCCGCAGCAGCTCCTCGTCTTTGAGAATCCCGATCGGCTCGGCCTGCCGCTGCGTCTCGACCGCGTCCAGGTACAGTTCGTCGGCCGCCGGAATGCGGGTGCTGGCGCTGAGCGTCGCCGGCATCACCTCGGCGTCAATGATATAGCGATACTGCGGCATCCGGTCCAGGGCCCGCAGTTCTTCCTTGGCCCAACCCAGCTTGCGATTGTCCCCGACGACCGTGTAATGCTGAACGAGCAGTTCGAGACTGCGGCGATAGGACCGCCGGTGCGTGGCCACCTGCTCTACCAGATCGATCTCGTCCGTCGAACCGACCACCTCGTCCCCCGTACCGGCCGGCGCTGGTGCGGCGTAGATGCCGCGCTGCGGCAATCGGTGGCCCAACCCCCGATCGGAGGGGGTACATCCCACCGCAGCAAGCAGCAGGAGCAGGGTGGTGGCAATGATAACGGTCCTTGTCATCGGAAAGTCTCCTTTTCAACTGTCAATTCGCTTATCTGCCGGGTCGGGGCCGGTTCTGTCGAACGCGTCCAAGGGGCACGTGGCGTTCACACCCCCGACTCAAGCGTGCTGAAGTTATAGTTAATCCCAACCGGTCGCTCTCGTCAAGCCCCCCGCGCGGAAAAACTACGCCGCCTGCCGGCGGAAATTCGTGCCTTCTGGCGACCGACTCGGGTACGATTGCGTAGGTACAGTGGCGCAGGGGCCTCGCGCGGTTTTTTTCCGTGGCCCCAAAAAGCAATGGCCCATGCTCGCAAGGAGATTGGCAATGGCCCAGATGTGGACGGTGGAGCGACTGATGGAGACCGTACGGGCGTTTCAGCCCGCCTGTGTGATCTCGGCTGCCGCCGATCTCGATGTCTTCACCATCCTGGATCGCCGGCCGATGACCGCCTCGCGGACCGCATCGGCCCTGAGTGCCGATCCCCGCGCCGCGACCATCCTGCTCGATGCGCTCGTGGCACTGGGCCTGCTGGATAAACAGGGGGACATCTACTGCGTCGGGCCCGACGTGGCGAGTTTGCTCAGCGCCGATGCACCAACCAACGTCCTTGCCGGCGTGCGCCACCAGGCCAACTGCCTGCGTCGCTGGGCGCTACTGGCTCGGGTCGTCCGCGACGGTGGTCCCGCCGAGCGGACCCCCAGTATCCGGGGCGAGACCGCCGACCTCGAGGCCTTCATCGGCGCCATGGATGATTTCAGCGCCGCCGTTGCGCCGACGGTGGTCGGGCGACTCGGCTCGCTGAAATTCGGTCGGCTGCTGGATATCGGCGGCGCCTCGGGCACCTGGACGGTCGCCTTTCTGCGAATGGCCCCCGACGCGACCGCGGTCCTGTTCGACCTGCCCCCGGTGATTCCCCTGGCCCAGGAGCGCCTGACCTCGGCCCACCTGCTCGATCGCGTCACCCTGGTCGCCGGCGACTACCACACCGATCCCCTCCCTGGTGGAGCCGACCTCGCCTGGCTCAGCGCCATCGCTCACCAGAACTCCCCCGACGAGAATCGGGCCCTCTACGCCAAAATCCACACGGCCCTGGCGCCGGGAGGAACGGTGGTGATCCGCGACGTCGTCCTCGACGAATCCCGCACCCAGCCGCCGGCCGGGGCATTGTTTGCCGTCAACATGCTCGTCGGCACCGAAGCGGGCAATTCCTACACGCTCGAAGAGTACCGCCAGGATCTCACCGCTGCCGGCTTCACCGACATCGAACTCATCTGGCACGACCCCGGCATGAACTCCCTTCTCCGCGCCCGCAAGCCTTAACAGATTCCGAACCCGCCACGCTCGTCTTGCAGGGGCGAGGCATGCCTCGCCCTCCACACGCGGCGCATCGGAAGGGTGCCCGGACCGGATGAGCCGGAAATTTTCTGGATTTTCTGTTGAACACCCGGGCGCGGATCGCTATAGTTGTAATAGTTGAAATAGTACAAATACCGAGGTGGCCCATGCAGTTTCGCATCGACAACGCATCCGACCGGCCCGTCTATTTGCAGATCATCGACCAGATCAAACGGGAGATCGCCTTGGGCCGCCTCGTCCGCGACGAACGGCTGCCGACCGTCCGCCAGCTCGCCCAGCAACTGGCGATCAACCCGAACACGATCGCCAAGGCCTTTCGCCAGCTCGAACAGGAGGGGGTCATCGTCACTCGCTCCGGCGCCGGGGCGTTTGTCGCCAGCCTGGACAGTCACCTGAGCAAGACCGTACGCAAACGGATCATCTGCGATCAA
This sequence comes from uncultured Pirellulales bacterium, assembly GCA_964612985.1. Classification (GTDB taxonomy): domain Bacteria; phylum Planctomycetota; class Phycisphaerae; order Sedimentisphaerales; family Anaerobacaceae; genus Anaerobaca. The sequence continues at coordinate 17,239 of CAZTGH010000032.1, forward strand.
CTCGAACGCGTCGTCGTCGACGCCTTCCACATGCAGATTGGCAGGCCGACGCTCGTCGGCTGGTTCAATGAGGCCCTGGAGAAGGTCCGCCTGCCGGACGGGGCGTCACAAACCGCATAAAGGGACTTGAAGACCTGAGGGACAGCCATGCATAGACGATCGAAACGAGTGCTGATCGGTCTCGGGATTGTGATCGGACTCCTGGTGGCAGCGTACGCGGTCCTGTTGCTGCGATCCACGATCAAGCTCCGCCGGGCGTATGCGGACCTGGAGGCGACGGGCCGACCTATGACCGCCGCCAAAGTGATCCCTGAACCCATCCCCGCGTCGCGCAATGCTGCCATGTTATACGAACAGGCGGTCACGACGCTCAAGGAACTGCCCGCTCCAAAGAAGGATCTGCTTGAATACACGGGCCGACTGGCCTATCGCTCCCTCTCCGATGACCTGGACCCCAATGGGCGCGTCGAGTTCGAAACGCTCCTCGCACGCGACGAGGTTGCCCTGTCACTTTCGTTGTTCGAAGAGGCCCTGCAGAGGCCGGAATGTCGATTCGACCGCGACTACACGGCGGGCGAGCTGAAGACCCCCTTCGAGCTGCACGATCTGCGTCGCATCGCCGCCATCGCCCGGGCCAAGGCGGGAGACGGAGCCTCTGCCTGGGACCTCGTCCGAGCCCAGTTCAAGGCCGCCGATCATCTGGCTTCGGATCCGGTCATGGACAGTCAGTTTCCGCGCCTCGCTCTGATCCGAGATTGCTGCTATACGATGCAGAATCTCTCCGCGACGGTCCCGCTGGATGCCCAGCGCTATCGGCTCGTGCAGGAGAGACTCCAGGGACTCGATACCGTGGAGCCTTTGGTGCGCGCGATCGACGCGGAACGACTGGTGCGCGGTGAGTGGTTCTTCCGCCTGTCGAATGACGAGTTGTACGAGGTGATGCAGGATGATGACGTCAAGGATGGCGGCGACCGCGAGCTCGACGCCTTCTTTCGCCTGATGTTCCGTTTCGCGACGTTCCGCCCTTCGTTGTTGGCCTCTCACGCCGCCTATCTGCGTGGTATGCACAAGGCGGTAGAGATGTTCGAGAGTCCCTATGTCCCCAGAGACGTGGGCGTGCGAAAGGAGTTCAACGAGGCGCTGGGCAGGCACTTCCTGGCGCACTGGGTCTGTCAAATGCACGACTATTTCCGCCAGTTCCATTGCGAGATGGTCGCCCGACTGCACATGACCCGGGCCGGACTCGGGTTGCTCGAATACCGTAGGGAACACGGCGCATTCCCCCAGACGCTCGACGAGCTGAAGCTGGAAGGGCTTGTCGATCCCTTCGTGGAGCAGCCGCTGCATTATCGCGCCGAGCCGGGAGGCTTCCTGGTCTACAGTGTCGGCGAAGACCTCCAGGATAATGGCGGCATTCCACGCGAACGCAAGAGATCGGACGATCCGCGTCGCAAGATCCCCGACTACGACCTGCTGTGGCGCTTCAGCGATGCCGAAGGCAGCACCACCGAGGATATCTGACCGAACCCGGAAAGGAAGGTGCGGCGTGCTCGTAGAGACAGAACGCGAAACCGCGTGCGAAGCCAAGGTGCAGTCGACCGTCGTCGAGTGCGAAGGCCTCACCAAGGTCTTCCGCCGATGGTTGGCCAGCGAGGAAAAGGCGGTGTGCGCCCTGCGGGACGTATCGTTGTCCGTCCGCCGGGGCCAGATCGTCGGTTTGATCGGCCCCAACGGCGCCGGCAAGTCCACGCTGCTGAACCTGATCGCTGGCCTGATCCTGCCCACCCAGGGGCACGTCACGATCTGTGGGTGTCCCGCCCGCTCGGTCGCGGCGCGACGCCACCTGGGTTTCATGCCCGAGCACCCCGTCTTTCCAGGCCTCTACACTGCCCGCGCGGTACTGCGCTACCATGCCGCCTTGCTGGGTTTCTCCGCCCGCCAGATTACGAAGCAGGTGGACACGTCGATCGAGCGGCTCGGCATGCAGGAGTTTGCCGACCGGTCCGCGTCCGATTTCTCACAAGGCATGAAACAACGACTCGCCCTGGCCATCGCGATGATGTCCGATCCGCTACTATTGCTGCTCGATGAGCCCAGCAATGGACTCGATCCGATCGGCATCATCGAGCTGCGCGATTTGCTTCAGCACTTACGCGGCAGCGGAACCTCCGTCGTGATCAGCTCCCACCGCCTGGGCGAGCTGGAGAAGCTCACGTCGGACTACATCTTCATGCACCGGGGTCGCATCGTCCGCTTCGGCGACGAGCTCACCGCCAGCCAGGCGGGCCGGCTCCGCGTCGAGGTGGTCGCCCATGGCCAGGCCGTCGCGGAAGCGGCCCTGCCCCCCTCGAAGGTGCTCAGCGCCTCCGACACCGAGCTGATGGTTGCGATCGCCGACCCCGACGAGGTGCCCGATCTCGTCCGCGACCTCGTGGTCGCCCGGGCGCGAATCACGAGCGTGCTGTTGCAGCGGGAGAATATCGAAGAGGTCTTCGTCCGCCTCTGTGATGAAGGGAGCGACCGATGAGAGCCTACGAACTGATCCGAGAAACGCTCTTCCGACGGACCTACATCTGGATGGCGCATCTGGTCTGGCTGGTCATGTACGGGGCATTCTGGTGGGCCTTCGTTCCGGATTCGGAACAGATGGGGAAGTTCATTCTCATCGGCAGCGGTCTGTTCCTGGCCCTGACCCTCAGCGCCGGAATCTTCGGCGACGACATCGCCTCGGGACGCATTTGCGTGCTGGTGACCAAGCCCTTCTGGACGGGGAAGCTCTACCTATTCCGGTT
>CAZTGH010000032.1:20130-23083 GCA_964612985.1 uncultured Pirellulales bacterium
GAAGTCGGGGCAGGCTGGTTGACCGCTTTCGTGCGGTATGCATGGCCTCCCTTCGAGCTGCTGCGCAAATTCGCGGGTGGAGAATACGATGCCTATGCCCTCACGGTCGGCCGGTTCAGTTTGTCCAAGAGTCTCGCCTGCGTCGTGCACAGCCTGATGCTGACGTGCATCTACGGAGCCGTCGGTATACTGCTGCTCTACTGGCGGCAGTTCTCACGCGTGCGGGACTGAGAATCGTGAAATTCTGACGTTGGGCTACGAATGAAGAACGAGAAGAACATCTGGATCGCCGTCGCCACTGCCGCCGTGGTTGGGGAGGGCTGGGCGCTTCTGGTCCTCGCCGCTTCGCCCGCGCGATGGCGCCCGACGATGATCGTGGACAACGAGCCCCGGGCCCAGGCCTTGTACGAAACCATGAAGGAAGCGGCAGGCCAGGCGCGGACCCTGACCTATCGATGTATGTGCACCGGTCCGGACAGCGAGCCCTCGTCCTGTACCGTCCAGCTCAAGAAGCCGAACCTCCTTCGCATCGACTTGACCAACGGAATGAGCACCAGGGTCACGACCCTGCTCGCCGACGGCGAACGCCTGCGGATCTTCTGGTCGGGAGACCGTCCATTTCTGAAAGTCGATGATTTTGAACGTTACGATCAGACCCGGTCTAACGTCTATCTAGACACGGTCGGTCCTCCGGACGGCCCCGACATTGTGGGCGAAATCACTCGGCTCGGGCTCGCCTGGAGCAATCTGGTCTGGTCTCCGAACGTGTTTTTCGGCGGTGCGGACGAATTCGAGCCCTGCATCGACGGGATTCGCTATCGAGGGGCAAACACAGTTCGAGGTCAGGAGTGTGACGTGATCGAGGTCAGCTATTTCCACGCGCAACGAACGCGGCACTATTGGCTGTCCCGCGAGGATCACCTGCCCAGGCGGATCAAGGAAATCGTCCGCCTGGCGGACAATCACCTCATCGTCGAAGAATGGTACCGCGTGGAAATCGACGAGCGAATTGCCGACGAGACGTTCGCGTGGACTCCGCCGGAGGGGTTCCGCCGATGGACGCCGCCGGAACTGGACGAGTTTCTGCCTGCTCCCGGGACCGAAGTGCCGGATTTCGAGCTACCGTCCGCCTCGGGAGATACGATTCGCCTTTCTGACTTGCGCAGCAGCGTCGTCTGGCTCTGCCTATGGCAGGTGGGTTCCCCCGAGTGCCGCCGGCAGATGCGATACCTCCAGTCGGTGCATCAGAAGGCTGTCGGCAGGGGGCTGGCCATCGTCGGTGTCAACGTCGCTGACGACCGGCGCATCGCCCAGGCATTCCTTCGGGAGGACTCGATCGCGTTTCCCTGTGCTCTGGATCCGTCCGAAGCAACAGCAGCGTTCTTTGCCGAAGAGTATGGCCTGAAACCCAGTGACTCACCCGTCAATTACGTTGTCGGCGCCGACGGCAAGTTGATCGACGCCTGGCACGGATACGACGTAGATGGAGACCGCGCGAGGACCGCTCTACAGAAAGCGCGTGTACCCGGCGTCCTGGAATGATGAACGAGAGGTTTGGTATGGATGAGCATCCGATTATCGTTGAGAATCTGGTCAAATTCTATGAGGGCCGTTGTGTGCTGGACGGCATCGATCTGGAGGTCCCTCGCGGCTGCATCTACGGCCTGCTCGGCCGTAACGGCTGTGGCAAGACCACCCTGATCCGCACCCTGCTGGGACTCGAACCGCCCACCCGGGGACGGACCCTCCTGCTCGGCGCCGATTCGATGAACCTGCCCGCGCGGACGCATGCCCGCATCGGATACGTCGCCGAGGGGCACAACCTGATCCAGAACTACAGGGTCCGTCGCCTGATCGCCCTCTGTCGCGATTTGTCCTTCCACTGGAACGAAGGCTTCTTCGACCATCTCATGGAGACGTTCAAGCTTCCGATGGATCGCAAGATCAAGGAGCTGTCGGCCGGCATGAGGGCCCAACTCAACCTTGCGCTGGCGATGGCGGTCGATCCCGAACTGCTGATCCTCGACGACCCCACGCTGGGCCTCGACACCGTTGCCCGCCGGCAGTTCATCGAGATGGCCATCGACCTGATCCAGAAGGAGAACCGCACGATCCTCTTCAGCTCCCACATCCTGGGTGATGTCGAACGCATCGCCGATCGCATCGGCATCCTGGCCGGCGGCAAGCTCGTCGTCGACTGCGAGCTCGACGAGCTCAAACGCCGCGTCCGCAAGCTCCACGTGCGCTTTCCCGCCGAGGCCCCCGAGACCCTGTATCTCACCGAGATCATCAACCAGCGCAATTTCGGGCGGGAGATGACGCTCACCGTCGCCAACTGGAACCCCCAGAAGCAGGCCATCCTCGACACCTTCGGGCCCGAAAGCTGTACCGAGATCGCTATGACCCTGGAAGACATCTTCATCGAGTGCACGAGACCATCGACCGCGCCGGTCTTCGAGACAAGTGAGGTTTGACATGCGAACGTATGTGACGCTTTTGAAACGCGAGATCCTCGACCACATCGCCTATTTCGTCGGCGCCTTTGTCGTAGCCGCACTGGTCTCGGGCGCCCTGGTCTCGATCGCCTTGGGTCTCGATCCAAGCGATCGCGAGATCGTCACCGTGGGCGGGCTGATCCCGACTACCCTCGTGGTGGTCACCGGTCTGTGTGCCCTTGGGGTGGCCCAGATGTACACCGACCGCACGCGGAATATCTCAGCCTTCTTGACGGTGCTGCCTGCCACCCGGCCGCAGATCTTCGCCTCGCGCATCGCTGCCGGCGTGCTGGCGATCCTGATCCTGCTCATCCCCGTCACCATCGCTGCTGCCATCGTGCTCAACCTCGGAAGCGATGAAGTGCCGCTCTATCGGGGCATTCTTCCCGAGATGTTTCTCAGCGTCTTTCTGATGTGCCTGGCCTGCTACAGCGTGGGGATCTACGCCGGATGGAACC
>CAZTGH010000033.1:0-17672 GCA_964612985.1 uncultured Pirellulales bacterium
CTCGATCACGCGCCCCAGGCCGCTGATCACACCGGTGGTCAGCGTCTGGTCGAACCCGAATGGATTGCCGATCGCGAAGACCTTCTGGCCCACTTCCAGGTCGCCGGAAGCGCCGACCGCGATCGCCGGGAGCAGATGGCTGGGTGCGTCGATTTTCAGCACTGCCAGATCCTTGTCCGGCTCGACCCCCACCAGTTGCGCCTCCCACGTCGAATGGTCCGCCAGCGTCACATCGGCCCCCGTGGCGCCTCGAATCACATGAAAATTCGTCACGATGAATCCATTCGCGTCCCAGACAAAGCCCGACCCTGTTCCCTGCGGCACTTCCGTCGCATAAAGGCTGAACAGATCGCGCTGAACCGTCTTGCTGGTGATATAGACCACCGAAGGGGACGCCTGGCGGAAGAGAGCGATGGTGCTCTTCTCGTCCTGCGCCAAGTCCCCGCGCGGCGTCACGGCGCGGGGCACGGCGCTTCCGTCGTGCATGCGGAAAAGCCAGGGTTTGATCTGCCAGAACAACAGTACGACCAGCAAGGCGATCAGCAGCAGGATCAATCCGCGAAGGTGATCCGCATGCGGGGCAATTCGCGTGCGATCTGCGTTGTTCTGTTCCATGACAATCGTCTCCCGTCAGACGTTCAGGGTCGCGTCCGCAACCCCCTCATACGGTGCCGATCATCATAGGCCTGAGTCGTTGCGCTGTCAAAGCCCTATCACCGACCACCGCTGAACTATCCCGGCACATGCGGCTACACACAGGATCGAACGCAGCACGGAAGACCTGCACGTTCCCAGTGGAGGCGATTCTGGCAAGCACGGAGCGAGCGGCGTCGCCCGGCCGTCAGAGATGGGGACCCGACAAACGCCGGCGAATCTCCATCTTGCTTTCCCATTTGTGGAAATCCGGTCGCGTGGTGGGATCCCAGTTCAATTGCCAGAGATCGCACCAGGCGTGCCACAGCGAGCGCAGAAATCTCACCATTTTCATAATCATCACCCTCCCTGGAGAATTCCACCTCCTGGAATTCACCGATACAAAAAGAACCCATCTCCTCCACCCGGAGGCGCCCGGCGTCAGGGCGCCCCGGGGCCAACAGCATCATCTAAATGGGGACGGTCTCCATAGGATGGGCACTGCCCCGGACCATCCAGTGCGGCCAGGCTGCACATCGCCGCCCCGGGCAGTGCCCCGTCCATCCGTGGACGTACCGATACCGCCACCCATCCTTGGTCTCTCGTTTCCGATCGAACGGCGGCAGGTTTCGATTCCGTTCGATCTCTGTCTTCGTGCATTTCGTTCTTCCGCGAACCCGATCCGGGCCACGGCGCCTTTCTGGAGCCCATGGAGCCATCCCGGCCACAGAGTCTGTCCTGGACGATATCTGTAGACTGTGACAAACAGCGCGCTGACGTGGCGCGAGCTGAGATTATGAGGGATAGCGAATTCCATCCGGTCTGTCTGGCAGGTGTGCTCCGTTGCGCATCCGGCGCCGCTGCTGCGCCAAACGGAAACGACATGAAAGCCGCCGAGCACCGTATTCTCCTCGGTCCGGCGACCGTGTCACTGCTGGCAGCTACCGCCATCGGGCCTCCTCCTGAGGTCGCAAGCAACCGGCAGATCGGCGCGCCGCTTTCCTGGCATGCCCATCCACCGCCGGTTCGGTGTCACCCTGACTCCGTGGTCCTTCGGGACACAGTCGCTTCCTACGCCCATGTCCCCAAGCTTGTGTTATTATATCTGTCGCTGGCGATTTGTCAATTGTGGACACTACGTAATCTGGCTCGATTATGGCTGCACTATGAACCCCTCACGGAACAGCGCCGACGAACCATCCGGATTGGTCACGCGGACATCCCAGACGGTCCGAATTGGCCATGGATCATCCTCTACGGTCACTCTGCCGATGATCGAGCTCGTGCCGAGGGTGCGGACGCCGGAGGCCACCGGAATGGGGCCTTCGCCTTTCTCGAACGTGATCGTGGCGCCCTCCATGAACCCTCGGCCTCGGATCATGATCGAGCCGGGCATGCCGGCCCACATCGTTCTGGGCATAATCGAGGAGATCGTCACGGCGCTATCGGCAGATTCCGTGGCCGCAGACACGGTAACGTCGATCGAATCTGAATCGTTATCGGCATACTCGTCAACAACGTCGTGATACCCGGTCACCGTGTGGACACCGGCTTCGACCTCCTCGGTATTCCATGTATACGTCAGATCCACGTTTTCTCCGACTGACAGACCGCCGGCGATGACCTCGGTGCCGATGGTGACGTCGTCGCGGTCCGCAGCCGTTGCCTGATCGGAGGCCAGCGTTACAACGATGTCGCCGCCCACGTTCCGCTCGCCCACATTCTGGACGGTGACGACGATCTGCGCGGAATCGCCAATCGTAACCCCGGAGGGGCCTTCCATGGCGACAACCGCCACATCCGTAATCGGGGCGCGAACCACTGTGGAGGCACTCCCGGAATTATTGGCGGCATCCTCATCAGCCAGGTCATGACGGGCGACAATCGTATGAGACCCCGTGGCGACATCGGTGGTGTCCCAGGTATACGTCAGCGTCGTCGATGCCCCCGACATCAGTGCTTGGTGGATTGTGCGAGTCCCGATGCAAACATCTGCTCCGGCGTCGCCATCGGCACAATGCAATGTGACCGTGACCCCGACCGGACAAGAGCGGTTGCCGAAGTTCTCGACGGTCACCACGATATCGATCGCATCGCCCTGGACGATGGTGTCGGTCACAGCAACCCTGGTCACTGCGAGATCGATCACGGCCGGCGGGATCACCGCCTTCTCGGCATCGACAAGACCGTAGCCCGCCTGATCGGGAGTTAGTGAAGCCAGCGGTTCGGCCGTGTCCCTGAGTCGGGCCCGCACGGCCGCAGCGCTGCCCAAGTCGAGTTCCGAAGAGGCCCAGATCAGAGCTGCCACGCCGGCGACGTGTGGGCAGGCCATGGAAGTGCCGCTGAGCGCGGCATAACCGCCGTCACGATGCGTGGATCGGATGCCCACACCGGGAGCGATCAACTCGATCTCAGGGCCGACACACGAGAAACTCGCCAGACCGTCCGCCCTATCCAAGGCCGAGACGGCAACCACGGTATCATAGGCCGCCGGGTATCCGACGGCGGTGCCATCGTTGCCCGAAGCGCCGACCAGAAGCAGCCCCTCCTCGTAGGCGCTGTCGCAGGCATCCCGGAGAGCCTGACTGAACCCTCCCGTGAAACTCATCGAGACGATCTCGATCCCATTGTCCACACACCACTCGATCCCCTGGATCACATCGCTGATATACCCGCTGCGGTCGTCGGCAAGCACCTTCACCGCCCAGAGCCGAGCCTCAGGTGCGACGCCGACCACGCCGATGTCGTTGTTGCGTGCGGCTACTACCCCGGCGCAATGCGTGCCGTGACCTTCATTGTCATCCCAGTAGGATGGCCGCGTGCCGCCGTCTCTCAGGATGTTCCCCGTACAGTTGACGCCGCCAGCCACCACCAGATCGGGATGGTCGATGTCGATTCCCGTATCCAGAATCGCCACATCCAGCCCTGCGCCGGAAGTACCGCCGTACTCAGCATTCCACACGCGGTCCGCGTCAATCCGGTCGACGCCCCACGAGGTCTCCTGCGTCGCCGCATAGACGAGCTGGTCCTCTTCAATATACGCGATATCGGGACGGCTCTTGAGTTGCTCGATGGTCGCATCGTTCAACGTGGCAAGAATGATGGGAAATATATGGTAGGAACGATCCACCTGGCCGCCTGCTCTGCGGATCAATTCCGAGAGAGCCAGCGGATTTTCCGATTCGACGAGATGATTGAATCCGATGAGAACTCTTCGCCCCGATGCGCTGGTCTGGGCGGATAGAGATAGCACCAGAGACCCACTCAAGAGAATCGACGCAACGATCCCCAACGCCATCCGTAGCGTTTTCACGGTCGCACCCTCCTTGCAGCACTGCCCTTAACCTCCTTCGCGCACGCTCACTCTGCCTGCGTGGATCAACAAGGTGAAAGCGAGGTGCACATCTCGGACACCATGGTCCGGCACGACCCTCCTCACAGTGCTCTAGTGTAGCAGGCGAGGACCTGCTGTCAATTGTGGAAACTACGTATTGTAGGATGGGCGCTCTGGGCATGTCACGGTATCTGCGCGACAAGACTGCGCCCAGAACTCCAGCGGGAATACGCTCTCCGGCATCATCTACGGCTGATGCGGCTGCGCGGGTGCCGTGCCCGCAGGAGTCGCCACCGTTGGCTGGAGGAATCGGTCATTGAAATCGGCGGCGATGTCGCGACACGCCTGACCCAGTTTCTCGGTGGGGATCACGCACATCAGGTGCTGAGAGAGCGTGGTCAATTCGTCGGTCCTGGGCAATTGCTCGATTGCAGCCATGAGATGCCGCATGCCCACCTCCAGCGGCTGGTCCTTCTGGAGAATTCCAGCGTTAATAATGTACCGCCATGCCTGCGCGAGCGTCAGCAGCATGTTCATTTGCGTCCCATGCTTGAGAACGACCACCGAGAGCCCGACCGCCATCATGTTGCCCTCGCCGTCCAGAAGGGATTGGGTGACGATCTTGACGGTCCATTGCGGCTGACTGTCGACCACCTGCACCCCCGGATAGGCCTGAAGCTCCCGGGCCATGTGCTGGTGAATCGCGGCGGCGAGCTGTTCGGTCGCCCTGATGTCGATTCGGATCGCGGCGGTGGGCCGGGCCGGTGCCGCGACGGCCGAGCCGTACGAGATGGGCGTGACCAGAGATGTGCTGCACAACAAGAAAAGAATCATCGAGTTCATCTTCATGCCTCCTCCATCGCCATCCTGACCGATGAAACTCCAAGAGCCCCGCAAGATGCATACGTGCCCTTGCCTCCGTGGCTCCAATAGCCTTATTATAGGCCCAAGACCGGTCAAGTCAAGGGTTTCCGGCCCAGGACCCCCATAATCCTGGAAAGAAAACGAATACAGGCAGGAAACATTGGCTGGCCGGTCGGAGTATAGGCAAAATGTGGCAGCGGGGTTTGGGAACGATTTATCAAAGGTAGCATTTGCCAAGTCAAACGATTGTGGTATGATACGTGTGTTTTGCCCGATCACCCTGTTCCAGCGGCATTTTCCCTTGGAAGGTTTCAATGATCGATACAATTACTGGAATACTTAAGCATGTAGGCAAGCGGCAGTTCGTGGTGCGAACGGCCGAGAGGTCGTATCGGCCCGGCCCGGTTGAAGTGGCGGTCTCGCAGGAACTGGCTCGTCGCGTTCCCCTGACCGAAGGAGCGGTCGTTACCGGCCAGGTGGCCAGGAAGAAGGGCAAGCTCAGCCTGACCTCCGTCGAGACAATCGGTGGCCTGTCGCCGGAGGCGTTCCGCAAACGACCCCATTTTTCGGATCTGACCGCCGTCGACCCGCACGAACGATTCGACTTGGGCCGTTCGGGCCAGGAAAGCATGCGGATCGTCGACCTGATCGCACCGGTCGGCAAAGGAACCCGGCAGTTGATCGTCTCTCCCCCGAAGGCAGGCAAGACGATCCTCCTGGAACAAATCGTCCAGGCGATTCGCCAGTGTTCGCCTGAGAGCCGGGTCATCGTCCTGCTGCTGGACGAGCGTCCGGAAGAAGTGACGCACTTCCGCCGATCCGTCGAAGGAGCCGAAGTCGTTTCCAGCACCAGCGATCATACCGCCGACGAGCATGCCGAACTGGCCGAACTGATGCTCGCGCACGTACAGATCGAACTGGAGTGCGGCCGGGAGGTCGTCCTGCTGATCGACAGCCTCACCCGGATGGGGCGGGCGTTCAACAATCGGACGCGCCGACGCGGTGCCCCGCGAGGGCACACCATGAGCGGCGGACTGGAGGCAGGCATCCTCGAAGTGCCCCGCCGTCTGTTCGGTCTGGCGCGCAACGTCGAGAACGGAGGCTCCATCACGATCATTGCCACGTGTCTGATCAATACGGGCTCCCGGATGGACCAACTGATTTTCGAGGAGTTCAAGGGCACGGGCAACAGCGAGATCGTGCTGGACCGCACGCTGGCCGAGGCGAGGGTCTTCCCGGCGATCGACATCCCGGCCAGCGGAACGCGGAAGGAGACGAAGCTCTACGACGACAAGAGGAGCCAGGGGCTTCTGACGCTGCGACGCGTGCTCTCGAACTACGACCCGCGCGATGCAACTGAATCGCTCTTCAAGCTCCTGAAGCGATATCCGACGAATGAGGAATTCCTGGAGAGCATGCGCTCTCAGAGTTGATCCCCGTGAGCCTGCCCGTGGCATCCGTCGATCTTGATAGCCAAGCTGCCGGTCTTTACGTGCACGTACCGTTTTGCCGGAGCAAATGTCGGTACTGCGGGTTCTATTCGCAGCCGACCGCCGGGCGCGATCTGCCCCGGCTGGTCTCCGCCCTGCTGATAGAAGTCGACAGGTATAGGCACGTTGAGACGGTGCGCACCCTGTACATCGGCGGCGGCAGCCCGACTAGCCTGCCGCTCGAACTGCTGAGCCATCTGGTTGAGTCGGTCGCGTCGATCTGGCCCGGCACCGGGGAATTCACCGTCGAGTGCAATCCGGGACAGGTCAACACCGAGTTGTTGTCTGCCCTGCGTCCGCTTGGCGTCAACCGCTTGAGTTTCGGCGTCCAATCGCTCCACCGGGCCCAACTGAAGCTTCTCGGCCGCCGGCATACGGTCGAGGAGGCCAAGCGGTCGATTCGATTGGCACAGGATCTGGGGTTCGAGAACATCGGGCTCGATTTGATCTTCGCCATTCCGGGTTCGACCCTGGAATCATGGCAGCAGTGCCTTCGATGGGCTGTCCGCCTGGATGTGCAACATATTTCGGCCTACAGCCTGAGCTTTGAGCCGGGCACCGACCTGGACCGGGACAGACAACTCGGCCAGATCAGGCCGATTGACGAGGAGACGGATCGGGCCATGTACGAACTGGCGATCGACACCCTGGGGTCGGCGGGGTTCGAGCAGTACGAAATCTCCAACTTCGCTCGGGAGGGGTTCGAATGCCGCCACAACCAGGGGTACTGGGAGAATCGCCCTTATATCGGCATCGGGCCCTCCGCAGGTTCCTGTTGGCAAGGTGAGCGAAGCACGAACGTTGCGGACATCGATACGTATGTTCTGAAGATGGAGGCAGGGCTCACCGCGGTCGAAGAGCGACAGCGGCTGGATCGCAACGAACGCATCTGTCAGACGGCGGTGCTGAATCTGCGGACCCGCCAAGGCGTGGATTTGACTGACTTTCGCCGTAAGACCGGAGCAGACTTCCAGCAGGTCTTCGAGGCTCCCGTACGACGGTACGAGCGGCAGGGGCTTATCGAAGTAACCGCCCACCGAGTTCGCCTGACGCGCAAGGCCCTGGCGATCGCGGATTCGGTGCTGTGTGATTTTTCGGCGTTTTGAGGTAACAGGCTTGGACACGAAGTACATACGGAACTTTTCGATTGTCGCCCATATCGACCATGGCAAGAGCACGCTGGCCGACCGGATGCTCGAACTGACCGGGACGATCACGGCGCGCGAAGCCAAGGAGCAACTGCTCGACGACATGGACATCGAGCGAGAGCGCGGCATCACGATCAAGGCCTCCGCGGTGACGATGCACTACCCGTATGAAGGCCATACGTATATGCTCAACCTGATCGATACGCCCGGGCACGTGGATTTCCACTATGAAGTCTCGCGGGCGCTAGCCGCCTGCGAGGGGGCCCTGCTGGTGGTCGATGCCAGCCAGGGGGTCGAGGCGCAGACTGTCGCCAACGCCTACCTGGCAGTGGAAACGGGTGTGGAGATCATGGGAGTCATCAACAAGGTGGATCTGCCGGCTGCCCAACCCGACGTGGTGGCCGACGAGATCGAGCACGTGCTCGGGATCCGCAAGAACGAGTGTTTCGCCATCAGCGCCAAGACGGGAATGGGCGTCAGGGAACTGCTGGACGCCATCTGCGAGCTGCTGCCGGCCCCGGCGGACCGCCGCAGCGAGCCGACACGGGCGCTGGTCTTCGACAGCCATTCCGATCCCTACCGCGGTGTGATCTGCTACGTGCGCGTCTTCAGCGGCACGCTCCGCGTGCGGCAGAAGATGCGTCTGATGCACACGGGGCGCAGCTATCTGATCACTGAGTTGGGCAAGTTCCGCCCCGCGATGATGCCGGTGGACGAGCTCGGCACTGGCGAAGTCGGTTATATCGTCGCCAACATTCGAGATCTGGCCGACGTGCGCGTGGGCGACACGGTTACCGACGACGCGAACCCCGCGGAAACACCCCTGAAGAGCTATCAGCCCCCGATGCAGATGGTGTTCTCCGATTTCTACCCCGGGGACAATACGGAATACACGAAGCTGCGGGCCGCCTTCGAAAAGCTCACACTCAACGACGCCAGCTTCTCGTTCGTTCCACAGAACTCGCCTGCCCTGGGTTTTGGCTTCCGCTGCGGGTTTCTGGGCTTGCTGCACATGGAGATCATCCAGGAACGCCTGGAGCGGGAAAACGACATCGACATCGTCCAGACCGCACCGACGGTCAGCTATGAGGTCATCATGAGCGATGGAGAGGTCCGCCATATCGGATCGCCCAGCGAGCTGCCCGACAAGACGCACATCCAGGAGCTGCGCGAGCCTTTCGTCCGCCTGGAGATCATCACCAGCACCGAATCAATCGGCGGAATCATGAAACTGGCGGAGGCCAGGCGCTGCAAACTCGTCAAAACCGACTACCTGAACCAAACGCGGGTGATGATGGAATACAAGGCGCCGCTGGCGGAGATCGTGTACGACTTCTACGATCAGATCAAGGGAATCAGCCGGGGCTATGCGACGATGGACTACGAGCTGATCGGCTTCGAGGCGACGAACCTGGTCAAGATCGACATCCTCGTCAACGGTCAACCGGTCGACGCCCTATCGATCATCGTTCATCGCGACAACGCCGAGCAGCGAGGGCGCAAGCTGATCCTCAAGCTCAAGAAGGCCATCCCCCGCCACCAGTTCGAGGTGCCGCTCCAAGTCGCCATCGGCGGCAAGATCATCGCCCGGGAAACGGTCAAGGCCTACCGTAAGGACGTGACCGCCAAGCTTTACGGCGGGGACGTCACGCGAAAAATGAAGGTGCTCAAGAAGCAGAAGGAAGGCAAGCGACGCATGAAGAGCATCGGATCCGTACAGATCCCACAGAAAGCGTTCATGAGTATTCTCGATACCAGCGACTGAGCCGTCGTGGCCAAATAAACGTGCCCATCCTCGCCGCGATCCCAATCCCGAAGGCACGAGATGGTGGTTTCTCGGAGTTTGCGCGTTTTCTCCATCAGATATTCATGCTCTGCGACCGATAGTACCCCTTAGGATTCGCCATTGTTGGCTGGTCTGGATCCGGAACATCAGAGCACGGGATCGGGGTGAATCCTTGACCCCGAAGGGATGTGTATGATAGACTACTAGTGCGACGATTGTGTGTGTCTGTCGTTGTACCCTCATGGGACAGCGTTTTCGATGTCGGTTTCGCTTCTCGTTTCCGACGGCGTCTTCCCCTTCCCTCTTGGTACATCTTCCGAGCACTCTTTCTTCCTGGTCCGGTTCTCTGCTGGCGGTTGTTTCGATGGCCAGCGGCCCAATGGGCCTTGCGGCTGTCGTTGTGCACCGATCCGGACTATTTGTTGCCGGTCTTGTGAAGACCTTGTGGATCACGGTCTGTGGCAGGATCGCTGTCTCATTTGTCTCAACGGCTTTTTTGAATAGGGTGCGTCATGTGCCAAAGTCACCATATACCCGTCCTCAAGATAGGAAATCTGACCGTACCCGTGCCCATTATCCAAGGTGGGATGGGCGTGAGAGTGTCCGGGGCCGGCCTTGCTGCGGCGGCCGCCAACGCCGGGTGCGTCGGGGTCATCGCGAGTGCCGGACTGGGCTTGTTTGAAGATCTCCGGGGCTGCGAATCGAATCGCCTGGGCGAGGAGGTGTTCCGCAGCGAAATCCGCAAGGCCAGGCACCTTACCGATGGCGTTGTCGGCGTCAACATCATGGTCGCCCTGTCCAATTACCAGCAACTCGTGAGGGTAGCGGTGGAAGAAGGCGTGGACGTGATCATTTCCGGAGCCGGGTTGCCGTTGGGCCTTCCGGGACACGTCGGCGACAAGCCCACAAAGCTCGTCCCGATCGTCTCATCGGCCCGAACGCTCCAAATCATCTGCCGACGG
This sequence comes from uncultured Pirellulales bacterium, assembly GCA_964612985.1. GTDB lineage: Bacteria > Planctomycetota > Phycisphaerae > Sedimentisphaerales > Anaerobacaceae > Anaerobaca. Next base: position 10,218 of record CAZTGH010000033.1, read on the forward strand.
TGGAAGACCCATTTCAACCGGCTGCCCGATGCCGTGGTGGTAGAGGGCACACGGGCCGGCGGTCATCTGGGGTATTCTCCCGAGAGTCTGGCGGACGATTCCACTCCCCGTCTGGAGCAGACGGTCGCGGAAGTGCTCGCGGTGGCCAATTCCTTCGCGCCGGCGATTCCCGTGATTGCCGCCGGGGGCATCTTCGACGGCCAGGATATCGCTCGTTTCCTCCGGCTGGGCGCGGCCGGAGTGCAGATGGCGACTCGTTTCGTGTGCACAGACGAGTGCGATGTCCACGACAACTTCAAGCAAGCGTATCTGGACGCCGGTCCTGACGACATCACGGTGATCGACAGCCCGGTGGGGTTGCCCGGTCGGGTAATAAACAACGCATTCGTCGAGAGGATCAAGCAAGGACAGGCCACCCCATTCGTCTGCAAGTCTCACTGCCTGCGAAGCTGCGACCCGCGGAAGGCTCCCTATTGCATTGCTTCCGTTTTGGCCAAAGCGGCTCTGGGCCGACTGGACGAATCCTTCGCATTCGCCGGGTCCAATGCCTATCGATGCAACGAGATCATACCGGTGAAGGCATTGGTCTCCAAGCTAACAGACGAACTGGCTTTTGCCCTGACGGAAGAGGAGACCTGTTCCTCCGCAAAACTTCCTTGAGGCGGTGCCCTCTGGATGGGAACAATGGAGGCCTACTGACGGCCGGACGAGGATCGCTTCCAGGGAGACTGTGATCGCGGACCGCCACCCTTCTTACGATACTCCTGTATCCGGCCTTTGCCCGGTTTGCGCTTGCCGCGAAAGGCGGGCTTGGGCGGCTGCCCGCCGGCCATGATGAACAGTGCCTTGGCACAGGTGTCGCGCGTGGTGCGGTCGGAATGCTTGAGCCCCTCGGTCAGGACCTCCGACGCCATCTTCCTCATCCGTCCCTTCATGCTTCGCAAGCCGTAGGCCGCCGCCTTCTTGGCAGTCCGGGGGGAATTGGCAAACAGAACTTCCTTGAGGATATCCAGGCCGTCCTCCTGCATCCAGGACAGATTGAAGGCGGCCAGACGCGCCGTGGAAACGTTCTCGGAAAACAGCTTCTCCCGGAGCTTGTTGAGCAATTCGACCGCGGCCTCGTCCTTCTCCCTTCCGGAAGGTTTCCTTTTCTCGAGCTTCATAGAGCCCTCCTTGTCAAGCATCCTTGCTTTGTACCCTGCCTCCTCCGTGCGCGGATAAGAGGCTCTTGCTCTCGTCCTTCCGGTCTCCCTTGCAGCCCGCTCACAGGCCTCCGCCATTCCGGAGGCAGCCGGGCGAGAATTGGCGTCCGCAGACCGGCTTGGAACTTCAGTCTACGACGTATCGTCCTGCAACGCAAGGGGTAAGCGTGAAAATTCCAGGAAAGATCGCCATCGGCGGGCAGCTCCAACGACGGGTTCTCCGGAAAATCGCCGAGAGAACAAGGCCTTTCACGCACCCCATTCCTCAGATTTCACGACACCAGGAATATCGTATGGAACGAGGGGTGCGAAGTGACATTTTCTATCCGTCTGACTGCGATATCTGCTATCTTGAGGTGGATGCGTCGAACCGGTAGAATGGGTACTCGTAGGCAACAGAAAACTCTCGAAGGGCAACTCACGGAGACCCTATGCATAAACGAACCGACCGCACGATGCCACGCTACTACAGGCCGCTGACTTTGTCCGTATGCCTGGCGCTCCTGGCGGTTGCGACGGGCGCTGGCGCTGCGGACGCACCTCAGTGGGGTCAGCGACACAGCCGCAACATGGTCTCGCCCGAAACGGGGTTGCCCGACCGTTTCGACCCGGCCACAGGCGAGAACATCAAGTGGGTCGTCCCGCTGGGCAGCCAGACGTATGCCACCCCGGTCGTCGCGGGCGGCCGAGTGTTCATCGGCACCAATAATGACGAGCCACGCGACGAAGAGCACAAGGGCGATCGCGGCATCCTGCTCTGTCTCGACGAAGCCGACGGCTCGCTGTGCTGGCAGCTCATCGCGCCGAAGCTCTCTGACGACATCTACAAGGACTGGCCTCGGGCGGGGATGGTTTCGCCCCCCACGGTGGAAGGGCATCGCGTTTACATGATGACCAACCGAGCCGAGGTGGTCTGTCTCGACCTGCACGGCCTGGCCAACGGCAATGACGGCCCCTATCTTGAAGAAGCCCGGCGCATGGTCCCGGAAGACAAGGAGCCCGTGCCATTGAAGAACACGGATGCCGACGTGATCTGGCTCTACGACATCCCAGCCAAAATCGGGCTGTTCCCGCATGATTCGGCACACTGTTCGGTGCTCATCCTGGGGCAGTTTCTCTACATCAATACGAACAGCGGACTCAAGGGCTCACACAAAGAGGTCCGCATGCCCGAGGCCCCGAGCCTGATCGTGCTCGACAAGACTACCGGCAAACTGGTCGCACAGGACGATGAAAAGATCGGTCCCAATATTATCCATTCGACGTGGTCGTCGCCGGCGGTGGGCCAGGTTGATGGGCAAACGCGAGTGTTCTTCTGCGGAGGGGACGGGGTCTGTTATGCGTTCGAGCCGGTGACGTCGGCCCCTGCTGACGGTAGCGTCGCGAAGCTCAAGCGGGTCTGGCGATTCGATTGCGATCCGACCGCGCCCAAGGAGAACGTTCAGCAGTACAACGGCAATCGCCAGGTGAGCCCCAGCAACATCAAGAGCATGCCCGTCTTCTACAACAATCGCCTGTATGTCACGGTCGGAGGCGACATCTGGTGGGGCAGGAAACAGGCCTGGCTCCAGTGCATCGACGCGACGCGGACGGGCGATACCACCGCCGACGGGCCCCTCTGGGGCTTTGAGATGCCGACCCACTGCTGCTCGACGCCATCCATCTGGAACGGGCTGGCCTTCGTCGCAGACTGCGATGGAAAGGTCCACTGCGTGGATATCGAGACGGGCAAGCTTCACTGGACCCACGAGTGCGACGGTGAGATCTGGGCCTCGACGCTCGTAGCCGACGGCAAGGTCTACATCGGTACGCGCCGGCGCGACTTCTGGATCCTGGCGGCCGAGAAGGAGAAGAAGGTCCTCCATTCGGTCAAGCTCGACAGCGCCATGCCGGGCAGTCCGGTGGCTGCCAATGGCGTTCTGTACATCCCTACGATGAAGAAGCTCTATGCTGTACAGCAGAGCAGCCGCTAAAGGCGACGGCTCTCACTTCGCGGGGACGAGCCAGGCGACGAATCCACCGCCGTCCTGCATCTGCACCTCAAGCTGCTGACCCTTGGCGGCTTTCACACGTTCGACGCTCATCTGGGCGGGCTGGCCTTCGACGTCGCGCACCAGGACGGTGTCGTATAACTCATCACCCAGGAACGAGAGATCCAGCGAATAGCTCCTGGCCTTGCCTCCATTGATGATGCCAACGAACCAGGACGATCCGCTACGTCGGGCAAAGGCGGCGACCTGACCAATCTCACTGCCCGGCAGCACCACCGTCTGGTCCCACGTCGCAGGTATCGCCTTGATGACCTCCAGGGCGTTGCTGTCGAGATAGAACTTCCAGTGGTCGGCCCAGTGCATCAGCGGAGAGGTGAAGACGACCGCCGAGGCCAGTTGCAGCGCCGCCGTGGTGCCCTTGAGCTTCTCGGGATTGAACGCGCAGGGCGTGAAATCACCATGTCCCGCCAGGTACCGCGTAAACGGCAGGGTCGCGTAGTGCGTCGCCGGCAGATCGGACCATTTGTTGTATTCCAATCCGCGAATCCCCTCGCGCGTCATCTCGTTCGGAAACGTCCGAGGCTCGCCCGTTGGCTTGTTGGCGCCGTGGTAATTGACCATGAGCTGGTTCCGGGCGGCGGTGGCCAGCGTGTACGTGTAGAAATCGATCCGCGAGCGGGATTCCGAGTCCATGAAATCGATCTTCACGCCGACCGCCCCTGCCTGGGCGCAGCGTCGCAGGAAGTCCTCCCGCGCATCCGCCCGTTCCAAGCCACCCCAGTGCTTCCAGACGTTGATTCCGACGCCCTTGCCCCTGGCGTAGTCGCACAATTCCTTCAGACACGCCCATTCATTCTTGCCGGGCAGTTGCCAGGCCTTCTCCCAGCCGGCGTCAACGAGATAGTACTCGAAACCCATCTCCGCGGCCTTGTCCACCCACTCCTTCTGATAGCGGAATTCCACGCTGCTGTCCGACCACCAGTTCCACAGGGAGCGTCCCGGCTCGATCCAGTCGCTGCGTATCCCCTCGGGAAAGAGATTCGTATCCGGCGCCGGACAGAGATTCGACACGATGTCGCTGTTGACCAGTGCGTTCAGGTCGGGCCCGGTCATCGTCACCCGCCAAGGCGTACGAATCTGACCGGTCTCCTGCCATTGGGCATCGTCTTCGAAGGTGCCCTGGAGCCGCGTTGAGCCGGTAGCCCGAACGGTCATCCCGCTGTAGGCGAGCAGCCCGGCCTCCGTGATCGCGCCGTAGGTCCCATCGGCATACTGTATGGTGACGGGAAAGCCGATCGGCTCGTCGGCCTTGAGCCTGGGCGGCATCGCCTGGGCGTAGAGCCCCTCGTAATTCGCAATATTCGTCTGGTACCATACCTGGCAATCCTCCGGCAGGTCCCATGCGCTGGCCTCACCCGCGATGGTCCGCCGGCCGGTGCCGGGGATAATGTAGCGGTAGGCAACGCCATCGCCAAAGACACGCATCTCCAGGACATACTGCGTCTTCGACTCCGCGTGCGTGACGTCAATCTCGGCGCCGTTGTAGTGGTTGACCGCCTCTGCGTGGACGCCCCGCCAGGGGTACCGCTCGTCGCACGACGTCTGTCGGACCTGGCCGATCGTCACGCCTTGCCCCAGGTCCGTGCCATCGACGGTGATGCCGAGCGGTGAAGGGTTCAGGATGACGGTATCGCCTCCCTTGAGACGTTGAACCGTGTAACTCAGTCGGCCTTCATCGTTGACGATGACCTGGGCCTGGATCCGGCCCTCGGGGGCCTCAATCACCACGGGATCGGCGGCGCGAGCCGTCATGGGGGGCGCAACCATCGAGAAAACGGCAAGCACCAGTGCAAATCGTGCTGTCATCGAATGTTCCTTTCTTACTGGCAGTGGTTCGACACGGCCCCTCCGGGACACCACGGTGCCATATTTCGGGCCAATATGCAAGGCTTTCTGTCGCCGAAAACGCCCTTGGGGCTTTTCCCGTGCCCGCTAGCGGGTATCATATAGGCTGGCTTGGATCTCCGGCCCCCAAACTGAACGAACCGCCAAGGGAGGACACATAAAATGAAGCAACACCGGCCCATTACCGTTCTCGTTATCACGTTGACACTCGTCACCTGTGCGGCCGCGGATTGGCGATCCGAGGCTAATGCGCGGATCGAACAGCTTCGCCAGCGAGACGTCCAGGTGCGTATCGTCAACAGCGAAGGCGACGCTGTCCCGGACGTTCGCGTCCAGGTGCGACAGGTCGGCAAGGCCTTCCCCTTCGGCGCCGCCATGGGCGGCACCATCCTCCGGAATTCGCAGTTCCAGGAGTTCTTCAAGGACCACTTCAACTGGGCTGTCTTCGAGAACGAATCGAAGTGGTATTCGAACGAAAGGCGTGCGGGGCAGGACGACTATGCCGTTGCGGATGCGATGTTTGCGTGGTGCCAGGCCAACGGGATCCCGGTGCGAGGCCACTGCGTCTTCTGGGAACCCGAGAAGTGGCAGATGCGCTGGGTCCGGCCTTTATCCGGCGACGAGTTGCGCCAAGCCGTAGAACGTCGTCTTGAGAGCGCCGTGTCCCATTTCCGGGGCAAGTTCGTCAGTTGGGACGTGAACAACGAAATGCTGCACGGGGATTTCTTCAAGGCCCGCCTGGGGGAATCGATCTGGCCATGGATGTACAAGCGCACGCGCGAGCTCGATCCCGAGGCGAAGCTGTTCGTCAACGAGTTCAATATCCTCTCGGTGGATCAGGATTTCAACGATGTCCAGGTGGACGAGTACATCGCCCAGATACGCTGGCTGATCGAACAGGGCGCCCCCATCGACGGAATCGGCATCCAGGGCCATATCTGGCACGAGGACATCCTCGCCAAGCCACAGGTATTGAAGGAACGGCTCGACAAAGTAGCGAGCCTGAACCTGCCAATCTGGATCAGCGAGTTCGATGTGGCCGACGACGATGAACAGAGCTGCGCCGATAAGCTGGAGTTGGTGTACCGGACCGCGTACAGCCATCCGGCGGTCGAGGGGATCATGATGTGGGTCGTCTGGGCAGGCAACTCCTGGCGCGGGCCCAACGCGGGCATTGCCCGACGCGACTGGACCCTCAACGAAGCGGGCAAACGATACGAAGCCCTGATGAGCGAATGGTCCACGCAAACGTCGGGCGACACCGATACCCAGGGGGTCTTTGCGTTTCGCGGTTTTCATGGTGACTACGAGATCGTCGCGACGCCGCAGCAAGGCGACGCCGTCACCCACTCGTTGGAGGTCTCGCCTGGCGCGGAAGCCCAGACAGCGACGGTTCAACTGGATTGACGCATCGTGTGGATGGTCAGCCCCTCGATCGAGTGGATTTGGCTCGGGAACAACAGACTGGCGGCATAACCGACAGCGAAGCAGGTCGCGATGCCGATGGCGGCAAAGAGATAGCCGTTGATGGCGGTGTAGATGGGCAGCAGCGCCATGATTGCCGCCCCGGCCAGCGCCCCGAGCAGCGAGCCCCAGCCGGTCGCCCGACGGGTGAGTATCCCCAGCGCGAAAAGCCCGCCCAGCACGCCCATGAACAGGCCGATCACCTTGATGAAAGAATCGAAAAGCGAGCGGTTGGCGGGGTCGATGAACAACAGGCCCAGGGCGGTCCCGGCTGCGCCGAAACCGAAGGTGAACGTGCGAGCCCAGAACAGGTAGTGCCCCTCCGCACGAACGATGCGAAACGGCCTGAGGAAATCCGTAACGACCGCCGTGGACGTCGAATTCATGCTGGTGGAGATCGTCGATTGAGCGGCGGCGAAGATGCCCGCCACGATCAGGCCGGCTACACCCACGGGGACCTCGCGTGCGATAAACAGCGGGAAGATCTGATCGGTCATGTAGGTCGGGTCGAGCCGCTCGGGATTGGACTTGTAGAAAACGTACAGGGCGGTGCCCAGCGCGAAAAACAGGAACGTCGCGGGGACGGTCATCAGCGCTGCCGTCCAGATCGATCCGGCCGCCCGTCTGATATCAGGCGTCGTCATGTACCGCTGGACCACCGCCTGATCGGCTGTATAGGAGGACAGGTGCTGGCCGAACGCCCCAAGAATCACCACCCAGAATGCCAGTGACACACTCGTCGGATCGTGGTGCCAGTTGAAGGCGTGCAACTTGCCGTCGCTCGACGCCGTCCGGACGAAGGCACCGAGCCCCCCGTCGGAACCGGCGATCATCAGGCCCAGGCAAACCAGTGCCCCGCCCAGCAGGACGAACGTCTGGATGGTGTCGGTCCA
>CAZTGH010000033.1:17682-23075 GCA_964612985.1 uncultured Pirellulales bacterium
CGATCGTGCAGTAGACGATGCTGAGCACGCCCATGATCAGCACGCACTGGGCGGCCGTCAGCGAGGTCACGCTCGCCAGCGCCAACGACGCCAGCGACATCACGATGCCCATCCGGAAGATGTGGAACAGCGTGAACGAGGCACTGGCGAACAACCGCACGGGCATGTTGAATCGCTTCTGGAGGTACTCGTAAGCGCTCGTCGCGTCGATCTGCCGAAAGAACGGCAGAGCCAGGTAGATCGCGACCGGCGCCACCACCGGGATCATCAGGTTGCCCACCAGATACACCCAATCCTGCGCATAGGCCTTGGCGGGGATGGCCATGTACGTGATCGAGCTGAGCATGGTGGCGAAGATCGAGCAGCCCGCCGCCCACCAGAGCACCTTCTGCCCGCCCCGGAAGTAGTCGTTGGTGTCGCGGTTCTTGTTGGCGAAATAGACGCCCACGCCCACCATCGCCAGCAGGTAGACGATCAACACCGTGAAATTGACCGCCCCGAACGATCGCGTCTGTGCGACCGGCTCAATAGCCCAGACCGCCGGGGTCCGCACACGAGGCTGGATCTCCCCCGAGGCCAGGATCACTTTTCCGTCCCAGACGACGGCCGGCGTGGTCACCTGATTGGCGGGTGAAAAGCCCGCGTCGATCCAGGTATCCGTGATCGTATGATAGGCCAAGACGCGCTTGGGGAATCCCGGGTGCTCCCGTTTCAGTTCATCGGCGCGTGCCATAAGCGTACCATCGGCGCCGCTGAGCACGAAGACATGGGATTGACCGATCGGCGCCCCCGCACCCGCCATCACGCAATGAGGGACATCGGCGCGCCGGCGCCAGGGTCGGTTGAATTGACCCGTTCCGATATACGTGCGATTCCGCACATCGAACGCGCCAGGGTCGTAGCGCTGCGGATTGAATTCATAGACATCGCGAAGGACGAACACACCCGCCGTCGCCGCAAATCCCGACACATCGGTCAGACGGTCAGGTTCGTGGGCACAGCGACCGCTGATCACGTAGATGCAGTCATCGAAGCCGTTATGCTGGGCGACCGCCAGATGGAAGGCCCGCGCCGGCCCCGGCCAGGCGGGCAGGATCTCCCAGCGAAACGCTTCGGGCGAAGCACCCTGTTGAGACAGATCGAGCCGCCAGAAGGTGGCCATTGCCGTCCCGAGGGTGGCGCCGCTTTGCCCCCCTGCCAGGTAGATGGTATCGCCGATTCGGGCAGCCGCACCGTAGGCGCAGGGCTCGGGAAGAGAAGGCAGGGGCTCCTGGTTCAACTGCCGACTCTGCGGGTCCCACTGAAGCAGAAAACAGCGATCGAACGTGCTCTGCCCATCGGTTCCCCCCAGACATGCGACCCCGTGGCGGGTGCTGACGCACGCGGCGTAGGCAACGGGACGATCCAGTCGGAAACCGCCGACCCATTCATCGTCGCCCAATTCGTTCTTGGCAAGTACCCAAGCCTCATCTCGCCAGACCTTCTCGTGGTCCCAGACAGGCTCAGGAAAATTGGCTCCGCCCGCCACGATCAGGGCATCGTTGTGAACGCCGACGAGAGGTCCGCCTAATCCCAGCGAATCAGGCAGTTCAGGCAGCGACTCCCACTGCAACATCGCCCCGCTCTGAACCCGGGCCGATGTTGAGACACAGAACGACAGAGCAAGGCATAAGCATAGGACGAAGCCATGATCTCGATTCACGGTTCTCCCCTGTATTCGACGCGGCATCCTATTCTTCCGGCCGGCACCAGTCAAAGAAGCCGAGCGCATCGAGTTCCGTTCTCAACTGCGTGACCTGGGCCGCGTCCATGCCCGGCAGAGGCAGACGGCATGGTCCACAATCGATGCCCAGCATGGCCAGGATCTGTTTCATCGCGGGATGGAAGGGGTAGCGGTTGATCGTCCGAACCAACTGTACCGAGAGCGACTGGAGCTGTCTCGCCTCGGTCAGATCGCCCCTCTCGAATGCTTCGATCAGTCGCCGATAGAGCGGCGCCGCGATGTTGTACGTGCTGCCAATCGCCCCTTGCGCCCCCGCTGCCAGGGCGCTGAGCAACATCTCGTCGCAGCCCCAGACACAATCGAACCGCCCGCCTCCCAGGTCCACGCAGGCCTGGAATTCGAAGACCGTCGGCGCGGTGTACTTCATGCCGACCAAGTTCGGAATACGCGCTGCCGCCAGAGAGAGCAAGGCGGCGATATCCAGCGCCACACCCGTCAAGGCGGGAATATGGTAATAGTAGAAGGGCAACTCGGGAGCCCCCGAGGCAACCTGCGCCATGCAGTCGGCGAGGAGTTCGACCGAGTCCACTTTGAAGTAGCACGGCGGGGTCGCCGAGATGGCGTCGGCCCCAATCTGTTGGGCATGGGCTGCCAGCTGGGCCGCCTCAACCAGCGAGTTGTGCCCAACCTGCACAATCGTCTTGAAGCGCCCCTCCGCTGCTCGGACATAGGCCTCCGCCACTGCCCGCCGCTCCTCACCCGCCAGAGACATCCCCTCGCCCGTGCTCCCGCAGATGTAGATCCCCGTCACCCCCGCCCGCTCCAGAAAATCCACCATCGCCGGCACCAGATCCAGGTTCAGCGCCCCATCCTCCCGCAACGGCGTATACGTCGCCGCAATCAACCCCGTCAAACGATACTCCATTGGCCACACTCCCACACCCGTCACCATTAGCAAGCCCGGCACCGCGCCTGCCCCGGCCAGCATATCGCTTAACCACCCAGCAGACAAGACCGCGCTGGGTAACCTTGAATGAGCCGAGCATCCTCCCTTGCGTTGAGCGGCTCTGCCGAGACGTACGATCTCCGATCGGGACGCGTATCTCCGATTGACCGCGTGGCATTCCGATGCGATCATATTCCTAATACGAGCGTGCGAGCCTCACGGATGTCAAGCGGAAGCCTCGAGAGAGGCGTGGGAGGTTTTGTGCATATGATGGTGTTTTCGCTACTTTTTCTTCTTCAGGGGGTCCCGCTGTGGATCTTCCTGATTCCGGGGATCGTACTGACAGCGGTTTCCGTCCGCTTCTGGAAACGCCCCGTCGCCAGGAATACGTGCATCGCTGTTTGCATCCCGATTGCATTGCTGGCGATTCCTCCCTGCGCCGTGCAGGCCTATCTCCGAACGGGTGGCAGCGCCGCTTTGGAGAGGCGCTTCGGACACGTCATTGATGGCGAGCATGTGACGAAATATCGATTCGTCATCGCCGGCCTTGGGGACACGTGCGAGTTCTGGAAACTCAAGGGGGTCGATGCAAACTCGTGTCAGCAGCTCATCGACGGACAGAACCTGGAACCGGTTTCGTTCGATTCGACGTAGGTACCAGGCAGCACCAATGGAGCCCCTTGGTGGTGGCCGGACTCTACCGAGGGCTACACCGTATCAGAAGGCGATGATGGAGCGTTGGGTAGCATCGAGGTCTGGGTATCGAAGAGCGATGCAACGGTCTACCTCCACCGATTCATCGAGTGATTCGCACGCGGAATGCTGAGAACGGAGCGAGGCCGCACGGTGACAAGACTGAAGAAGGGTGTCAAGCTGCTGGAGGAGTTAACGGGCGACGGCGAATTGGTTCAGCGTCAGCACGAGTATGTTCTGTCAATCCGGCTTAGACTGAACAAGCGAGACGTGCTCATCCCTCCACCTTCAACGTTCTACTTGGACGGGAATCCGAAACAATATGAGGACGGTTTCTTCGATCATCGTACCCGCATCGATCGAGAGTGCCTGATCCCCGGTTTGTTCTATGCCGTCGAGGGCATGCGTATCGGAGGGTACCGTAAGGTCGCAATCAGTCCACACCTTGCATACGGAGACAGAGGCGTGCCGGGCAAAATCCCGCCCAATGCCAGGCTGATCGCAGAGATCAAGGTCTTGCGCGAAATGGACGCCGCCAAGCCCTGGGGGCAGAGCGCCCATACTTCAGCCGGAGAGGTGCTGACACAGGACGACTTATGTGAGCGGTATCAGATCAAGCGAATAACCCTATGGCAATGGCGCAAGGCAGGACGCCTGCCGGCTCCCGTGGCGATTGGCACGAAGCTCCGCTGGGCATGGTCAACCATTGAACGATGGGAAGCTGACGATCGTCCGCACGTCATTCCATGTCTGGACCAAACGAAGAGACTGAGAGACAAGGCCCTTGCCCGGCTGCGTTGCCTCGCATTCGGACCACAAATCGAAGGCAAAGAAGGCCCGACCCAACCGTCGCCTTCTCGACAGGCCGAATTGCAGCAGATCTCTCGCGAGATCGACGGCTACGACGAAACGGAATTCGAGCTGAGGCTGGAACTGGCTCTGTTGATCGACGAGGCAGGTCAATGGCATGGACCGCCTCTCGAACCCCTCCTGGAAAGTGGCAAGGTCGCCAAACGGCAGTCGGGAAACCTTGCCAATCTGCTGGAGAAAGCGCTCGCGGACCCGACAGACTGACGATGGTGGGATCACATAGGATCGGGCGGCCGATCCTGTTCCATGCCATGGGGGTCGATCCGATCAAAAGAAAGGCACGGCCACAGGGACCGTGCCTTTGGAACTAAAAAAACCAGAATGAGTATCAGACTTCGTCGCGGATGACGAAAGGTTCGCGATAGGAACACTGGACGTACTGATTGGCCTTCTGGGCGCCGTCGCCGACGAATTTCTCCTGTTTGCGATCGTAGGTCAGTTGCGGACCGAGGACGAAGGGCTCTTTCGCCAGATCGACCCCGTTGCCTTCGATCTGTTCGAGCATATCGTTGAGCGTGTTCATCGCGTCTTCGTGCGACTTCATCGCCGCGCGGACCTCGTCGACAGAGGCCTCAGCGCCCGCGCGCCAGGCGACGTTGGCCTGATGGCAGACAGCCGTACCATAGTGGCCGACCTCAATATCGGCTGCCAGGTCCTCGACTTCGCGGCTTCGCATGCACTCGATGAAGTTCTCGGCATGCTTGGAGCCGCCGTCGCCCTTGTACTGGTAGACGCGTTTGCCGTCGTTGTCGTAGAACCAACCACCGCCGCGCGAGATGCGCACGGAACCCGCTTCGCACTGGACGTAGTTGCCGCCGCGAGAGCCCAGGTAGACGGCGCCGCTGTTGCCCCCCCGCCGCTTGGGATCGGGCAGGTTGCGGATATCGACCACGATGGGCAGACCGTCATAGTCGAACAGCGCCACGTGCATGTTCGGCGTCTGGCCGTTGTCGTCCCAGGCGAACCGATTGCCCGCCGCGATCACCTTCGTCGGTACATCGTTCATGCCCAGGAAATGCCGGAAATCGTCGATGTAGTGGATGCCCCAGTTGGCCATTTCGCCGTCGCCCCAGTTCCACTGCCAGTGCCAGTCGTAGTGGAAGCGCTTGCGCATGACCGGCGACATCGGCGCCGGGCCGGCCCAGAGGTTGTAGTCGATGT
>CAZTGH010000034.1:0-22953 GCA_964612985.1 uncultured Pirellulales bacterium
CATAATGGGGCACGTCGATGGCGCCGAGGGCGAAGGTCGTGAGGCCGGACCCCCCATTTCTTGAGCCAAACTCGCTCCACGCGTCCTCACCGACGACCGACCCTGAATTCGAACTCTCGAACACGGATTCCACTGAGACGCTCGGGATCGAAACCCAGAACAAAGCCTTCGGTCGTCTGTTTATACCCAAGGTCCTTGCCAGTGAACGGGTCCTTGGGCAGTCCTTCCGGAATCTCCTCGGGCAGTTGCCCTGTCTCGTCTGCAATCTGACGGATTCGGATTGCAGCGAGAGCGCAGTTCAGATAGGCCGCGTCACTGACCGTGAACTGGTGGTAGAATTCTATACCTTCACCGGGGAATCCCAGGAGGGCGATGGGCTCATAGTTCATACTGGATTCATAGGACTTCTGTGTGAGTTCTTCGAGTCTGGTCCTCTTCTGCTCATAGGAAGCGGTGCTCTCGATAATATGGACCGCAGAGCCCATGAACCTATCGTACTGGTCGCGGGCTTTGGCCAGCAACTCATCTGGAACCGCCAGGCCATACTGGGAATCGAGTCGAATCCGCTGTCGTGACAGGAGATAGATCAGCAATTGTTCACCCGTAAGATCCACCCGCTTTTTCCTGTCCTGCTCCGTAAGCTGCTCGATGGCCCATGCGCGATCGAAAGGCTTATCACCGTCATGGCGACGCCATTCCAGCAGTTCCCGATCGCGCCATTTGGCGAATGCTACCGCCGGGCGCGACGGGGTCCCCTCGATACGGGAAAGCTGATTGCGCAGCCAAGTCAGAAGGCCAGGCTCCGATGGCGTCTTCGCGAGCACATCGAGAATCCCGCGCATGGCTCTGTAACCCACATCACGGGAGATACAGTACAGGAGATACGTGTCATCGCCGATATGCCCGGCCAAGCGGCGAACCGTCAGGCCGTTCTCAAACGCGGCTCGATAGTGGCCATCAGCCGCGAGGGTCCTCGCGTGGGCGACAAGCATACGCGAGAATTCGCGAAACGGACGGCCCTTTCCCGGCGCATATTCCCAGAGGGGATCGCGGATGAGACCCCAATCGCATTCGGGTATCTGAGAGGCGAGCTGCACCAGCTTGATCGCTTCGAGGCAACCGCCCAGATACTTCCGAACGCGATCATCGGGTTCGTGCCCGCTCCACATCAGGTCCATGATCCGTACCGTGCAGGGATCGACCGTGGGAAGGGATAGCGCGGCTCGGTAATAGAGCAACGCGGCGTTGTCCGGGTGTGGCGTAATCGGTTCGTCGGGCCAGCGCGCCGTGTCGGCGCCGTGCTCTTCGTACCGTTTCAACGCCTGACGCTCGCTGAAGGCCGTGCTGGCCGTCGATTCTTGCGACATTACTTCAACGGCAATACTGCTGGATTCGTGGCCCTGCTGGTCGTATACCGACACGAACACCTCGACAGCGTTGGGGTCAGGCGTGGTCATCCACACACGAGGTTTCGCCATCTCCTCGGAACCATCGCGCCGCCTGACTCGATCGACATAGGCCTGCCATGCTTGCTCGTCCTTCACGCGATTCCCGGAACGAAAATGCACGGGGATAATGGTGGTATCCAGGAACGCGATCTTGTCCAAGCCGCCCATAAAAGCTGGGTACGTTTCCTCATACGATGATTCCACACCATTGGGCAACGTGTACTGCTCCCGGATGCGGATACCTAGTAGATCGCGATCTTCATCCACCACGTGCAGGTTCAGGGCCGCCGGGGCCGAATCGGACGCCTGCCCCAGAAAATCGTACAGCACGCGCCCGCTGTATTCGTCTCGTCGTCCTTCTTGGAGCCACGCTTCCAGGAGAACGGGCTCGGGGTCGAGTGTTCCATTGTCCCACCGCTCGACTGCCTGCTGCGCGCGCTGCCGCTGTTCGGCCGGCGCCCCCCGATCCTTCGCGACGCCTCTGGCGTAGGATATCTCGGGATACACCAGACGCTCCGTCTCCGCGTCCATGGGGCCGGGGCCTTTGTCTTCGCGCACCCTGTCGCCAAACACCGTGGAGATACACAGGATCGCCAGGATGAAGATCACTCGCATCGTCATGGTCGCCTCTCCTCTTGGTCTTCTCTTTCGTCCGCAACCCGCGCCGCACTATTGCGGGGTCACTCGTAAGGACGCACCGGGCGGGAAGAAAATCGACGAAAACACCGCAGATTCCCGCTTTGCGGTCCATGCTAACACTCTACCACGGAACGAAGCCCGATGCGAGGGACACGCGATGGTCAATGTGGACCATTTGGCGGCAGGCGCGAGGAGCGAAAAACCCAAAACCGTCGCGGAGTCTGTCCGCCGATCTGCGAATTCCCCGTTTGGGAGATTGGGGATTGGGAATTCTCTCGGATTTCGCGCTTCGGATTTCGGATGTGTCGCCCGTGGCCTGGACGCGATGCGACGAATCAGTTCTTGTCCAGGGGGTCGTACCAGCGTTTGGGGACTTCCTCTCCGTTGCTTTCGTCCATGCTGGTAACGTGGCCATCGAGCCAGAGCACGTTCAGGGTGCCGCCCGTCTCGAAATCGCCCGACCGGCGGATGTTGTGGCGGAAGATCCCCCGATACCAATTCGCGCGCGAGCCCCCTTCGCGGTAATGCGTCAGGTTCGTCCCGCTGGGACCGACGAAGAGCATGTCCGAATTGCTCGCGTTGCCGTTCTCGATGCGCGGCTCCATGTGGTCGTGCGCCACAATCACCTCGGAGTGACGGGGGATCCGGATCGTATTCTCCTTCGTCAGCCACCCGTTGCCCGCAAAGGCCGAGGTGTAGATCAGCTTGGGATCGCCCCCGTAGAGCAGTTCCGTCGCCAGCATCTCGCAGAAGTTGCGAAACGCCGCACAGCCGAAGACCTCCCGCTCCTTGATATACGGGTAGAAAGCGATTCCCCAATAGGCCCGATCGGCTCCCACATCGAGTGGATTGCCGTTGGCATCCCACCACAGGTGCCCGTTGGTGTTGTTGGTGTGGGTGTGAAAATCGGGCATCGTGTAGTCATTGTCCTGGAGGTACATCGCCACGCCCAGGCCGACGCCTTTGAGATTGGCCCGGCACGCCTGGTCGCGAGCCTGGTCCTTCACCCGCGCCAGGGCGGGCATCAGAATGGCCATGAGAATGGCAATGATGGAGATGACGACCAGCAGTTCAATGAGGGTGAAGGCTCTCGGGCGATGCATCATGATGTCGGACTCTCCTGAACGGAGGCCGCCCGCACCGGCAGACAACCCCCCGCATCACTGATAGTCATTCCCCATCCCGACCGCGACGATAAGCCCAATCATACACCAAGCGGCCTGCCGTGGCAAGCCGCTTGGCGAAAAGAGCCGATTGGCGCCGAAACGTTCGGCCCGTCCATGAGACGACTATTTGCGTTCGTCTTCGGTCTGCGAGAGGTTCTTGCCCTGCCAGAGCCCCGCCGGTCGCACCTCGATCATATCGGCGTACAACTGGAGCGTGTGGCCTTTCAGCGGCGCTTCGAGCAGCAATCCCTGCTGGCCGCAATTCCACTGGAGAAGTCCATCCATACGCACCTCCAGACGATCGGGGGCGTCGGAATCATCGACCGTCGCGGTGCCGTCGAGATCGACCTCCGTCGGGTTCAGTGTCAGATTCACGTCGAACTTGCCCGCGTCCATGACCGCGGAACCGACGATCTGACAGGTGTCTTCGTCCGAGACCGCTTCGCTGCCGGCCGCCGTCGGGAACGTTAAACTTCGCGAATCGATCGCGTACGGGCCTCTCGCCGCCATGGCATCGAAGAAACCATGGAGCGACAGCGCCACCGTCAAGTCGACCACACCCGCCTCGGCCAGCGTGACGTTCATGACATGATCGAGCCGTCCGCTCTCGACGTGAAACTCGGTCATCTCAGCGGTCAGCGCGTCGAGATCCACGACCATCTGCATCCGTCCGAGTGCCGGGTCAAAGCGAATCGTCGCGTTGTCCAACTGAGCTTGCTGACCATCGATGTAGGCCTTCAGTTGGACGACATACGTAGCGGCGTCGCTTCCTGCCGTAAAGTCATAGAGAGCGCTGCTCTCGGCGCCGGGCGTCTGAGGATCCTCGCCCGTCCCCACCCCCTCGAACGCATACCAGGCGATCCCTTCGAACGTCCAGGTCCCTGAATCGGACTGATACTCTTTCTTTTCGGCTTCATCCACCGTGAAGAAGTAACCGCCATCGCGATGGGACCAGAAACGATAGACCGGCTTGGCCTCTTCCGGCTGGCTGCCCTGCGGATACGCGTAGAACCCGACGCCCTCGAGCACCCAGCCCTGCGTCCCGTACTGGCCCAGCAGACGGTCCTTTTCGGTTTCGCTGATCGTGTAGACCTGCCGATCGAGCCAATCCGACTCGAAACGATAGACCGGCTTCAGACCTGCTGCCGCGCCGCTCTTGGGTGCCGACCACGCCGGACCGTCCAGTTCCCAGGTCGCGGATTCGCGATCGACCAATTCATCCTTCTCGCTCTCACCCACCGCATAGAAGAACTTATTGGCTTGTCGCGAGCGGAACCGGTAGACCGTCACAAAATTATGCACCTCGTACGCGCCCATATCGGCAGCGCTGCCCGAGACGCGCCCCTTGCCGTCGAGGTCGGTCTCGCCGGACGCCGCATCATATTCGGGATCGGCCGCATCGATGCAAGGCGACCCGTCGGCCAGATGATAATCACCGTTGGCCCACACAGCGTCGGGATCGTCCGCTTGAGCGACAGTCTCTGTGTCGCGGGTATCGACCCAATGCCCCGCGTCCACAAAGCGAGGATCGACGCTGATGTTGCCTCGACCGTCGGGACATAAGCCGCCTTGGATATCGCAGTAGAGAACGTTGCCGCAATCCTGTCCCGCGATCTGGTCCAATGTATTGCCCCATAGGATCGAATTGGTGATGGCCGTCTGCGGCGCGCACGCCACGCCCCCACCCGAACCCAGGGGCGAGGCCTTATCATCTACAATGTCCCCAAACGCCGCGTTGCCCACGATGGTGCAATGGTCGATGACACCATAGGAGCAATATACGCCGCCACCCCGACCCGACAAGGCCGCCAGACTCGAATCCCCGCCGCCGGCCAGACCCGCCCGGTTGCCGACGATCAAACTGTTCTGCAAATCCAGCGAATCCATGCAGAGCACGCCGCCGCCGTGACCGCCCAAGCCGCCCAGGCCCTTCGTGTCGATGGTACTCTCACCGCCGGTGCCCGCCTGGTTGCCTTCGATCACGCTTGCGGCGATCGTGGCACGCGAGCAATGGACTCCCGCGCCGTCTCCTCCTTGCCCGCCCTGCGGACCACTGCCACCCTGGCCGCAACGGTTGTCGATGACTTGCGAACCGCTGATCACAAGCGAGTCACCATAGATGCCCGCGCCGTTGCCGCCCTGTCCGGCGATCCCTTCGGAATTCCCGCCGTCGCCGGTCGTATTCTCGGAAACGATCGCGTTGGAAACATACAAGACAGAAGCCGTCGAATATACGCCGCCGCCGTCGCCACCGGACCCGGCCAGACCACTCCTGGCATCGGCGCCGGCGCCGGTGGCGTTGCCGCTGATTACGGAATCCTCGATCTCGAGGGTAGACGCTTCGCAATAGATGCCACCGCCGGGTCCACCGTCGGACTCGCCTTCGTCCGAACCGTTCCGCGTGGTGTTGTTGACGATGCGGCACTGCTTGACCGCCAGCGTACTGTTGCGGCAGTAAATCGCTCCACCCGCCGACGCCAGGCCGTTCGTAATCGTCAACCCGGCGATTTCACCTGCGAACTCATTAACATAGAAGCCGCGATGCGGATTGGACTCGGTACCACCGCAATCGATCACCGTCGCTTCCACGACGGACGAATCCTCCGGATCGCTGCCCTGAATGCGGATAGCTTTTCGCTGGAGGTTGATGTCCTGATTGCCCCGACCGGCATAGGTGCCGGGATTGACGATGATGATGTCACCATCCGAGGAGGCGTCCACCGCCGCCTGAATGGACGAAAATCCGCTCTTGCCGCTGCTATCCACATGGAGCGTGGCCGCCGATAACGGGCCCGCAATTCCAAGAAGACATACCAGTGCAATCACCACATACCTGCCACGGGGTCGGCAAACCATGCATAACCCTCCTTCTAAAGGTGTCCAGAATATCGAATCAACGATCACTGACGATTAGTGCCATCCGGCGTGCCGTTCGTAACGCCTTTTTCGCACTTTTCACCCCCAGTTTGCAGGATCTCCCCAGATCCTAAGCCCTAATGGGACGTTCTGCCCGTGTGGAATCCCTTCTCCGAGGTCGTGTCAGAAAAACTTACCCACCCACGACGATATTATAGCAAATCCACCTGCTCGTGTCCAGTATATTTGCAAAACCCGCAGGCGTGCCGAAAGACGTTCCAGCGGGCGGGTGTGGAGCAGGCGGAACGATCCGGTCGCCTTGGGTTGTCAGCACCGCGTGGTCAATTGGCGGGTGCGTCGCTGGTGGCATAGGCGCTGTAGCACTTGACCTGGGTATCACTCAGCAGACTCGAGGTTTCGATGAGGCGGGCCACCAGCGCGATCTGGCCGAAGAGGGCCTCGGTCAGATCGAGATCGATCCGCGTCCACTGGGAATCGGCTTGCGGCAGGACCAGGACGAGATACCCGCAGTTCGTATGCGCCGTCGCCAGTTGAGCCGTCGCAACCGTCGTTTCGCCCGCCCGTGCGACCGCCGGTTCGACCCCGTCGTCCACCTGGTCCCAGAGGCCCTCGAGGAAGGTCTGCCCCGGGTGCATCCGATCGAACGCCTCCGGATCGCTCGCCCAGCAGTTGCCGTGGCGGTCCATAATGGCCAGGATCGGGCCATTCTCTTCCAGCACATCAAAAACGTGTCGAGCGAGTTGTTCGCTGAGGACATAACTGGCCGAGAACATCGCGTCATACATATCCATGGTGCCGACTCCTTCAGATCCGCGAGACGTACTCTTTCACTGGAGAGGACTTCGGCCAAATCGGACTCGGACTTTGCCGATGGGCTCGCGGCAAGCCCCCACGAACCGAAAGGCCCGCGCGGACCCTGCCCACCGACGAGGTTATGGGACGCGACGACTCTTGGCGGCTGGGGCGCTGGGAGCGAAAAACGCCCGGCGGATTCCGGGCTTATTCGGCGGCGGCTTCCCCCGCACTCGGAAGCGGCCGGTCCTTATAACGGATCATGTGCACGCCGTTGCCGCGATCGTTGTATTCGAAAACGTGCATATAGGCGGTCATCAGCAGAAGCCCGCGACCTTCGGGACGATAGAGATTCTCGCCGACCCGGGGGTCCGGGACACTCTGGGGGTTGAAGCCCTCGCCCTGGTCCTGAATGCGAATCTCGGCTTTCTCCGCATCCACCGTGTAGTCGATGGTCACGGTCTTGGCGGGATCCATCTTGTTGCCGTGCTTGACCGCATTGAGGAACGCCTCCTCCAGGGCCAGGTGGACGGCGAACACATCGTCCTTGCTGAACCCTTTCTCTTCCATCGCTGACAGGACTTGGCGGCAAGGGTCAATCAGAGCCGTCGGTTGGCTCTCAACCGTTATGGAACACTGGATCGGCGCCTCGGACGCCATAGTGTACTACCTTCCCGTGTACAGAACCGAATAGCCGGAGGGAACGTCGCCGATCCTGTCCGGCTCCCTTTCGGTCGCGCTGCGACCGCAGACCGGACGCCGACCGCGTCCCTATCGCCGATCAGAGAAACTCTGCATGGCGCTGTCCACATCTTCATAAATGTCGAATACGTTCGTCAGCCGGGTGATCTTGAAGACCTCGTAGATCCCCGGGTGAATGTTGCAGAGTCTCAATTCCCCCCCCTGCTCGTGGACCCGCTTGCTGATCCGAATCAACAGCCCCAGCACCGCCGAGGACAGGAAGCGGACGTGACGGAAATCAAGAATCAGATGCAGACTGCCGGCTTGCTCGATGATCGCCTCGATGGATTCACGCAGAGCGCGCACATCCGTGTCTTCGAGAATCTTTTCATCCGTGAAGGCCACCACGGTGGCACCCTCCAGATATTCTACGCTGACGCGCGGCTGAATGGCAGCCATAGCTCAGGTCTCCCAAAAACAGACCAAGAATTTCGGGCATCCTAAGCGACCCTCGACCCCCGTGTCAAGAATTTTGAACCGAGTCCCGTTTTTTGCGCGGGTGACGAAAAGGACCGCCCTCCATCGTATCCGCAGCGACCCTGCCCGGAAATTCGCATTTTTCTGACAAGAAATCTCTTGCTATTCGCAGCAAACTATAGATACTAACACCAAATTGGCAGCGGTCGCGGTTGCGTTCCGATTCGCTGCCGACGCAACCGGCAGACAATCGTGGGGTCCTTGAGACGTTTTGAAAAGCTGTATTTCCTCTCCCGGCCGACCGTGTTCTGTGTGCCGGCGCGAGAGATCGGCCCCACCCAGCGGGAGGAGGCGGAGGCGATCGCCTGGCAGAGGATGAGAAGGAATCACCGGTAGTTCGATGGACAGAAGGAGAACGATATGAGAGTCAGCAGATCGACGGGATATGCGCTTTTGGCGGTTGGATACATTGCCAAGCACCAGGGCAAAGGGGTGGTGTTGTCACAGAACGTCTCGAAGGAATACGACATTCCTCTGGAATATCTGCTCAAGATCCTGCAACAGCTCGTCCGTGCGAACGTGCTTCGCAGCAAGCGCGGGCCGCGGGGCGGTTTCTCTCTGGCCAAGCCGACGAACAAAATCACCATGCTGGAGATCATCGAGGCGGTGGACGGCCCCCTGACCGGGGAGCTGAATCTGACCGAGCAAGCGGGCAAGGACAAGTACGCCGTCAAGGCCGAACAGGCCTACAACAAGGCCATCAATCAGGCCCGCAACGTCTTCCAGAAGGCCAAGCTTTCGACATTGCTCACCACGAAGTAGCGGCTCGGGCGGGAACCGGGCCCGGGACAGAGGCATTCTTCGCGGAACGCGTCCGAATCTCCTGAGACGGTGGAGGAGCGCGCACGATGCAGGTTCGTGAATTCCAGGAGTTGATCGCCCGCAGGTACAAGGCGCGGGACACCGAACGCGGGGTCTCACGCACGTTCCTCTGGTTCATCGAGGAGGTCGGGGAACTGGCCACGGCCCTGGCCGGCGACGACCACGAGAACCGCACCGAGGAGTTCGCCGACGTCTTCGCCTGGCTCTGCACGCTGGCGAACATCACGGACGTCGACCTGGAAGAGGCCTGCCGCAAGTACACCGAGGGCCGCGTCAAGGACGGATTCAAACCCAAGTGACCCATCCCGTCACCGGGGCTCCTCCGACTCGGGCGTCTGTCCGCGCCAGGGCAGCCCGGACAGCCCGAAGGCCAGAACGTGCGTCACGAGCAGCCAGCCGACCCCGAGAATAATCACGCCCGAGATCGGGTAGCCCGAATACGGCGTCGACAGTTCCCGGATCAGACTGTGAATGATGGCAATGCCCAGCGCCACGGGCGTCACGAACCGAATGCAGTACATCCACAACTGCAAGATCACGTAGTTGAACAGCTTGTGACGGGCCCCGCTGAGCCCCAGATTGCTCACGATGTGCGCCTTGAGCCGGTCGGTCCGGTAGAGCCAACCGACCACCAGCGCCTCCAGAATGCCCACTGTGATCAGGCCGTACTGGTTCAGAAAATGGTCCACGATGTCCAACCAGAGCAGCCCCACGTTCGTCGTAAACAGCAGCGACCCGCCGAATCCCACCAGACACATCCCGGTGATCACCTTCTTGCGGGACACCGAAAACTTGTCCAGGACAGCCGACGTGAAGGCCTCGATAATCGAGATGGATGAGGAGATCCCCGCGATGATCAGCAGCAGAAAGAACAGAACGCCGAAAAGCCGCCCGTATGGCAGCATGGAAATGGCCTTGGGATAGGCTACGAAGGCCAGCCCGATCCCATCGGTAACCACTTCGTTGATCTGGCGGTCCTGCTGCGTGGCCATGTACCCGAGAATACTGAAAACGCCGAAGCCGGCGCAGACCTCGTAACAACTGTTCGAGAACCCGACGATCAAGCTGTTCTTGAAGATGTTGGCCTCGCGCGACAGGTACGAAGAATAGGCAATCATGATCCCGAACCCCAGGGACAGCGAGAAGAAGATCTGCCCGTAGGCGGCGATCCACACTTTCAGGTCCGTGATCCGCTTGAAGTCGGGCGTCACATAGTGCGCGACCCCTTTGCCCGCCCCGGGCAGGAACAAGGCCCAGACGATAATCGTCAGCGTAATCGCGAATAACAGCGGCATCATGACCTTCGCCGCCCGCTCGATCCCCTTCTGGACTCCGCGATAGGCGATGAACCAGTTGACCACCCAGAAGATCGAGACCGTCGCCGCGATCGGCCAGCGCAGCGTGGTAATCTTCCAGACCTCTTCGCCCGCAGGCGCCTTGAGGAAGGTCTCGAAGAAAAAGGCATTCGGATCGTCGCCCCACGCCCGGGTCAACGAGAAGACCATGTAGTTGCCGCACCAGCCGATGATGACGATGTAATAGAGCTGGATGCCGAACATGACAAACAGCACCGCCCACCAGCCCAGCCACTCCCATTTGGCGTCGATATGTCGGAACGCCTTCGGCGCCGACGCCTCCTTGTGATGGCCCAGCGCGAATTCCAGCATCAGAATGGGGATTCCCGCAGTGAACAACGCCACGAAATAGGGAATCAGGAACGCCCCGCCGCCATTCTCATAGGCAACGTAGGGAAATCGCCAGATGTTGCCCAACCCTACTGCCGAGCCGATCGCCGCCAGCAGAAAGCCCAGGTTCGTGCCCCACTTGCTTCTCTCTTCCATGATATGGCTTGTCCCCAAGTCTTGTCGGTCGTGCCCTCTGCGCTGCCGTGCCAGCGAGGCGCAAAATCACGGGGTCCGCGCCTTCCAACCAGCCGCCGGGCACTATTTGACAGACTCGGGGGGATGGAATGCCACCGTCTCGGCGGATGTCGTCCATTCTCCCCTCGACTCCGGCCCAATTTGGTCCCAGCCCCTAGCGGTCCTGCCTGGCCGGCAGTGATGTCTGCGTCTTGCGCTCCTGGGGTCGGATCTGCTCGTGCTCGATGCCCAGCAGTTCCAGCGAATCCCGTTCGATCACGTTTCGGATACTGCCCCGCGGAACGGTGGGCAGCTTGGTATCGGACAAGAGCATATTGAAGCCCAGGAGGGTCTCGATGCACTCGCCGGCGCTGCTCAGCGGGAACCCGCTGCCAAACAGCAGCTTGTCCATCACCCCCCGCTCATGGGCGGCTACGACGATATTGTAGGTCTGCCAGACCTTGCTGGGCCGAATGGTCAGATCGGCAAAAACATGGTCGTGTTTGCCGACCATCGAGAGAGTCTGTTCGACGAAGGGCACCCCCATGTTCCCGATGATGATCTTCAGATCCGGAAACGTCCGGGCCACCTCGTCCAACAGGTAGGGCTGAGCGTACTCCAGGATGGCCGCCGCCTTGAGAGAATGGCTGCCGTTGTGGAAGAAAATGGGCATTCCGGCCTCGCGGACCGCCGCATAGAAGCGCATCGCCCGGCTATGGGTCGGATGGAAACCGGACATCGAGCAATACAGGATGAACCCCTTGAATCCCAGCGTCTCGGTCAGTTCGACCAGGCCCTTGTCACCGATCCGGTCCTCCGTGGGGTCCACGACGCCGAAACCCACCATGCGATCGCGATGGCGACCGACATATTCGCCGAGCCGGCGGTTGGTCTGGTCCCGCGTCCCGTCCTGTGTGGCCAGGACCACGCAGGCATCGACCGTCTCGGCCGCGGCCAGATGCTCCGACGTCTCCGCCTCATCCAGGGATCGAATATGTGTATGACAGTCTACGATCATTCAGCCGTTCCTCGAAATCGCGGTGGTCACCCTGCCAACCGCCATAAAGCCGTTTTATGTTACGGCTTACGACACCGGGGCGTCAAGGGCAAATCCGGGACCCCGTGGCGGGCGTGGCGGGCCCCTGGGACGCAACCCTGCCGGCAGCTGGGTCGCGGGGGAAGCCGGATCACTCTGTGTGGGCCGTGGGACCGGCAAAGGCAGCGAAGACGCAGTCCACCCGCTACCTGCGTCTTCGCTTGGTCCACAGGCCGTACTCTGGGAGGGTTTTTCCGTCCACATGGCGAAACCCAGGGGCTGAATGTGGAGGCGAAAATCAGAATATCTCACTTTTTTTTCGTGTCGCTGCGCAGAGGCGTCCCTCGCCCGCTTCAGGAGGCATCTTGACGAGCGGAGAACCCGACGATACGATGTCATCCGCAGAGACAGGTGACGGTGCAGACGGGCGTCCCGCTACCCTGGCCAAGGTGTGAGGCCGGGTCGGCGGCGGCCGGATATCGAATATTGGCTCGATTCGCACGTCTGTACCGATAGTGAGAATGACCGGCCCGCGATCGCGGGGTCTGTTCTTGGACATAGACAGGATTCCGGAGACGCGCAAATGGATTGTCCCGCATGCGGCAACGCGATGATCACCCTGGAGTTGGCCGACGTCGAGATCGACCATTGCGTCGGCTGCGGCGGAATCTGGCTCGACGCCGGCGAGTTGGAACTGCTCATGGACGACCGCGAAAAGGCCGCGGCCCTGCTCGCCTCGTTCCAGGAGAGCCCCTCGGCGACCGAACAACCCCGCAACTGTCCCATCTGCGACAAGAAAATGGCCAAGATCGTGGTCGGCAGCAGTCAGCCCACCCTGCGGATCGACAAGTGCCGTCGAGGGGACGGTCTCTGGTTTGATCGGGGTGAATTGAAGGACGTCCTGGAGCGGGGCCGGCTCGATGAGGACAGCCGCATCCAGCGATTGCTGGCCGAGATGTTCGCCCACGATGACTCGAAACAGCCATAGGACACCAGCATGAACAAATTACTCCAAACTGCCCTGCTGCTGGCATCTGCGTTCACTGCGGCCGTTACAAATGCAGCGGCGCCGCCTCAGCCGGCGAGCTATTCCATTCCAGTTGTCGATCTTTCCGCCCACACGCACCGACAGACTGTGGTCGACCGCGAAGCGGGACAGTACCTGGGCCATCCGACCACCGTACTTCTCGAAGACGGTCGGACCATGCTATCGGTCTATCCCAAGGGCCACGGACGCGGAGAAATCGTGCTCAAACGCAGTACCGATGCCGGTCTGACCTGGTCGGATCGGCTGCCGACGCCCGCCAACTGGGCCACCTCCCAGGAGACGCCCACCATACACCGTGTCGTCGATCGCCAGGATCGCAAGAGGCTGATCCTCTTCTCGGGCCTGCACCCGATCCGCATGGCCGTCTCCGAGAATGATGGGCGCGATTGGACGCCGCTGGAGCCGATCGGTGATTTCGGGGGGATCGTCGCCATGGCCTCGGTCGAGCGGCTCGAGAATGGCGACTACATGGCCCTCTTCCACGATGACGGCCGGTTTTTCCGCAAGGAAGGCGTCCGCGGGCCGTTTCGGGTGTACAAGACCCTTTCGAACGATGGCGGCCTGACTTGGGGCGAGCCCACCATCATCGCCGAGCATCCCGAGGCCCATCTCTGTGAACCGGGGCTGATCCGCTCACCCGACGGCAACCAGATCGCGGTTCTGCTGCGGGAAAACAGCCGCAAGTTCAACTCGTTCGTCCTCTTCAGCGACGATGAGGGGCAGACCTGGAGCGAGCCGCGCGAACTGCCGGCGGCACTGACGGGCGACCGCCACGTCGGCAAGTATGCCCCCGATGGCCGTCTCTTTATCACGTTCCGCGACACCACGCACGTCAGCGGCACCAAGGGCGACTGGGTCGCCTGGGTGGGCACCTATGACGATATCGTCACCGGTCGTGAGGGCCAGTACCGCGTGCGTCTGATGGACAACACCAAAGGCGCCGACTGCGCCTATCCCGGCCTCGAAGTCCTCCCGGACGGCACCTTCGTGACCACCACCTATGGGCACTGGACCGAGGGCCAGCCGCCGTACATCGTCAGTGTCCGTCTCAAGCTCTCCGAATTGGACCGTCAGGCGGCCGAACTCGGCCCCCCCATGACGGACCTCTACGTCAGCGGGACCGACGGATACGACACATACCGCATCCCGTCGCTCCTTGTGACGCAGAAAGGCACGCTCCTGGCGTTCTGTGAGGGGCGAAAGAGCGGTCGGGGCGACTCGGGCAACATCGACCTGCTCGTCAAACGCAGCGAGGATGGCGGCAGGACCTGGAGCCGGCAGCAGGTGGTCTGGGATGATGGCGGCAATACCTGCGGCAATCCATGTCCCGTCGTGGACCGCGATACCGGCACCATCTGGCTGACGATGACGTGGAACCACGGGCAGGACAAGGAGAGCCAGATCAAGCAGAACACGTCCCGGGACACCCGCCGGGTATTCGTCGCGCACAGCACCGACGATGGGCGGACCTGGTCCGAGCCACGCGAGATCACGGACACGACCAAGCAACCCGAATGGCGCTGGTATGCCACCGGCCCCGGTGTGGGCATCCAGTTGCAGCATGGCCCCTGGCAGGGGCGTCTGCTGATCCCCTGCGACCACAGCCTGGTCACCGCCGACGATCCCACCGGGTACCATTCCCACGTGATCTTCAGCGACGACCATGGGCAGAGCTGGCAGCTCGGCGGCTCGATCCGCCCTGCCGTCAACGAATGCCAGGTCGTCGAGCTCTCCGACGGCACACTCCTGATGAACATGCGCAATTACGACCGTTCGGCCACCACGCGGGCGATCGCCACCAGCCGCGACGGAGGAAGGACCTGGTCCGAGGTCCGACACGATCCCGCCCTGGTCGAACCGATCTGCCAGGCCTCTTTGGTGCGCTATGACACCAATCCTGAAGGCGGGCAAGACGGTCTGCTGTTCTCCAATCCCGCCCACGGTCAGAGCGGTGTGCGCCGCGACATGACCATTCGCCTCAGCTACAATGGCGGACGGACCTGGCCTGTCGAACGACTGCTCTGGGCGGGACCGGCGGCGTATTCGTGCCTGGCCGCCCTGCCCGATGGCGATATCGCATGTTTCTTCGAAGCCGGCCAGGCCCATCCGTACGAGCGAATCGTCTTCGCACGATTCAACCGCCGGTGGTTGACCGGCCAACCGTCCCCACTCTGATCAGGCGTATTCACATGACCTCCATGTTTTTGCCGTAGCACGTTTTGGAAAGGGTCCAGGTATGAGTAGTTACACGTTGATCCTCGTTGGCGTCGCTGCTGTATTGATTGTCGTGGCACTGGTCATGAAGAAGAGATCGTCGTAAACCGGGCGGAGTCTTTCCGCAACAACGAAGGGAGAACACATGGCAGGAGCATTGATCGTACTGGTCGTTTTCGTCGGCCTTCTGTTGGCGCTGGCGATGATCGTGATCGGCATCTACAACGCGCTGATTCGCCTGCGCAACCAGGTGGACAACGCCTGGTCGCAGATCGATGTACAACTCAAGCGCCGCCACGATCTGATCCCGAATCTGGTCGAGACCGCCAGAGGCTACATGAAGCACGAGCGCGAGACGTTCGAGGCGATCACCCAGGCGCGCAGCCAGGCGATGGGCGCCCAGAGCGTAGCCGAAACCGCCAAGGCCGAGGGCCGTCTGGCCGACGCCCTGAGCAAGTTCATGCTCGTGGTCGAGAACTATCCCGACCTCAAGGCCAATCAGAACTTCCTGGCCCTTCAGGAAGAGCTGACCAGCACCGAGAACAAGATCGCCTTCTCGCGGCAGAACTACAACGACCAGGTGCTGTTCTACAACAACAAGATCCAGATGTTCCCGTCGAACATCATCGCCGGGATGTTTGGCTTCACGAAGCGCGACTTCTTCGAGGTCGAGACGGCCGCCGAGCGTGAAGTGCCCAAGGTCAGTTTCTCGTAGTCTTCAGGAGACGGTGCTCCTGCCATACCCGGCGCGTGCGCCGGATTCGGGGGACAGCGCTGAGGGTGTGCCCATGAAGGGCCGCCCGACAGGATCCACGGACATAAGGAAGGACCATGTGGGAACTGATTAGAGCGAACAAGCGACACTCGATCTTCTTGATGGTGACGATGGCTCTGGTGCTGCTGGCGGTCGGCGCGACGATCGGTCTGGCGGTCTTCGGTCCCGAGGGTGGGCTGATCGGGCTGGGCATCGCCAGCATCGTCTGGCTGGTCCTGGCTCTGATCAGTTTTTCGTCGGGCGATCAAATCCTGCTGGCCGCCAGCCGGGCCCAGCCGGTCACGCACGACGTGCATCCGCAGTTGTTCAATATCGTTGAAGAGATGAAGATCGCGGCGGGTCTGCCGGCCATGCCCAAGGTTTACATCATCAACGACCCGGCCCCGAACGCCTTCGCCACCGGCCGCAGTCCACAATCGGCATCCATCGCGGTGACCGCCGGACTCCTGGCCCGCCTCAACCGCGACGAGCTCCAGGGCGTCGTCGCCCACGAGATGAGCCACATCCTCCACCGCGACATCCTGTACGTGACGCTGGCCGGCATCATGCTCGGCGGCATCGTCCTGCTCAGCCAGGTCTTCCTGCGCGGCATGTTCTACAGCTCGATGGGATCGCGCCGGCGCTATTCGAGCGGCAACCAGGGCGGCGGCCAGGCCCAGATCGTCCTGGTGCTGATTGCCGTCCTCGTCGCCATCCTGGCGCCCATCATGGCCTATCTGCTCTACTTCGCCCTCTCGCGCCGGCGCGAGTATCTGGCCGACGCCGGAGCCGCCCGTCTGACACGGTATCCCGAAGGCCTCGCCAGCGCGCTCGAGAAGATCTCCGGCGATCCCGCACCCCAACTAGGACCGGCCAACAAAGCCACCGCGCCGATGTATATCGTCAACCCCTTCAAGAAGAAGGGCCAGATGAAGCTGTCCGACCTGACCAGCACGCACCCGCCCATCTCTGAACGCGTCCGCATTCTGCGCAGTATGTCGCACGGCGCTTCCTACAAGGACTACTCCGAGGCCTTCGCGCAGGTGACGCACTCGAAGAACGTCGTGCCCGCCGCCGCCCTGAAGGACGAGGAGATCTCGCTGCGTCAGGGCGCGACCGAGCCGACACCGGAACCGAAGCCCCGAAAGCAACGCCACGAGATCGGCGACATCATGCGCAAGGTCAACGGCTTCGCGTTCCTGGCCTGTCCCTGCGGCCTGAGCCTGAAGGTCCCACCCAACTTCAAGGGCGACACCGTCCGGTGCCCCCGCTGCAACAAGGCCCTCGACGTGGCCGCACAACGCTAGAGACAGCCACCCTCGTAAGGATCCGGACCAATCGTGAAGGCTCCCGTTTTGCTCTGCGGCTACCTCTGTCCGGTATCGAGCGAATATCAAGAAAACTCGACAGGCATTCTCTTGGTAACGGCGGATCGGCGGATCCGCTTTCCGGCAGAAGCCTGTACGTTGCCGGGAAAGCGGGCAGAGCGGGCTAATGCCAGCTTACCATCCTGCCACCCCACAACAGATCGCCCCCCTGATTATCAACTTTTCTTTATACGACCGGCGAAACGCCCCCTTTGGCTCGCGTCTTTGCTACACGCTTCTTTCAGACCCCGCCTCACGGCGACGCCCTTGCGTTTCCCTATCACTTCACCTCCGTCAGGTGGTGAAAGGGACTTGCACCCTCACGCTGTCGAACATGCTCGGCCCACATGAGAAAGGCCTCACTGTCTGCATCAGTGAGGCCTTCAGGTCCTTCTGGTTCTAGTTTTCTGCCGTGCCCTTACCCGGGCCGGACGCTGGTTGCCTGCGGTCCCTTCCTGCCCTGACCTATCACATACTCCACATCCTGCCCTTCCAGGAGCGACTTGAACCCGTCGGCCTCGATGTTCGAGAAGTGCACGAACAGGTCTTCGCCTCCGTCATCCGGCGTAATGAAGCCGAACCCCTTCTTGGCATCGAACCACTTAACCTTACCTGTGCTCACGGTACTGCTCCTTCGTCCCTCTCTACTACTGGAATGTGACGCGATGACTCCATCAGAAGGTGTTGCTCCTGAGGGGGTGAAGAACATCTTCCGACAAAAATCAAAAAAATGCTATATCCGGCAGGCCCTGTTGTCAACAAGATTCTGCCCAAAAATTGGACCTGACGGCTTCAAAATCAAGGTCTCCGCCCTAACGGTTTGTACCGCATTCCCAATCTACTATTATCTTGAACTCGATTCGCCGTTTCCCGCCGCCCGGGCGCCGGATCGCGTCAGCCGGTTGTGCATCGCGCCGCGATGCACAACCGGCCCATCGCCCGCTCCCCCCCAGCAATGCAGTCCTCTGCCGTGACGTCAAAGGGCCGCGATATGACGTTTTTTCCTTGCCTGAGGACCGGCCAGCCTGTAGAGAGGGAACGGGCGTGACAGCCTCGGAGGGACTCCGGGATATCGCGCCGACGGCCCCGCCAGAGCAGGGCGCGGGATCACAGTGTGGCCGCTTCTTTGAAGGAGATCGATAATGTTGAAGATCGGGATGATCGGCGCCGGTTTTGTGGCAGGATTTCACGAAAGAGCCTTGCGATCCGTGCGAATGGCCGAGTTTGCCGGGGTCTATGCACACCAGGGAGCACAACAATTGGCCCAGGTCG
Source organism: uncultured Pirellulales bacterium (assembly GCA_964612985.1). Lineage (GTDB taxonomy): Bacteria > Planctomycetota > Phycisphaerae > Sedimentisphaerales > Anaerobacaceae > Anaerobaca. The sequence continues at coordinate 18,513 of CAZTGH010000034.1, forward strand.
CTCGACAGAATCAGCTCGGAAACACCCAGGTCTACGACAGCATTGCCGACTTGGCCAAGGCCGTCGACGTGATCTGCATTTTCGCCCCAAACTTCGCCCGTCTCGACGTCATGCGGGAGATCGCCCAGGCGGTGGAGAACGGGGCCGATCTCAAAGGCATCATCGTCGAGAAGCCGCTGGCCCGCACGCTCCGGGAGGCCGACACCCTGGTCCGCATCGCCCAGGCGATGAACATTCCCACCGCCTACTTCGAGAACCAGCTTCACATGCCCTCGATCATCCAGGCCCGCAGCCAACTGGCCCAGGTGGAGGCGGCCATGGGGCCCGCCCACCTGGCCCGCAGCGCCGAGGAGCACGGCGGCCCGCACGAGCCCTGGTTTTGGGACCCGGTCACCCAGGGCGGGGGCGTCTGCTGTGATATGGGCTGCCACAGCATCGCCTGCGGCATGTTCATGCTCACGCCCCAGGATAAGCCCCTGGACTATCTCCAGCCGGTCTCGATCAACGCCAGCATGGCCCTGCTCAAGTGGGGCAAGGAGCCTTGGCTCAGCCAGCTCAAGGAACGCGGCGTGGACTATGCGACCGCTCCGGCCGAAGATTACTCCAGCGTCATTCTGGAACTGAAAGACCCGCAGACGGGCCACCGCAGCGTCGTCCAGGCCACCAACTCCTGGATCTACGACGCCCCCGGCCTGCGGCTGCTCATGGAAACCTTCGGCCCAGGCTATTCCTACACCGTCAACAGCCTCCAATCGCCCTCCGGAATCTTCATCAGCGACACAGCGGCCGCCGCCGTCGTCGACAGCGAACTGGCCCTGGAAAAGTCGCAGGCCACCCGTGGCTCGCTCATCCTCCAGCCCAATGAGGCCGACCTCTATGGGTACATCGCCGAGTGGATCGACGCGTTGACCGCATTCGCTCAAGGCAAAGACGCCAGGCTCAACCTCGAATACGGCAAGCTGATCACCATGCTGATCCTGGCTGCCTATATGTCGCACGAGAAACGCAAGGTGATCGACCTGACCGATTCCCGTATCCTGCGCGAACTCGAAGATTACGTGCCGCTGATCCAGAAGGGTGAAGGCAAGAAGGTGCTTTAGAGCCGATCGACTCCCGGGCGGTGCGATTCGCGCCGTCCTTTATTTCGCCGATCGGCGGATTCCCCTTGTATCCCGGGCTCCGGCAGGGTACTGTCGATCCCAATGCAATCGAGACAATGGCGACGAGAACGGGCTCGTTACACGGGGTCCGTATCCACCACATTTGCGATTTCGAGTGATCACCATTGGTGCTCTTCGCGCTCTCATCGGCGCCGGCGCGAGAGCGCCAACACTGTGCTGCGTCCACCCCATACCCTGCGGGGGTGCAGGTCCGGACGCCGAGGGAACGACCATGTGGAAGAACGCCAGACACGCACAGACCGGCGACACCGTCCAGGTCCACTACACCGGCAGGTTGCCGGATGGTACCGTTTGCGTCAGTACGCTTCATCGGCGCCCCCTCGAATTTGTGATCGGCCGGGGTCGAGTCATCCCCGGCGTCGAACGAGCGGTCGTCGGAATGAACCCTGGTCAGACCAAGACCGTAACACTTCCACCGAAGGATGGGTACGGAGCGGCCCATGCGGGCATGCTGATCAAGGTCGATCGGAAAAGGGTACAGGTGGGAAGTGGACTTCATATAGGCCAGAGACTCAGAGCCACATGCGCCAACGGCCAGGCGGTCTGGGTCACCGTTCGAGAGATCTCCTCCTCCCGAGTCACCCTGGACACCAACCATCCCCTGGCAGGAAGGACCATAACTTTTGACATCCGGCTGGTGCACATTGTCTGACCGCGATCCGGGGCGGATCCGGAAGCAATGATTCCAACGTGGTCGCCGCAGGAAGACCGCTGTTCGGATGGAACTGCGAGGTAAGCTATGGAAAGACACCGAATGCGGATCATCGTACCCGCGTATCCCACGTTCAACATCTATTCCCGTATCGCCTGCAAGACCACCGCCCTGGGACCGGTCTGCGTCGCCACGGCGGTCAACGAAATAGATCGCTGGGATGCAGAGGTCGTCGACGAGAACAACCTGGGCCGCTACGGGCCGCGAGACGATTCGGGCGGCGCAGACCACCAGGCCCTGCAAACCGACCGGCCTGCCGACATCGTGGGCTTCTATGGAGGCCTGACCAGCACCATTCCACGACTCTATGATCTGGCCCGGTGGTATCAGCAGCAGGGCATAACGACGGTGGCCGGCGGGCAGCACTTCGTCGGGGAGAATATCCAAGAGGCCCTCACCAACGGAATCGACTACGTGGTCTTCGGAGAAGCCGAGGAAACGCTCCGTGAACTCATCGAAGCCCGGGAGACTCGAGCCGACATCGAGGGCGTCAAGGGCATCGCCTACTTGAAGGATGGAGCGGTGTTTCGTACGGCCCCCCGTGAACCGCTGACCGAATTCGACCGCTTCCGGTTTCCCGATTTCTCGCTGGTTCGCTACGCCCGCATTCATCTCTATCCGGTCGAAAGGGTTCGCGGCTGCTGTATGAATTGCGAGTTCTGCACGGTCAAAGGCAGAATTCGCTGCGCCTCGGCCGACCGCCTGATCGACACCATCCGTTATCTCGTCGAGACGCGCAACGCACGCCATTTCTTCATCGTCGACGACCTCTTCGGCCAGCAGCGAAGCGAAACCCTGCGTTTCTGCCGGATGCTGGCGGACTACCAGCAGCAAATCGGCCACAACCTGATCTCCACAGCCCAGATCCGCCTGGACAAGGGTCGGGATCCCGAGTTGCTGACCGCAATGAAACAGGCCGGGATTCGACACGTCGCCATCGGCTTCGAATCCCCCATCGACGAAGAGCTCCGGGCCATGAACAAGCAGGTCAACTCCCAGGAGATGCTCTCGCTGGTGAAGGTCTTCCGCAAGTTTGGGTTCTGGGTCCACGGCATGTTCATCTTCGGGTATCCCGCCGCGCCGGGAACCACCTTCGCCATGCCCGCCGCCGAACGCGTCAAACGCTTCAGGCATTTCATCCGCAAGGCCCGCATCGACACCGTCCAGGTCCTGCTGCCGGTGCCTCTGCCCGGCACCCGATTGCGCGATCGGCTCTGTCGCCAGCATCGGGTCTACCCCTCGGGGGATGTGGGCTGGGAATACTACGATGGGAACTTCCCCCTCTTCGAGCCCGACGCCCCCATGACAGCCCACCAGATGCAGGGGGCCGCCAAACGCATCATGGGGCGATTCTATCGCTTCCAGCACGTCTTCCTTGTCGCCGCCAGCATCCTGACGTTCCCGACGCTGGTATTCTCGCTGCACAATCTGCGCGTCGGCTGGGGCCGCTGGCGCCGCCGGTGGGACCGCTGCGTCATCCGCTTCGGCGGCTGGCTCACCATTCGCAAATGGATGTCCGACTTCCGCAAAGGGGATTTCCTGCAAAGGCTCCAAAATGCTCGGAGCCATCTGAGTGTCACTCGGCAAAGCGGGTGAGCCACTCAAACGGCTCCGGCCTCTTCGGTTCGGTTGTCCTGTCTCTCAGGCGGAAGGCCTGTCTGCAACGGTCAGTATCGGCCGCGGTTCCCGCCGCCACCGCCACCGCCGCGACCGCGTCCACCGCCGCCGCCGTAGCCACCCCCGCCGCCGCCACGGCCTCGTCCACCACCGCCACCGCCGCCGTAGCCACCCCCACCGCCGCGTTTCGGCGCCTTGGGCTTGGCCTCATTGACGGTCAGGCTGCGGCCCTTCAGATCGTGGCCGTTCAGGGCCTCGATCGCCTCGATCGCCTCATCCTTCGACGGCATCTCCACGAATCCGAACCCACGGGATTCGCCGCTGAAGCGGTCCGTGACTATGCTCGCGGATTCTACGCTGCCGTAGCCGGAGAACAACTCGCGCAAGTCGTCTTCCGTCGCCTCGTGAGCGATGTTTCCTACGTAGATATTCATGATCGAACTCTCCTTATGCGCCGCCCGGCGGCGCTTCTAGATTGTGGCTACCGCACGCTTCCGTAAGCGTGGTTCCACAAGGGACTGCAAACTGTCATGGAGCGCCAGTGACGCCCTTACCTGCGAGACTCTGACAGAATCAGCGAAGAGGAGAGGGACCCAAGGTGAGGGTTCGAACGAAGAGCGACCACGTTGCTTCCACTCCCAGGACGCATCATCCAGGTTTTCATTGTGCGACAACGAGATGAATATAGCGGGCCACCGACCGTCCTACAACGCCCATTACGGAAATCCGAAAGAAATAGTGAACGTGCCCGGCCGGGGATTCGGCGACTCCGCTACTGCCGCTGGAGGGCCGAAACCGGAGCATCGTCCAGCGCCTATCGTAAGGGCAAGTGTTCATTTGCCCTTACCACGGCATCCGGAATTGTCTCGGATTCGTCGTGTGCATCGTCGGCATTTCCGATACACTGGTCTCCACAGATCCGACCCACTTG
>CAZTGH010000035.1:0-14881 GCA_964612985.1 uncultured Pirellulales bacterium
AACGTTTGCATGGAGGCAACCACGGACAGATGAGCAGGCAGTTGCGAGTCATCAAATCCGATGGGAGCACGGAGGCCTATCTGCACACCAAGGTCCTCGGAACCATCAATAACGCCCTGACGGCATCCGGACAGGGCGATATGGTCATGGCGGAAGACCTGACCGAGGTGGTTACCTTCTATCTCTACAACAAGCACGGTCGCGCCACCGCCAGTTCGAGTGAGATCTTCGCCATGATCAAGGCAGTCCTGGCGGCGACCGGGCACGAGGAAGCGGCGCTGGCGCTGGCCCGGCACGCCCACGAACGTCGGCTCAAGCGCAGTCGCACGGAGGTGCTCGCGGTGAGCATGCGGGAGTTCACGGACGCCCAGCGGTTGTTCCAGGCGGATCAACCGCCCGAGCGAACCGCCTGGAACAAGGCCCGGATCGTTGAGGACCTGACGGAACGCTTCGGCGTATCTCATCAGACCGCGCGCGTCGTGGCTTCCAGCGTTGAGGAGAAGGTGTTCCGCATGGAGATGACGATGGTCTCGCTGAGCCTGATCAAGCAGATCGTGCTGGGCGAAGCGGCGGCACTTCTGCGCGCCGAACGGGAACTGCGGTCGCGTTAGCCGATCCGCCCGAACACCCGATCCAGTACGCTCTCGACCGATTCCTCCGCCCCGACCTCGATCCAGGTCACATCCGTGAATCGCCGAAACCAGGTGCGCTGTCCCTTGGCCAGCCGGCGGGTGTTCTTCTTGATCTGCTCGACCGCGTCTTCCAGGGACAGGCGGCCTTCGAGGTGCTCGATCATCTCCGCGTAGCCGATCGCGCAGCGGGCCTGGGGGCTCAGCGGTTCGGGCTCGGCCAGCAGCGATCGGACTTCATCCACCAGGCCCATCTGAACCATCTTCTTGACGCGGGCGTTGATCCGCTGGCTTTCGACTGCTTTCTCGCGCCGCAGTCCGATGACCGTCCAGTCCCCTGCAGGCTTTTCGGCGTCGAACTGCTGCTGAAGGCTCGATATGGGCTTTCCGGTCAACCGATAGACCTCCAGCGCGCGGATGATGCGCTTGGCGTCATTGGGACTGATGCGGTCGGCGGCAACCGGGTCGATGGCAGCAAGTTCCTGGTGCAGGACCGCGGGGCCTTCCGATTCGATCCGGGCCTTCAGCTCGTCGCGGAATCGTTCGTCGCGACTCGGCCCTTCGAAGAGCCCATAGAGCAGGGCCTTGCTGTAAAGGGCGGTGCCGCCGACCGCTACGATGGATTTGCCCCGGCTGCGAATCTCATCGATGGCCGCCGACGCCTGGTCCAAAAAGAGGCCCGCGCTGAACGATTCGCTGGGTTCGACCACGTCGATCATGTGGTAGCGGACGTGCCGTCTGGCCTCGGCGGAGGGCTTGGCGGTCCCGATATCCATCCGGCGGTAGACCTTCATCGAGTCGACGCTGACGATCTCGGCAGCGATCCTGCGGGCCAGTTCAAAGGCCAGGCGGCTCTTGCCCGACGCGGTGACACCCAGAATCATGATGGCCTTACGGTTCATAATTTCCTGCACAATCCAATGGCGGCCTGTATAATACCATGCTGGTCAACCTGTTCGCAAAAAAACCGTGCCCTCGGGCACATCGCTCGTGTCCTATGCCAGCAAGCAAAACAAGCCATTCCGATTTGCGCACTTTGATGCACAATAAGGTGCCCGCGATCAATGCATATCTCGATCGGCTCATCACCGAGCAGCCCGGAATTCCGGAGGACCTGAGAAGCGCAATGGCGTACACCCTCTCGGGACCTGGCAAGCGGCTTCGTTCGATGCTGGTGCTGTGGTGCTGCGAGCTGGCCTGCGGGCAGGAGACGTCGAACGCATGGGTCGCCGCGTCGGTGATCGAGATGGTGCACACGTATTCGCTGGTCCATGACGACCTGCCGGCGATGGACGACGATGACCTGCGTCGGGGCCGGCCCACCTGCCACAAGGCGTTCGACGAGGCGACCGCCATTCTCACTGGCGACGCCCTGCTGACGCTGGCGTTCGAGTTGCTGAGCGAGGAGATCGATGAGCCTGCCATGGCAGTAGCGCTGGTCGGACAGTTGGCGCGGGCGGCAGGGCCGACGGGCATGATCGCGGGCCAGGTAGCGGACCTGAAGGCGGAGAATACCGAGGGCACCCTCGAATCGCTCGAATACATCCACATCCACAAGACCGCCCGGATGTTCCAGTGCGCCACGGTGATGGGCGGACTGTGTGGCCGGGCAACTCCCGAGTCGTTGGAGGCCCTCGCCCAGTATGGACTGAAGATCGGCCTGGGGTTCCAGATCGCCGACGACATCCTCGACGTCAGCGCCTCCAGCGAGCAGTTGGGCAAGACCGCGGGCAAGGACATCAAGGCAGCCAAGTGCACCTACCCCGCCCTGCTGGGCATCGAGAGATCGCGAGAACTCGAACGCCGACTGGCCGACGAGGCGGCAGCGGCTCTGGAGCCCTTTGGCGAGAAGGCCGATGTCTTGCGCCAACTGGCGGTCGCCCTGCTCGAACGCGAGAAGTAGTCGCGTCCAGCCGTCCCTGCGAGAAAAAAACGCAATTCGCAAATTTTTTTCGCCGCCTCCGAGGTCCCCTTATCACTCCTGATAATGAGGACGGCATCACCACAGCGGGCGAGCCGTACAAGGCACTACCGAAAAAATCCGCGAGACCATGCTGGTATCGGTGTCTGGGCCGATAATATTCGGATTCCTCCTTGCCAGGGCGGGGTTTCGCGGTCGCAAATCGGCTAAGGAAAAATCACGAGGCCCGTCGATACAGCCCATGGAACTTTGAGGATGAACGCATGAAAACACGGATGTTCGTTGCCGAAGTACTCTGGTTGTTCCTGGGACTGTGCCTCTGTCCGCAGTCAGCGGATCGGACTGAAGAAGTCAACCAACGCACGGATCAACCCGCAACCAGAACCCCTGACGTGGTTTGCCGAGACTGGACGGTGTCCAGTCTGGTGCGGCCCCCGCCTCGCGGCGCCCCGGAACCCTCAAAGACCAACCTGTAGCTATACAGAACAACGTTCTTTCAGTACCAAGCCAACAGGCCATAAGCTGCCAACTTATGGCCTTTTTTCATGCGCTCAACCCAACTATCAGCGAGATGCTCTCCGTACCGTTGATGCACGACAAGTGCGGTCGTCGCGACACTCTTTAGACGCGTGGGTTGAGAACGCATCCGACGGGCGATGCAAGCGGAGGTTTGGGCGATGGGGCCGTTCAGGCGATGGGAAAGCGGGCGCAGAGGTCTTCGACCTGTTGTCGGGTTTCGAGGCGGAGGCGGTCGTCGAGGCGGTAGTCCCGCCCTCCGAGCGGCTCGACCTGGGTCAGGACGCGGTCGATCAGGGTGGCAATCGTCTGCATGTGGGCCTGGCCCATTCCGTTTCGGGTGACGATGGGCGTGCCCAGGCGCATTCCGCTGGTGACGCGGGCGCTGTGCGGGTCGTAGGGCAGGCGGTTCATGTTCACAATGATGCCGCAGTCTTCGAGGCAATGCTGGGCGATGGCGCCGGTGAGCCCCTCGCGGAAGCGCCCGACGTTGATGCAGAACATGTGGTTGTCGGTGCCGCCGGTGAGGATGTCATAGCCGAGGCGGTCGAAGGCTTGGGCGAGCACCTGGGCGTTCTCGACGATCCTGAACTGGCGCCGCTGGTATTCGGGCGTGAGCATCTCCTTGAAGAAGACCGCCTTGGCAGCGATGTTGTTCAGATACGGCGTCCCCTGGAACCCCGGGAACGTCGTCTTCTCGATCCGCTCCCAGAGCGGCATGGACTTGGACCCCACCTGGATCGGCGCGTCGAAATCCTTGCCCATGATGATCAGGCCCCCTCGGGGGCCACCCGGCTTGTAGGTGCTGGTCGTGGTGAAATGGGCGTGGTCGACGGGCGAAGGATGGGCGCCGGCGACGACGAGACCCGAGATGTGCGAGATGTCGGCCAGCAGGTAGGCGCCCACTTCGTCCGCGATGCGACGGTAAGCGGTAAAGTCGATGATCCGCGAGTAGGCGCTGGCGCCGCAGATAATGAGCTTAGGCCGGAACCGCAGGGCGTGGGCGCGGATCGCGCTATAATCCAGGCGGAAGGTGGCGGGGTCGACGCGGTATTGCTCGACCTCGAAGAACTTGCCGGCAAAGGCCACGTTGGCGCCGTGCGAGACGTGCCCACCCTGATCCATGGCCAAGCTGAGGATGCGGTCGCCCGTTTCGAGGATTGCGGTCAGGACGATCTGATTGGCGCCGGTGCCCGAGTGCGGCTGGACGTTCGCGTATTGGGCGCCGAAGGCCTGCCTGGCCCGCTCGATCGCCAGGGTCTCGAGGGTGTCCACGATCTCGCACCCCCCATGGAAGCGCGCTCCCACGAACCCTTCGGTGGTCTTGTTCTGGACTACCGAACCGAGCGCCGCCAGCACGGCGCGGGAACACTGGTTCTCGGCAGCGATCAGTTGCAGGGTGTTCTGGAGCCGGCGGTGCTCGGCCTCGATCAGACGGGAGACCTCCACGTCCGCCTGGGCGAGGGCCTCGGGCAGTCCGCGATGGTAGGCGGCGCTACTCGGCGCGGTCGGGAAGATCGACTCGATGACTTCATAGAGCTGTCTGTCCTTACGGCCGAGCGTCTGGCTGGTGTGCTTTTCGACTGGCATGCATGAACCCTCAAATCGGTCTTCCGGCGGCACGAACCACACCTGTTCTCTTGCTCATTATCGGCAGTTGAGGCCTTCTAACTCAAGAAACCGCGCACCGTGCGGATCACGTCGTTGAATGTGACGTAGATCAACAGCACCAAGATCGCGATCCAGCCGGTATAGGCGACGATACCCTGGGCCTTCTCGCTTAGCGGCGATCCCTTGATCTTCTCGATGAGCATCAGCACGATCAGCCCGCCGTCAAATGGCGGCATGGGCATCAGATTCAATACCGCGATACTGGCGCCGATGAGGCCGAGAAAGTAGGCGTAGTAGACCAGCGGCTCGCGCGCCACGATCTGGTAGCTCGACACCATGATGCCGACCGGCCCCATCAGCAGCTGGGGGCTGAGCAGCCCGGCGATCAACTGCTTGAGGGTGATGTAGGTCATCCCGACGAACATAACGGTGCGACGGTATCCCATCTCAATGGCTTGCAGGGGGCTGCTCGCCTTGTAGAGGCGTTCGAGTTGCTTGAAAGGCAGTTGGATTTCCGTTGTAGAGACGATGGAGATCGCGTTCTCGGCTTCCGGTTCCTGAAGCGTGACCAGACCTTCGGCCTGCCCGGCGATCTGGTATTCGAGCGTTACCGGCTGGCCGTCCCAGCCCCGGGCTTCGGCAACAATGTCATAGAAGCTCTCTACCGCCTTGCCGTTGACCGACGTAATGGTCGCACCGCGCGGAATGTCCAGTCTGGGGACGCCCCCTTCGACGGAGATGGTCTTGGCGACTACCGCATGCTCGGCGTCCAATTCGGGTACGAAGCCGATAATCACCCGATCGCTGCCCGATTCCTTCTTCGGCGTCACGGCTACCTCGACCGTTCGCTCGATCCCATTCGGGTCGGTGCGCAGCACCTGCATCGTCAGCGGCTGGTCCTCGTGCGCGGCGGTGACCTCGCGCAGCTCGCCATAGGTGGGGTTCTGCACGTCGGCCACCGCGACAATGATGTCGCCGGTTTCCAGGGTCGGCTCGCCCGTCTGGCTGGGCGGGGGGCCCTGCATCACGCGAAGGCGCGGAACCATGGAGTAGACGTGGCACAAGTTGGGGTCCGTCGGGACCGCGCCTCGGCTGGGCATCCACGAAAGCGGCAGTTCGGTTTCGATTTGCGCGGGCTCGCCGGTCGGCTGGGAGCGTTCGGCGGTGACCGAGACCTGCGGGGCGAAGGTGGCGCGAACCACCTCCTCGAACTGCCAATGGTGCGATACCGTTTCACCGCGAGCTGCCACCACGCGATCGCCGGGCAGCAGGCCTGTTTCCTGCTGCAACGTGTTGGGATCGGCCACTTCCGCAATCGTCAGGCTCTGCGGCGGAAGGATGCCGAACTCCCGAATCCGCTGCTCGTTCGGCTTCTCGGAGGCGAGCAGCTTCATGTTCTCCAGCGAGCCGTCTCTCCGCTCGACCACCATCGGGACCGCCTCACCGCGGTCCGACAGTGCGGCAGCCAGAACGAGGCTGCTGAATTCGAGCCCTTCGCTCTCGCCGTCGATCTGGACGATTTCGTCGCCGGCCTGGAGACCCGCCCGGGCGGCCGCCGAGCCGGGGATCACCCCGCCGACCACGGGCGGAGGGAAGTCGATCCCGATGAGGAAGACGACCATGAGGATGATCGCGGCGCTGATGATGTTGAACGTCACGCCTGCGGCCACCACGGCGATTCGCGCCCCCAGCGACTTATTGGCGAAGGATCGCGGGTCGCGAATCTGTTTGACCGGTCCGATATCGTCCTGGCCCAGCATCTTGACATAGCCGCCGAAAGGAATCAGACCGATGCGATATTCCGTTCCCGCTTCAGCGGCCGGAGAATCGGGTTTGGCCTCCCGTTCGACCTCGGTCGGCTCCTCGTCCTCATCGGAAAAGAAGGTCGGCAGCAGGCGGATGCGAAGCCCGGCGGGGGTCTTCTGGAGTCCCAGCAGGGTCGGGGGCATGAAGATCGAGAAGGCCTCGACCTTGATCCCGGCGAGCTTGGCCACGATGAAGTGCCCGAATTCGTGCACCAGAACGACAGACCCAAACCCGATCATCACCAAGGCGATGTTGCTGAAGATCCCGACATGGCGCACGATCAGGTAGACCACCACCGCCAGAATCGCCAGAGCGAAAATCGCGTTCACTATCTTATTCGACGAGCTTCCCTTCTGCGACATCAAGCAACTCCGAAAGAAGGTGGACCTCCGCGTTCCAGCCGTCCACCCGAACCAAATCGTCAGTACTATCGCGCCTGGCGCCGCGCGCCTGGGCAGTCCTGTCCCAGTCGGCGTCGAACCTGCGCCCGGCCCCAGGCATCGGCCTGAAGCAGTTCTTCGAGCGTCGTGGCCTGACTGACGTCGTGCGTCTCCAGGCAATGCTCGATCAATTCCATAATCTGGACGAACCGGATTCGTCCGTCGAGAAACGCCTCGACCGCCGCTTCGTTGGCCGCGTTGAAGACGGCCGGCATGGTCCCGCCAGTATGCGCCACCTCGTAGGCCAAGGCCAGGGCGCGAAACGTTCCGGGCTCGGGCTGCTCGAAATGGAGCGTCCCGATTTCTTCGAGGCGCAACGGCTTCGAAATCCCGGATACGCGATGCGGATACGTCAGGGCATACTGGATCGGCAGGCACATGTCCGGCTCACCCAGCTGGGCCACCACCGATCCGTCTACGAATTCGACCAGCGAATGCACGATCGATTCCGGATGGATCAGGACTTCGATCTTGTCGACCGGCACGTCGAACAGCCACCGCGCCTCGATCACCTCGAGGGCCTTGTTCATCATCGTGGCCGAATCGATCGTGATCTTGGGTCCCATCCGCCAGATCGGGTGCGACAGCGCCTGTTCCCGCGTCACCTGCCGGAGGTCCTCCTGCGAGGCCCCACGGAACGGTCCACCGGAGCCGGTCAGCAGGATCCGGCGGATCTGCGAGGACGTACCCGACTGCATAGCCTGAAACACCGCCGAATGTTCGCTGTCCACGGGCAGCAGCAAACTGCCGTTTTCCCGCGCGATGCGCGTCAGCAGTTCCCCGGCGACGACGAGCGGCTCCTTGTTGGCGATTGCCAGCCGTTTGCCACTCCTGGCGGCCGCCAGAGCCGAGGGCAACCCGGCCGCGCCCACCACGGCCGTCAGGACCGTGTCGACACAATCGCACCGGGCCAACTCTACCAGGCTTTCAGGACCGGTCAGGATCTCAGCTTCCCAACCGTCCATCAGGGTCCGAAAACGCGCGGCGTGATCGCCATTCGAGACCGCCACGTACGAAGGCTTGTAGTGCTGCGCCTGCTCGGTCAGAAGCTCGATGCTGCTATGGGCGCTGAGGCCGACCACGTCGTAACCCGGACCCAGCGCGTCGATGACGCGCAGCGCGTTTCGACCGATCGACCCGGTCGAGCCCAAAATGGCGATTCCTCGCGGCATAAGAGCAGACTCGTGCTTGCCTCTCCCTCGGTTTCTTAGACCGTACTGAGCCGTACGCCGCCGGAACGTCTGCCGCTGAAACGACTGAGAGACGCCCTTGAGACGGCAACGGCGATAGTATGCAAGGATAGGCAAACTGTCAAGGCCAAAGGATCGCCGGCGAGACCATCGGCGCCACATTCGACCACCGGTCGAGGACGTCCGATAGCATCAGGATGGTATCGGATCGTCATACCCTGCCCGTCTCGGAGTCTGTAGGTTCGAAGGTGCAGGCGCTCTCTGCTGCGCCCCCGCATCCTGGCCCTGTGGAGGGTTGCGTCTCTGCGCTGAATCGTCCCGACCGCATGGGACCGGCTCCGCTCTCGCCATCCGGACGTCTCGACACGGCTGATCCGCCTGCGATTATCGGTCCTTCCGGACTTTCTTTGTCGGCGTGCCTCCCGGACCGATCTTTGGCGTCATCCATCATTCGGATTGGGTACGCAGCCACTGCCCCAAGCCCGACGCATCCGGCCACGCATGCCGCTGCCGCGCTCTATATTGTCAAGATGCCACTCCACCGGGGCAGCCTAAGGGCCGATAGGGATTTGATGTGAACCGTGCCGGGCAACAGCCGGGTACGACGGATTCTTGTGAAAGCGCAGGGAGTATGGAGTCAGACTGCCAGATAGAGCTTCGGATCATCGCGTGTCGGGCGCGACGGAGAGCCCCGCGTCCCTGGACCAGGGCAGGCTGGAGCCCGCGTCGTTCGGTGCGTCCGATACTGGTTTGGAGCGCCGTCGTTCTGATGCTGGCACCGGCACTGGAGGCCGGCGCGTCGGCCTCTTCAGAGCCGCAGGAGGCGACGTTTTTCGACATGTCGCTCGAACAGCTCATGGAGGCAGAAATCACGTCCAGTGCCACACTGACGGAGAGCCCGGACCGGATGGCCCCGGCTGCCGTGACCACCATCACACAGGAACAGATTCAGGCCTCGGGCGCCCGCAGCCTTTTCGAACTGCTCGATATCCACGTGCCAAACCTCCAGTGGATCCGACACCACTGGGAATCCGACCATCTGGGCCTGCGGGGCATCATCAACGACCGTGACGACAAGTATCTCCTGCTGGTCAATGGTCGCATCATGAACGAACGGACGCACTTCGGCGCTCTCAGTGAGCGGGACCTGGTGCTGTTGCGCGACATCCATCACATCAACGTCGTGCGCGGACCGGGTTCGGCGCTGTACGGCCCCGGCGCCCTTTCCATGGTCATCGACATCGTCACCGACAACGCCAGGACCTTCGAGGGCACGCAGGTCAGCGGTCGACTGGGCGCCGTCGAGGAGTTCTATGCCGTGGAATTCAAACACGGGCAGATGCAGCCCGCGCAGGACGCCGGTCTGTTCGTCTACGCCGGGATCGCCAAGTACCTCGGCGCCGATCAGGACGACGCTCCTCAGGTCTACGCGGTCGATTTCCCGGAGGAGGCGGCCTATCCGTGGGACCCTGCCGATCCAGGGCCCGACCTGCCGTCCGAGGGATATGAAGCGGGCGAAGCCTTCACCCAAATGGGCATTCCCCGCGATGGGCAGGCGTACCGCGACCTGCCGCCCCTGAAACTGCACGCCCAGCTCACGAAGGGCCACTGGGACATCTGGGGACGCTACACCCGAGGCGGCCAACAGCTCGTTCCGGACTCGGGCCCGCTTCTGCACTATCCCTGGGGATGGGGCGACTGGGTCGCCGATCAGCACAGCGCCTACGGGTACCAGCAGGCCACCGGATACGTCGGCTACCGGAATGAAATCCGCGAGGATCTCGATCTCGAGGCGGCGCTCAGTTACGATCTGATGGACAATGAACGCATCTTGCAGGGCGCGCTGAGCAATGCCCACCGCGAGGATGAGTTTTACGCCAAGGTGTTGTTCAACTGGAAGGTCAACGAAAGTCACAAGGTCGCGTTCGGGTCCGAGTATTCCCATGAGGAATTCGGGATTCACAGCCCGGGCTATCCGGACGGGCCGGCTGTCGGTTCGGTTCTCGGAGACCCCATGCCCCGCTGGGACACCGACATGATCTCGTTCCTGGGCGAGCATCAATGGACGATCGACGACCGCTGGACCACCTTCCTGGGCGCGCGCATCGACGACCACACCTACAGCGAGAACATGTTCAGCCCGAGAGCGGCCGTTGTGCACACCCCGAACCCCAGAGACACATGGAAGTTCATCTGGTCGCGATCCGTCCGCGCCAATTTCGCAGAGGAGATGAAGGCCCAGGCCCTGGCGGGGGACACGAGCAGCACGCCGGAGAAGCTCGACAGCGTCGAGCTGCGTTACGAAAGGAGTCACAGCGAGACACTCGAGTTGGGCGTTTCGGCATTCGTGCACTACAACCTCGAACTGCTGACCTGGTCGGGCGCCAATACCGCACCCGTCGGTACCCAGCGCGATTGGGGGCTCGAATTCGAGGCGATCTACCATACGGAGAAGACGCGACTGATCTTCTCGCATGGCTTCACCAAGCTCTACGACTTCGATCTGGACCCGGACATGACGACGGTCAACACCGCCGAACCCTATGGGTATGGCGATGACCTGGCCAACTGGTCCAATCACGTCACCAAGATCACGGGCCAATACAAATTTGACGAGCGATGGACGCTCGACGGGTCGTTGCGGGTCTATTGGGGCTTCCCCGGAATGAAAGATTACAACCGCTACAATCCCTATGCGATGTCCGACAATCCCGATGCGCTGCCCGCCATCGAGCCGGGATGGGAGGCAGCCTATCGGGGCAATGCGTACCTGAATCTGGGGCTTCAATATCGTCCATCCGAGAACCTGACGGTTCGTCTCGACGGCTACAACCTCCTGGGCCTGTTCGACAAAGACCTGAACAAACGCAATTACTACAGTTCCCTGGGAGATTATCGTTCGCACGCGGTCGCCCTGGGATTATCGCTGATCTACAAATTCTGACATCGTGATTCGGGTCTCACTACGACTGTGAGCTCTGAAATGGCAACGTGTATGGTTGGGACCGGTGAGAACGTGACACGAATCCGGAGTTTCATCCTATGGCTCGCTGTCACCTGCCTGCTGACCAGCGGCACCTCGGTGGGGTTCTGCGCCGACTCGCAGGCGAACCGTGAATATCGGCTCAAGGCCGCCTTCCTCTATAACTTCATCATGTTTATCGATAATAAACGATTCCAGGAACTCGACCGGGACGACGACCCGAATCAGCCCATTCGCATCGGCGTGCTCGGCCAGGATCCATTCGGGGACGCCTTCGACCCGCTCCGGGGAAAGGACATCCGGCACCGTCGGGTGGTCGTCACGCACTTCAAGGGTCTCGAACCGTACGCAAACGACGAAGGGCGACTGCCGGAACGGCATCCGCAGTTGGACCGTCTCCGGGAATGCCACGTCCTGTTCGTCGGTTCGTCGGAGAAGCCGTATCTGGCCCGGATCCTGAGACCGATCCGCAAGGAACATATCCTGACGGTGGCGGACACCCCCGGGTTCCTGGAGGCCGGGGGCGTCATCAATTTTGTAATCGTGGACAAGAAGGTTCGTTTCGAAATCAACACGGCGGCGGCTCGACGAGCGCGATTGCGCATCCGCTCGAAACTGCTTCGCCTGGCGAAACGGGTCGTGACCCACGATGCCGTTGAGGGACCCAACGATGAGGGAAACGAGCAAGACTGAGGACGGCTCCAGCAGATGCGCCGTTCGGCGGTGGACCAAGAGTATGTCGCTCAAACACAAGTTGATTGGGATCATCATGATGACGAGCGTCGGCGCCCTGTTGCTGGCCGGCGCCGTATTCATGGCGTGGCAATGGACCAGCCTCCGCCGGGCCATGGTGCTCGATCTGCGCACCCATGCCGAGATCCTCGCCGACAACTCGAAGGCCGCGCTGGCCTTCGAGGATGCTGTCGACGCCAACGAGGTCGTCAGCGCGATGAGGCCGATCCCGTCCATTGAAGGGGCCTTCATCTACGACCGGCAGGGCTGCCTCTTCGCCGCCTATCGACGGGACGACACCGCTGGCATTCCACGGCATGAAGATCTTCCCAGGACCCACCGTTTTCGCAATGGACAACTGATCGCCACCCAACCGATCACTCTCGACGGCGAACGCGTCGGGAGAATCTGTCTCGTATCCAGCCTGAGACCGATGTGTGGTCGACTGCAACGCGGCGCCGTCGTGATCGTCGGCATCTGCCTCGTCTCGGCGCTCGCCGCCTACGTCGCCTCGTCCAGACTGCAACGGGTGATCTCGGGACCGATCCTTTCCCTGGCATGCGTGGCCAACTTCGTCTCCGAGAAGAAACAGTATGAGATTCGGGCCGAACCTCAGGGCGATGATGAAATCGGATTGCTCATTCAGGCGTTCAACGAGATGATCGAACAAATTCAGCAGCGGGACACCGCCCTGGTTGCCGCCAACGAGCAGTTGGAGGCCCGTGTGGAGGAGCGCACGGCCGAGTTGACCGCCGCTAACGAGAAGCTCACCCGGGAGATCGCCTTCCGACGGCGCGCCGAGCAGGTGCTCAAGCAGCGAGCCGAACGGATCGTCCACCACCAGCGAACCCTGGTGAAATTGAGCAAGCACGGCAACGACGATCTGGATTCGATGATCCGCCGAACCACCGAGGAAGCAGCGGCCACGCTGTTGATCGAGCGAGTCTCCGTCTGGTTCCTCGACGACGAGGCGGGATACATGACCTGCGAGGATCTCTTTCAACGGGATCGCAACACACACGAAGGGGGACAGCGGATCTCGACCACCGATGGTCCCAGCTACTTCCAGGCTATCGAGAACAGTCGCATCGTTGCGGCCAACGACGTCCGCCAGGACCCGCGCACGCACGAACTCGTGGATACGTACTTCGAACCGCTCGATATCCGTTCCCTCATGGACGTTCCGATCCGTCTCCACGGCAGGACCTTCGGCGTGCTCAGTTGCGAGCACACCGGGTCGCCGCGCGAATGGTCGCTGGAAGAGCAGGATTTCGTCGCGTCGCTGGCCGACATGGTCGCCCTCCAGATGGAAGCCAATCAGCGACGCAAAGCCGAGCGCGCCCTGGCCCGCGTCAACGAGCACCTGGCCGAGACGGTCCGCGAACTGCGTCGCTCCAACAAGGAGCTTCAGGATTTCGCCTATGTCACCGCCCACGATCTCAAGGCCCCCTTGCGCGGCATCGGCACCCTGACGGACTGGATCACCAGCGACTATGCCGACAAGCTCGACGACGAGGGGCGCATGCAACTGGATCTGCTGAAAGGACGCGTTTCCCGAATGAGCGAATTGATCGACAGCATCCTTCACTACTCCGAGATCGGCAGGACGTCCAAACGCCTCGAACCAGTCGATCTCCACCTCCTGGTGCCGGAAGTCATCGCACAACTGGCCCCGCCACCGACCGTCGAGGTGATCGTGGAGGACGCATTGCCCTCCGTGCTTTCGGAACGCGTCCGCATGATCCAGGTTTTTCAGAATCTGATCAGCAACGCCATTAAGTATATGGACAAACCACAGGGATGCATCCGAATCGGATGCACGGAGCAGGATCAACACTGGACGTTCAGCGTCAAGGACAACGGTCCCGGAATCGAGGAGAAGTACTTCGGAAAGATTTTCGAGATGTTTCAGACCCTGACCCGACGCGACGAACTGGAAAGCACCGGGATTGGGCTGGCGGTGGTCAAGAAGATCGTCGAACTCCACGGCGGCGAGGTGTGGGTGGAATCGGCCGTCGGCGTAGGCACGACGTTCTTCTTCACGCTGCCACGGCAACAACCTACGGAGTCTTCGAAGGCCTCTGTCACTCTGCCCTCGGATTTGAATACCTAGACCGACATGAAAAAAAACGAGAGACAAGCTGTCGTTCCACGCAGTGGTTCGCAGGCCGACATGAAACGCATATGGCCCAGGAGGTGTCTATGATCGTCCACATCTGCGCAGAACCGACCGTCAAGAGCTTCAAGAGCACGCTCCACGAGGTCTCGACCCACCCCGAGGTACAGGCCATACTGGTCCTGGCCGGCGACGCCAACGGGTTCACGGCCGAGCAGATCGATCCGGTGCTGCGGACCTGCTCCGTGCCGCTCTTCGGAGGGTGTTTTCCTCAGATCCTGGCCCAAAACCGACGTCTGGAAAGGGGAACCCTGGTGATCGGCCTCAGGGACCCGGTGCGCACCACCGTGATCCGAAATCTGAGCGACGAACGCACCCGTTTCGAAGAGGAGATACCCCGCCGGCTGGAAGGCGTGAACTGCCTGGGAAAGACCATCTTCACATTCGTCGATGGGCTCAGCAGTCGGATTCAAGCTCTGATCGAGAGCCTTTTCAACTACCTGGGGTACTCCTGCAACTACCTGGGAGGGGGCGCCGGTTCTCTGACGCTGAGACAGAAACCCTGTCTGTTCACCAATCAGGGGTTGGTCGATGATTCGATCGTTCTGGCCGTCTCCGACATGGCCAGCAGCATCGGTGTGGCGCACGGCTGGAGCCCGATCTCCACCACCTTCAAAGTGACCGAGGCTGAACGGAATCGGGTCATCAGCCTGAACTGGGAGCCGGCCTTTCAGGTCTACCGACGTGCGGTGGAATCCCACTCCGGCCTGGCTTTCGATCCGCATTCGTTCTTTGACGTCGCCAAGGCTTATCCATTGGGCATCGTCAAGCTGGACGCGGAAATGGTAGTCCGCGATCCCATTCGCGTGGAAAGCGATCAACTCGTTTGCGTGGGCGAGGTTCCCAGGGGTTCGTTTGTCCATATCATGCATGGGGA
>CAZTGH010000035.1:14981-22413 GCA_964612985.1 uncultured Pirellulales bacterium
TCGTTTGCGTGGGCGAGGTTCCCAGGGGTTCGTTTGTCCATATCATGCATGGGGACATCCACTCCCTGATCGACGGCGCGGTGATTGCCCGTGACGCGGCGCGCCGCTCCTATGCCCGAGAGGCGCCTGAGCCGACCATGTTTTTGATCGACTGCATCTCCAGAGCGCTGTGCATGGGCGAAGCTATCGAACACGAATTGTCGACGGTCGCCGACGGCGGATTCATGATCGGAGCCCTGACGATCGGCGAAATCGCCAACGCCGGGCGCACCTGCCTGGAATTCTACAACAAGACCGTTGTCGCCGGACTGTTGGGAGATACGTATGAAGAAGGAAATCCACAAGGAAATCCTGCTCGAACTGGCCTTCTCTATCAGCGGTGAATTTGATCTGCAACAGCTTCTTCGACGTTGCATCCCGTTGTTCTTGCGGAAGTTGAACTGCACCCTGGCGGCCGTAGTGAAGACGTCGCCGGGTCAGGCCCGAACCGAATACGTCGTGCCCCAGGCGATGGGCGCGAGCCCCGAATACCAGGACCTCGTGAACCGTCTCATTGAGGAGTTGCCATCGCATGCTCCCGGTGAGATCCTGAGGCTGAACCACAACGGTGCCGTCTACTATGGTTTTGGCCTGGAGGGTTTCGGGCTGTTGATTCTGGGACGGGAGAAACCCTTCGAGGAGTTCTTCGTCAGGGAGCTCCGGTTTCTGTGTCGGATGCTGGAGCGAGCCTGTCTGGCGTGCGTGGAGGTGGATCGGCGCGTGGCCGCCGAACTGGCAGAACGGCGCATGCGAGAAAGCCTGGTGCGCATTCGAGCCCTGTTCGAACAGGCGGCGGTCGGTGTAGCGCGGATCGACATGGCCACGGGGCGATTCGTTCAGGTCAATCAGCGATTGTGCGAAATTCTCGGCTACAGCCGCCGGGAGATGGAATCTCTGGACGAGCGGACCCTGACGCACGCCGGGGATCCAGCGCTGGATCAACGCGACGCCGAAAAAGGCGAATTCACGCTGGAGAAGCGTTATCGACGAAAAGACGGCGCTGCCGTCTGGGTGACCCTCACCGTCTCTCCTCTGTGGCTCGACGGGACGCGGTCGCCCTACCACATCGCCATCGTACAGGATATCACAGAGCGCAAGAGCGCCGAAGAAGCGGTGCGTCGGAGCGAGCAAGAAATCCAGCGTGTTCTGGACTCGATTGTTGCCGGAGTGTTTCTCATCGACGCGGAAACCCATACGATTCTGGACGTCAACGAATCGGCCGCTCGACAGGTGCGTCTGCCCAAGTCCGAGATCGTCGGAAAGTCGTGTCATCGTTTCATCCGTCCCTGCGAGTGCGACCGATGTCCCGTCAGCGACTTCGGACAGACCATCGACAAATCGGAAGGAGTCCTGTGCCGGGCCGACGGAACGACCGCCCCGGTCATCAAGAGTATCACGGAAGACCTGGTGCAAGGGCGTACCTGCCTGATCGAGAGCTTCGTCGAGATCAGCAAACAGAAGAAAGCCGAGGCGGACCTCAAAGAGTCGTTGTCGCTGCTGGAGGCGACCCTCGAATCGACGGCCGACGGCATTCTCGTGCTCGATGGTTTGGGCAAGATCAAGAACTTCAATCGGCAGTTCCAGGACCTCTGGGGGCTGCCGGGTGAAATCCTGGAGAGGCGGGACGATGATGAGGCCCTGGCGGCTGCCTTACCCCACCTGGTTGCGCCCGAGGCGTTCCTGAGCCGGGTTCGGCAACTGCGCGCCAAGCCGGAATGCAAAGGCGACGGCGTGCTCCACTTCAGAGATGGACGTGTGGTGGAATACTACTCCAGCCCCCAATACCTCGGGGATCGTATCACCGGTCGGGTCTGGAGTTTTCGCGACGTCACGGCGGCCTACCGTGCGCGGCAGGAGCAGGAAAAACTGCTGCGCCAAGTTGCGGCCATCAACGAAGAGCTGACGCACTTTGCCTATGTGGTGTCGCACGACCTGAAAGCGCCGCTGCGGGGCATCAAGATGCTCGCGGAGTGGCTGTATACCGACTACGCCGAGCAGTTGGGCGACGAGGCCAGGGAGAATCTCGACCTGCTCCAGAACCGCGTCGAGCGAATGCACGGCCTGATCGAAGGCGTGCTCCAGTATTCCCGCGTCGGACGCATCAAGGAAGACCTCATGGAGATCGATCTCAATACGCTGCTGCCCGGCATCATCGACGCCATCGCTGCTCCCGAGTACATCCACATCCGCGTCGAAGGCCCGCTGCCGGTGATCGAATGCGAGAAGACGCGCGTCATCCAGGTCTTTCAGAATCTGCTGACCAACGCGGTCAAGTACATGGACAAGGCGGCCGGGCGGATCGTCGTCGCCTGCACCGAAGACGATGACGCCTGGACCTTCCGCGTCAGCGACAACGGACCCGGTATCGAAGAAAAATATTTCGACCGGATTTTCAAGATCTTCCAGACGCTCGCGCCGCGCGATGAATTCGAGAGCACCGGCGTCGGTCTGACTCTGGTCAAGAAGATCGTCGAACACTATGGCGGAAGAATCTGGCTGACCTCCGAAGTCGGCAAGGGAACCACGTTCTTCTTCACCTTGCCCAGGGACACCATGAGGATATGCCACGAGAGACTCCAAGCCGGTGCGGCTGATTGAAGACGATGCCATGGACGCGATGACCATTGCCGCGGTCGGTCTCTATTGGACGATCAATGAACCGGTCCCGGAGGGTTGCACGACCGGGCAAGGCGGAACCATCACCGTGCTATGACTGGTGCGCATCGGCCACCGGATCGGTGCGCCGGTTGCGGTTCTTGAACTGACGAGGAGTCATGCCGACCAGGGCTTTGAACGTCCGCGTGAAATAGCTCTGGTGTTTGTAGCCGACCTCGAAACAGATGTCCGTACAACTGCGGTTGGTCGCCAGCAGCAACTGCTTGGCTTGTTCGATGCGAACGCTTGTGACGTAGTCGAAGATCGTAATGCCCATCTGTTCTTTGAACACGTGCGCCAGACGGGATGCGCTGAGATGAGAGGCCCGCGCGATCTCGGCCAGCGTCATCGGCTTGTCGTAGTTGGCGTCAATGTAGTTGATTGCGGGGCGAATCTGCCCGATCTTGCGGCCGTCCTGCGACGAATACACCAACTCGATGAATTCGTTCAGGGCCGTGCTGATCCACGCGCACAAGTCCTCCTGGTTGTCGATCCCGATCACCTTGTTGATGAAGGCGAGGTTCTTCTCGAGCATGGTCTCTACGGGAACGCCGCCCTCGACCGCCGCCCGGCTCAGCACGCTGAGCAGTTCCAGCAGGCGGGCCTTGAGGATGCCGAGGTCGCCGATGTCCTTGAACAGGATCGTGCCGAGGATGGAGTTGAGGATCTCCTTGGCGCCGGTGCGGTCGCCGATCTTGACCTTCTGGAGCAAAGCGCGTTCGCTTTCGAGCGGATACTGCCACTGGGCGTCCAGCTTCTTGCGTTCCTGGATGAATTCGCCGATCTCCGACTGCTGGCGTGAGCGCTGGCGGCGCCAGCGGATGACGCGAGCGTCGAAGCCGGCGACTTCGTACAGCAGGTCGAACAGGAATTCGGCGGCCATGTGGATCTGTCGCCCGCGCACGACCGGCAGCGCGCCGAGGCGATCGGTCGCCTGCCTGCGATCGACGTCCAGGGAGGCCAGGCGCGATTCGACGTCGCGCATGAGGATGGGCGTGACCGGCTCCCAGAGGCACTTGCCGAAGAACATGCCGCCGTGGGCAATGTCGTTGTCGACCATCGGGACGCAGACCAATACGATTCCTGCGTGACAGATGGTGATGAAGGACTGGCCCGTCTGGGCGGCGATCTCGGCGGCCCGACGACGCTCGGCGATACAGCGGGCCCGGCCTTGGGCGTCGCTCTGGATCAGGGTGCAAAACGCCGGGCGGCAGTCGCGACTGCACAGCGACTCGACCGCCACACCATCCGGACTCGTGGTCTCCAGCGACAGTCCGAATCGCTGGCGGAACGCCGCCTCGATCCGCGCGAACTCCGCCGTCGTCAGCAACTGATCCAATCTCTGCCCATCCGCCATTGCCATACTCCAACTATCGTTCACGCGTAGCAAGATAGTGCCATTATACTACCTTTCGCCGGCGACACGGCTTCCTATCCGGCCAGGTCATTGGCTTTGATTGGCTTTGTTTTTCCGCACAACCTCCGTTTTTGGCCCAGCAGAGGGGGAGATTGGCTTTGTTTTGCAGATTCCGCTCTCGCTGAGTCCGCCGTTCGCCCGCCGGGCGGTCTTTTCATTCCAAGCTCCATATCTCGGAGGATCAGCATATCTGCATGGGATGTGCAGCCCGGCATCCTCTTTCTACTTTCCAGATGTTGATTTGTCGTTTATTTATTATCATACGTAGGCCGGTGTCCTCGTCAACAGAAATCTGCTGAAAAACAGCAGGCGACCCCTTCACCACCTCTGTGAAAGGTATGAAGTGGCCAGCGAATGATCCCATTTCGAGAGTGGACTAGAGAGGGATATCGAATGGCTCTGCGGCAAAGCACTTGTCCCCCACATCGAGGACAGGCGGGAATTGGCTTGGCGGATGGGAGGTGAGCGGGTAGGCTGGGGGAGGATGATGGTTATTGGGGTGTGTTATGACGGATCGTGCGAGAAGGATCTTGGGGGCGGCGCTGGCGGTGTTGGCGTTGGGGGGATGTCGGGCGCTGAACCGGGGTATCACCGAGGCGGTGCTGGACGGGGGTGAAGCGGGGCAATGGCACATCCGCTACGGGAGCCAGAGTTTCTACCGCCTCAACGACGCAGGGGCGGAGGAGATCAAATTCGAGGGCTTGGTGGATGCCGGTCGCGTCCGGGTGCGGTACCAGCGGGGATTGGAGATCCAGGCACGCTCTATCGCGGCGCTCACATCGGAGACGCTTAAGCAGATCGAGCAGCGTGTGGGCGTGGCGATCACAACGTCGACGACGATCGACCTGCTACGGTTCGACCAGCCGCCGCAGAACTTCGACATCCAACTGACCGTTGAGCCGAACGAGTTTCCGCTGCCGCTGTTCGTGCGAGCAGGAGAGGAGTCGTGCACGTCGATTCTGGCGCAGAATCGGAACTATCCCTATATCCTGGTGCACGAGCTGGTTGAGACCTCGCTGGCGCGTCGCCAGGGCAGCCGGGTCCTTCCCGACCTGGTCTGGGGGCCATCCTTGCTCCACGCCTCGCTGAACAACTACACGCGCTGGTTCCGCGACGGTCTGGCCAACTACGCCGGTTATGTCGCGTCTCAGATCGTCTCGGACGAGATGGATTGTCCCGAGTGTCCGGCCCGCGTGGGGACGGTCCTGCACGACCATCCCCTCTCGCAGTTGAGTGAGATTGGAACGGGGCTGTTCTCATGGCTGCAATCGTCACGGAGCGGGCACGAACGCGACTATTACAGCGCCGCGCTGGGTCTGTTCCTGCTGATCGAGGAGCGGTTCGGAGAGCAGACAATTCGCGATATCGTCGCCGAGATCGGCGCGCGAGAGTCGGTGGATGGGCGAGATCTGCGGGAGATTGTCAGCGAGGCCATCGGTACGGACGTCCGGCAGTTCGTCGCAGAGTTCGCGTTTCCCGTCGTGGGAGCCGAAGTGGCTCCACTCACTGCAGCGATTGCGGCCAACCAAGGCCTTGACGTGAGCGAGGGGTTGGTTGTCGAATCGGTCGCCCCAAACGGTCCCGCCGACCGGGCGGGATTGAGGCCCGACGACGTGATCCTGGCCGCGGACTCGACTCCCGTAGCCAATACGGTCGATTTCGAACTGGCTTTGCTCGAGGGGGGCGACCGCCCTGCCGTTCCGCTGGCGATCTGGCGAAAGGACATCGGCACCACGACGGTGGAACTGCCCCTGGAGTATCCGGAGGACCGCCGCCGACCTCACGGCGAACGTCGTAACCCCTTGCGCAAAGGGCGGATAGACGTATTCGGCCTCCTGCCGTTCATTCCGTAGCGCTGGCAAAGGGAGCGCACAGGCTGCCCATGAACACCCCCCTGGTACCGAGACCATCGCCCTTCCGCCGCAGAAAAAGACCAGGAATCCATGTAAATATATCTTGACACTATGTAATATAAACATTACATTGTGTCTGGTACAGGTTACATCGACTTAGACGCAGATCATCGAAACGGCTGGAAGGAGAAATGCATATGAATCGGGCACAAAAGATCGCCTGGGCGTTCGTCGTCACTCTCTCGGGGGCCCTGGTCCTCAGCCTGGTCGCGGTGGGCGTGCTCTACTTCTACGTAGGTATGCCCAGGGCCCTGCTGGGATTCAGCTTCATGGGACTGGCGGGCCTGGCGGGGCTGGCGCCATTGGTGTTCAAGAAGGACCCGGGAGCCGTGCCCGCCGACGAGCGTGACCAGCTCTTCCACCGCCGGGCTGCGATTGCAGGCTTTGCGACGACGTATCTGCTGTTCGGCGCCGCCTGCATGATTCCCTTCTTCGTGCTCGGACCGAAGGCGATGGTCTCCGTCCAATGGCTGCCCACGATCTACATGGGCGCAGGGCTGGCCCACTACCTCGTCCACTCCCTGACCATCCTCTCTCAATACGGCTGGACCAGCAAGGGGACAAGCGATGGATAGAGCGCAGGAGGAAGCCCTGATTGGCACGATCATCGTGCTGCTATACGTACTCATCTGTGGCCCCGTTGGCGTGCTGCTGGTCTATACGCAAGGACTGCGGCCCATCCCGCTGCTCATGTTCATCTCGACGACGGTTCTCGCAGGACCGGTTCTCTGGCTCACGCCTTTCGTCTTGCAGCGGCTCGGCAGACCGCGGAGGAAGGTGTACACCGACGAACGGGACCTGCTGATCAGCAAGAATGCGGCTTTCGTTGCTCATTCGGTTCTTTGGCTCTACTTCGTCGCAGCCTGCGTTGGCGTCTGGTGGCGAGTCGGGCCGGAGGGCAAAGTCTCAGTGCATGTGATGCCGCTGGTCGTCCTGGGAGGCTTGGCAACCTTCACACGCATTCAAAGCATAACCGCCTTTCTCCAGTATAGGTGGGGAGGTGACGATGGGCGCCAGTGAGATCACAAACCAGATTCGGCGGCTGCGGTTCGAGCATGGGGAGATGACGCAGCAGCAGTTGGCGGACAAGGCGGGTGTGACGCGCCAGACGATCCTCGCGATCGAGGCGGGCAAGTACGCCCCCTCGCTGCCCCTGGCCTTCCGGATCGCCCGGGCCTTCAGCACCACCGTGGAAGACGTCTTCCAATACGACGGTCAAGTCGACACGCCGCCATCCACGAAGTAGACATCACACTCCGCCGAAGTGCGTGTGAGCATTGACACTGCATTGATCCGCCGTTATCGTCGTTACCATGTTCCGCCGAGCCGGAGCGTTCTATTTCGATGGCGTTCGTGGCGGTAGACTCAGAAGTGAAAAGGTGTTACATCATCGCGGGGCCCAACGGGG
>CAZTGH010000036.1:0-3930 GCA_964612985.1 uncultured Pirellulales bacterium
GCCTCGATCCAGGTATACTGTCCTGGGCTCGACATCCACACCACGCTGCCATATCCGAATCGCGCGGTGCGCTTCGGATCCCGACCATAAAGCACATACCGCTTGCCCGTTTGCGCCAGGCATTCCATGACGAGCCGCTCAGGCAATCGGGCAATCTTGCTGCCTTCGTCGACAGTCGCGTCTGCCTCCCGCAGCAGCCTCTGCGCCTCCTGGTGATGGACCTTCACTCCCGTATCCCGAAGGATCGCCAGACTCGTCTCGTGGATGGCCCGGACGTTCTCGTCGGACAACAAACGCAATGCGATCTTCGCCATGCCCGTCACCACAGGAAATCAGACTACTTTCTCGGGCTCTTCCACAATTCGATCGGCGCCTTGACTCCCTCCGGCCGAAACGGCAAGGCCACTTTCTGCCCCAGACCCGCCGACTGGTAGCCCGCACACAGCACCTCTTGCACCACACGACCATCCTCGCCTGTCGCCTGAGGTTCCTCCTTGCCTCGAACGCACCGCGCGAAGTGATGCATCTCCTGCGGAAAGCCATAGTTCCACAACTCCTCGAAGACGGGCCATGTCCAGCCCCTGGTCGTCGGGGCCTTCTCCACCGCGTATCCATAGCCGTACTCGCTGTACGTCGGCAGGGCGTTGCCCATGTGCAGGTCCGCGTGCGTGACACCGCCTTCGCCGTACACCTCGATGCGATCTTCCATCCCGCCCCGGCGGGCCCAACTGTCTTCGATCAGACCGACCGCATCGTTGGCGAACTCGATGATGCACACGGAGTTGTCTTCGCCCTGGGTCTTGTCCGCGTGGACGTACGTGCCCATCTGGCAGTAGACGTTCTTGATCTCGGGCCTGCCCAGAAACCACCAGCAGAACGCAATCCCGTGACAGCCCATGTCCATGAAGACTCCGCCGCCCGACCGGTTCACGTCCCAGAACCAGTCCGCATGGGGTCCGAAGTGCTTCTCACTCTGCTTGACAAGATACACCTTGCCGAATGCGCCCTGGTCGGCCATCTCCTTGGCCTTAACGTACTTGGGCGTAAAGTACAATTCCTCCGCATACATCAACAGCACCCCTTTCCGCCGGCACGTGTCGATCATCAGGTCCGCCTCCTCCAGCGTCATGCACAGGGGCTTCTCGCAAACCACATGCTTGCCCGCATTGGCGATATCGATCGTCATCTGGCAGTGCAGCGCGTTCGGAGCGGTGATCGTCACCATGTCGATATCGTGTTCCGCAAGCATCTGCCGATAGTCGGTGAAGACGCGAGGGATGTTGTAGCGCTCCGCCAGCGCCTGGGCATGGCCCGCTGTCGGCGAAGCCACCGCCACCACCTCCGCTTCGTCCGGCATGATCTGAAACGATGCGCCGTGGATGTCCGCTTCGAACTGCGAACCGATAATCCCGACTTTGACCCGTCCCTGGGTGCCCATGGATCTCCAGCCTCCTTTCTCACTATTGGAGTCTTGCAGAACCCGACGTCTATTCGATCTCCTGGCGTCCGAGGATAGCGTCGGTGAGGATCTTACCGCTGGCGTACTCGATCGTCGAGCCGGTCGGCAGCCCGCGTGCCAAGCGCGTAATGCGCACGCCCAGCGGGCGCAGCAGCGAGCTGATGTACAGCGAGGTGCCGTCACCCTCGATGTTCGGGTTCGTCGCCATGATGACCTCGCGAACCTGTCCCTCACGCACGCGATCGACCAGTTGCTGAATTGTCAGATCGCTGGCTTCAACGCCGTCCAGTGGAGCGATATGCCCGCCCAGAACATGGTACACCCACTTGCAGGTGCCCGTCTTCTCCAGGCTGATCACATCCTTGGGCTGCTCGACCACACAGATCAGTCCCTGATCCCGCTGCGGATCGGAGCAGATCTGGCACACGTCGCTTTCCGACAGGTTCCAGCAGACCTTGCATCGCCTGATGCGCGTCTTGACGTCGCGGATGGCATCGGCCAGCTTCATCGCTTCCGGCGCGTCGGCCTTGAGCACATGGAACGCCAGCCGCTCGGCGGTCTTGGCCCCGATCCCCGGCAACCGCCCGAACTCTTCGATCAGCTTGTTCAAACTCTCGGTATAGGCACTGCTCATAACTCGTCTCTACTCTCCCGGTAGCCGGCGGCTACGCGTCTTTCGGGATGACGAAGGGCTGGCGGTACTCGCCACTTGGCATCGGGTTCGCCTCGTCATCCCTGACATATCTTCCTTCCGTCCCCTGGAGGGGCCATCCTGGGTCCGAACCCGACCCACGACAGCATATCATGCTCCGCGGGAAAGTTCGAGTTCCAGCTATGCAGATTCGCTCGGTGAATGGGAGCCTCACAGCATAGGCCTGGGGAGTGATCCTGGGCACGGATGTTCCGTCGGGCTATTCCTCTTCGATCCCGGTAACGGTAGCGCCGAGCCCCATGAGGATGCTCTTGACGCCCGGATCGCTGAGGATCTGACGTTGCCGCTCGGCAAAGGGCACCCGCTCGCCTGCGTCCTCGCTCTGCGGAGCCTGAGCCACGGAAAACGCAACACGGACGGTCCGGCCCAGGCACCCGCTCAACGCCTCGGCAATCTGCTCGCTGCGCCCGTTGCTCTCGCACATTTCCTTCTGCATCTTACCCGTGGAGGGAAATTCGATGGTCAGCACGCCCCCGGAGAGACCCTTGGGCGTCGAACCGGTCAGCAGGCTGGTGGTCGCGGCACCGAGCCGCTTGGCCACCGATCCCAGGATCTCGGACCAGGATTCCGCCAGATCCCCTGCGACGGGTTCGGTTGGCGAAACAGGCACGACCGCCGGGTGCGAATCGGTCGGCCTGCCGGCAACCGCGGCGATGGGAGTGGCCGGCCTAGATTCTACCGGGAGTTTTTTTTTGACCGCTGCCGGAGCGCCTTCCGACGTGCGGGCCAGGAGGTCGTCGACATTTATGAAGTGCTCGCTCAGCGCGAACCGCAGCAGCGAGGCATCGAGCAACGCCCGCGGCGTATCGCTGTTCTTGACCGCCCAGCGGAGCTTCTCCAGGGCGGTGATGTTGTAGATCAGGGCCGCGGCGTCGAACTTTTTCGCCAGTTCGGCCGCTCGTTCCTTCTGGGCAACGGTCATAATCAGCAGGTCCGTCGCCACCCCCGCCGAGGCAACCACCAACAGGTCGCGCATCTGCTCGATCAGCACATCGACGATCTGCGCCTCCCCCAGACCGGTATTGACCAGGTCCTCGGTCGCCAGCAGTGTTCCCGCCGCATCGCCTTCGCCGATCTTTTCCACCAGCGATTGCACCTTCTCTGCGTTGGGTCGCCCGAGAAAGTCCTCCAGCAGGTTCACCGACAACGGCTGAATCCCCGTACTGATCAGCCGATCCAGCAGGCTCAGCCCGTCCCGCATCGAGCCATTGGCCATCTTTGCCAGCGCGAGCACCAGATCGTCTTCGTACTCGATCTTCTCTTTCTTGAGGATGCTCTTGAGCTGCTCCGCGATTTGTCGGGCATTGATATTGCTGAAATCGAATCGCTGGCACCGCGACTGGATCGTCGCAATCACCTTGTTGGGCTCGGTTGTTGCGAAAATGAACTTCACATGCTCCGGCGGCTCCTCCAGCGTTTTGAGCAGCGCATTGAACGCCGCAGTGGTCAGCATGTGTACTTCGTCGATGATGTAGATCTTGTAGCGGGCCCGTGCGGGCCGATAGATCGCGTTTTCCCGCAGCTCGCGGATCTCGTCCACGCGGTTGTTCGAAGCGCCGTCGATCTCGATGACATCGATGTCCTCGCCCAGATTGATCGAGACGCAACTGTCGCACTGGCAGCAGGGGGTGGTCGTCGGCCCGTCGGATTCGAGGCAATTGAGCGCCTTGGCCAGAATCCGCGCCATCGTCGTCTTGCCCACGCCCCGCGTCCCCGAGAACAGGTACGCATGGGCGACGCGCCCCGTCTCGATCGCATT
>CAZTGH010000036.1:3940-22309 GCA_964612985.1 uncultured Pirellulales bacterium
TTTCTGAGCGTCTTGGAGATCGGGTCCTGCCCGACCACGTCGTCAAACGTCAGCGACCGATATTTCCTTGCCAGAACGGTATAAGCCATAGCGATTGATTATGGATTAGTGACTATTGATGATTTTCACCTGACGACGCGCAAGACGGGAATTCGGCACTGCGGTCCCTGGCCGTCTTCCTGGCGGCAGCGAAGATGGCAGTCAACTCTTGTGCCTCACTCAGCAGCCGGCCAACGAGCGATTCCGCCAGGAGATTCTCCTCGACCGCGAATTCTATCCAGAAGGCCGACTCGTCGGCCTCCTCCAACACAATACTGATCTTCGAAACAAAAGCGGCCTTCGATTGCGACAGACACGTCGCCCGATAATTGGAGGCCACGGATGTTGAAGCCCGAATCAACTGCCCCTTGACATGGTCAGCCAGGTATCCCTTTGGCAGCGCCAAGCCAAGTTTAACACACCGGTGCGCGAAATCCTTCGTGCGCTGCTTCAGATCGTCAGCATTCATTTCCACACCCTCCGCCCTCAGACTCTCAATCATCAATAATCACTCATCAATCATCAATGAAAAAGATCGGCCGGGTTGACCCACACACAACCAAGCGACCGCTTATGGCTGCTCGGTTCCCCGCCTGACCAGGTTCACGGGCTCGGCTTGCATGGGACCCGGCCGGTAAAAGATACCTTCGAATCCGAGTCGGAGAGCATTTGGCTCTGCCGGAGCAGACTATACCACAGGATCGCCCTCCTGACCAGCAAAACTTTCCCAGATTTGTCTCGTCGGCACAACGGGCGCGTCAAGCCGGATTTCTCTGCGCCGGTAGGGGCGAGGCATGCCTCGCCCCTATAAGTTCTCTTCCATCACAATTATTCATCCAGGGGCGTGCCGTAGCCGATGTCGTCGACGAAAATCAAGCCGTTGCCCCCGGCGGTCGGGTTGGCACGATCGCCGAGACCGATGTACATCGTCTCGACTTGGGCCATGTTCACGCCTGCCAGGTCACTATAGGGAATCGTCCACGCCTGCCAGGCGGCGGTCGTCAGCGCCTCGGGGTTCGGGTGTGTCGCCACTGCCACCGCTCCGGCGCTGTCCTCGATCGCCACGTACAGCGTCTCGGCGGCATTGTCCTCGGCGCCGTAGAAGTGCAGCACCAGCGTGTTGGCGCCGTGGGCGGTCCAGTCCTGCGCATCGTCCCAGGTCCGCGAAATCTCCGAGTAGAACGGACTGACCGTGTTGTCGTAGCTGACCGGCATCGCTTGCCGCCCGCCATGAACGACCGATTCTTCGGCAAACGGCGACTGGTCATACCCGACCAGCGAGCCGGTCTCGTTGGTCCAGCCATCGATCCACGTCTGGAAGACCGCTCCGCCCGCATCGATGTCGTCGGTATAGCTCTCGATATCATCGATCGTCGCGTACTCCTGCGTCGTGAAGCTCCACAGGTCGCCCTCCCACAGCGCGGGGTTGGCAGTCTCGTTGACCTCGTCGACCCGCCAGTAGTATACGTTGCCGAAAACCAGATCGTCGGGCGCATAGCTCGCCTCGTCGGTCGTAGCAACGAGCGCCAGCGCCTCGGGGTCCGTCCCCAGATAGACCTCGTGCAAAGCCGCTTCGCGCCCTGCCCGCCAAGTCAGCGTCGCCTCGACGTCCACCTCCGCCGCCCCATCCGCCGGCTCCGGCTCCCGTCCAAACGCTGGGATGTAGTAGAATCGAACTTCGCTGAGACCGTATTGAGGCATTGTGCCCCATCCACTGCCGACCGTGAGTCGGACGTACTTGGCCGCAACACCTCCGAAGTCCACGGTGGTGTTGTGTGCGTAATCGGAATTCGCGGTGGCCTGAGCCAGTTCCACATCGCCCAGAGCGGTCCAGCCCACTCCATCCGCAGAGTGCTCGATCGTCACGTCTTTGAGGCCAAAACCGAGAACCAGTTCGAATTCGACATTGTAGTTCCAGACCCAGAGCTCATGGAGCTTGTAGAGCCGATCGAACTCGAACTGAATCCAGATGGGATCCGTGCCATCGACGCTGGTAAGCCACATATCGGTGCTCTTGGTCGAGTGCTGGTCCGCCTCGTCGAGCCCCGAGCCATTGACGATGTTCTCGATGCCCTGCGTTGCCTCGGAGACGGCATTGGTGGTGACGATGATATTCTCAGCGGCATAGGCAAAGGGTTCCGTCGTGAAGTTCCACACGTCGCCCTTGAACACCGCGAAATCCGGTGCGCTGTTCACTTCATCCACACGCCAGTAATAGGTCTGACCGAAATCGAGACGACCGGGATCGAACGAGTTGACATCCAGATCCTGGGCCGTCGGCACGATAGCGTCGTTAATGTCGGTCCAATTAGTTCCCAGGTATACGTTGTGCGTGGCCGCCGACGCACCTGGTTTCCAACCCAGGACCACATCACGCGGGATATCACCGCTGTCCGTTGGAGGGATCGGATTCGTGGCCTTGGTAACCGTCAAGGCCACCACCACCGACTCCATCCAATCGACCTGCCATCCGTTCGACGCACCTTCCTGAAACGCCGACAGCGCAATGATGTCGTCCGGGGTCAGTCCCAAATCCGCCAGGGGGATGACCACATGAATCGTATCCCCGTCAATCGCGTATTCGTAGTCCTCAACCAAAGCGACTTCGTCTCCGGCCAATGGATCATAGGCGTAGACGCCGTTGGGGTTGCCGTCGCGCCAGCCGAATTGAACCACGATATCCACCCCGATGGGCTTGGTCAGACCCGTCGGGGTGCCCTCGTACTCGGAGTTGTGATAGCCGGTGTCCGGATTGTTGTCCGTGTCGAGAAGCCAATGGTAGTAATATCGATTGCTCATGCCGGCCGGTGTCTCCACCACCGAAGGCGCGAAAACACCATATACCGTCATCGTCAGATTCAGGTTGCCGTCCTCCACCCAGGCCTCGATGCGCTTGATATCGCCGCTCGAATCGGCCATGTCGGACGGATCGTCCACGCCGAAGACCTGCCCGAGGGCAACGCCACCGTACCCGGTCACCATCCAGGCGATGGCAAACGCCGCCAGCCACAGGATGCGGGACGTTGGGATCGCGGAAGGGGGCCTCTCCGGACCTGGCGTGACCGATCGGGAGTCTGATACACGAGATGCTCGGACAAACGGTTTCCTGCACATAACGATCCTCCTTCAAGACAGTGCTGAAATGAGAATGGTCCGTGGCCCGGAGTGGGTACGGCGCGTGTCATGTCGCGATCGATGAGGTGGATGCTTCTGTCAAAGGATGTGAATGGCGGGAGATGGTCGGCGCCTGTCCGAAATGCTACACGGACATCGGCTGACGCTCCAGGCTTCGCTATACGTCGAATCCAGGGCATGGCTCCATCTCTCCGGCCCCTCTGGCGATGCGGATCGATTCTGCTCCTTTGCATGAGACAAAGACACCGCGCTGGAGCAAGGGCGGTCCGCACACAAGAAAATGCCTCCGAACTAGTCCATTTGTATCAAAAGGAGCAGTGTATCACAAGGAAAAATGCCTTTGTGCATCCCCCGAAAGGGGCCTATGATGGGGTCGTTTATACTTGGAACCCTTCCGTAGCTATGCTGTGCCACCAGACACAAGGGGCTTGAGAGTGAATCGACGACAGTTTCTACAGAGTATGGCGACGTCGTCCGCAATTACGTCGAGTCCTGCCGCAAGTATGGCATCAAGCCAGGCCTCTACGCCTCCGTCAGCGCCAACGGCTATCTCGAGGTGGACAATCCCGGCTTGGTCAATCGCGGCAAAGGGGGCGACCCCGCTGCCCAGGCTCGCTATGTGAAGGTCTGCGAGCAGATGCTCACCGAACTCTGGAGCCGGTATGGCGATCGGTTCGAAATCTGGTTCGACGGCGGTGCCCTGCCGGTCGAAAAGGGCGGTCCCGACTTGGTGCCGATCGACCGGAAATATCAGCCCGATGCGATCGTCTTCCAGGGGCCGGCCGCATCCATCCGCTGGATCGGCAACGAGCGAGGCGTCGCCGGCTATCCCTGTTGGGCCACGGTACCGCATCGTCAGGACTACAACGGCCCGGGCGATCCGGACGGCTCTTACTGGCTGCCGGGAGAGTGCGACGTGCCCGTCCGTAACCACGAGTGGTTCTGGACGCCCGACGCCGCCCACAAGCTCTATTCGCTCGATGAACTGATCGACATGTACTACCGCTCGGTGGGCCGCAACTGTAACCTGCTGCTCAACGCCAATCCCAACCCCGATGGGCTGATCCCCGAGCCCGATTTTCAGCGCTATGTCGAGTTTGGCAAAGAGATCCGCAGACGCTTCGGTACGCCTCTGGCCCAGACCAAGGGTAGAGGCACTCCTGTCGAATTGAAGCTGCCCCAGCCGGGGACCGTCGACCATGTCATCATCATGGAGGACATCCGCCAGGGAGAACGCGTCCGCAAATACCGGATCGAAGGACTTACCGGCCCCGATGCCTGGCGGGTCCTGTGCGAGGGACAGTCCGTGGGACACAAACGGATCGAGAAATTCGAACCGGTGGAAGTGGCGAAGATGCGTCTGCGCACGCTGGAGTCCGTCGGCGAACCGCTCATTCCGCAAACTCCCCGCCTGCCATGTGGGATAGATCCCGAGGCTTGATGCGGATTCCGAGACCCTCTCAGGCGACGCGCGTTCTGTCATCGTGAGCCTAAGGCGAACGATCTGGCCGTCGCAAAGGAGGGTCATCCTGGCCGTGGGGGGCCTTCGGCAAGCTCAGGGCAAGCTCTTCACTGCGCTGCGCTCCGTTCAGGATGACGGGTAGAGTGACGCAATTCGCCCGTTCGGGTCAGAGCAGCGATCGGTAGGCGTAGCCCTTGAGCATGAAGTCGAAGTCGGCCCATTCCTCCTCGTCGGCAGGCGTGCGGTAGAAGCTGAAGGTGGCCGGCTCGTGCAGGGACCGCAGGTTCCACTCCATCAGCCCTCGACTGTGCCACCGCTGCATCTCCACGTGCCCGTCGGCATAGCCCAGCGTGCTGCTGTCGTCGCGATGCCAGACGCCGAACGGGTCCACCCATTGCCTCGACGCCGGGTTCATCACCCAGGAGCCATTGTTGTACCCGCGCGGATCGCACTCCGCCAGGAACACGTACTTGGTCGCCGGTTGCTTGATGTCGGTGTAGTTGACGCAGGGTCGGATCTCCCAGGTGCCCGCCGGCACCGCGTTCATCCCGCCCGCGATCGAATACGTGCGAAAGGCGAACTGATGGCCCGGGCTGTTCTTGCGCCGGTCCGATGGGCAGCGGTAAACGTCCACGTCCTTGATGTACGGCCAGAGCAGTCCCTGTTGGATGTACTCCTTTTTCTCTTCGACCGAAGAGCTGGCTCCCGATGGCGGGATCATGACCCAGGCGCCGTTCGAGGACGAGATCGGCCCGGTCGGCGTATCGCCCGGGACCAGTTTGCCGTCGTTTTCGTCCTTGTACATGAGCCAGGCCAGCGTCAGCGTGCGCACGTTGCTGCGGCAGGTCAGACTCCGCGCCTGTTCTCGGGCCCGTTTGAGCGACGGCATCAAGATGGACATCAGCACGGCGATGATCGCGATGACTACCAGCAACTCGATCAGTGTGAATGCCTTGGTCCTCATAGCGCTTCTCCTGCCTCGCAACAATAAGCGTCTTCGGCCGCTCCAGAGAAGCAGCCCCACAAGGTCTTCTCAAAGTCTATCGCACACGCGACTGTCATACAACAAGCATATTTGGACGAAAAGGGGCCTCGGGACCGTGCGAAAAAGCAAGGGACGAGATATTGACAAACAGGGGCTGATGCCGTATTGCTCCAGTAGGAAGTAACGGTCCGGATGGACCGTGAGGTAGGATATCGGAGAAAAGGAGTTTGGCATGAAGGTACGAATCGAAGATACGTGCACCGCCTGCGGGCTCTGTTGTGACACCTGCCCCGAAGTCTTCGAGATGGGCGACGACATCGCGACGGTCATCGTGGACCAGGTCCCGTCCGAGCACGAAGACGCCGCGCAGCAGGCCGCCGACGAGTGTCCCGTCGAGGCGATCATCGTCGAATAGACCGTCCGCGCACATCCTCCGAAGGGGATGTACTGCAGTAGCGGTTTCCCCGACAGCGATGTTTCGGGTACCGGTGCGATCAGGACTGGGTCACGCAGCGCGGGTCCATGAAGTGCAGCAGATAATCGGGACCGCCCGCCTTGGTGCCGCCGCCGGACATCTTAAAGCCACCGAAGGGCTGCACTTTCACCAACGCACCGACGCTCCCTCGGTTCAGGCAGAGATTGCCCACCCGAAACTGTCGTACCGCCCGGTCGAGGTGTTCGGCATTCTTGCTGAAGATCGCACCGGTCAGGGCGAACCGCGTGGAGTTGGCCCAAGCGAGGGCTTCGTCAAAATCCTTCGCCCGCAT
Organism: uncultured Pirellulales bacterium; assembly: GCA_964612985.1. Taxonomy (GTDB): domain Bacteria; phylum Planctomycetota; class Phycisphaerae; order Sedimentisphaerales; family Anaerobacaceae; genus Anaerobaca. Next base: position 10,329 of record CAZTGH010000036.1, read on the forward strand.
GATCGACAGCACCGGACCGAAGACCTCTTCCTGACCCAGACGCTGCTGAGGCGTGATCCCCTCGACAATCGTCAGCGGGACGTAATACCCCTTGTCCGGAACCTCGCTGCGGTACAGTACCGTGCCTTCCCTGGCCGCCAGATCCACATACTGCGAAATGCTGCGCTGCGCGTTGACGTCGATCACCGGTCCCAGGTAGTTGGTCGGGTCTTCCGCCGGGCCGATCTTCAGCTTCCTGGCCGCCTCGATGAGCTTCGGAACGAAGCGATCGTACACCTTGTCGACCACAATCAGGCGCGAGCAGGCGGAGCACTTCTGTCCCTGATAGCCAAATGCCGAGTAAAGGACGTCCCGAATGGCGGCTTCCTCGTCGAATTCCTCGTCGATAATGATCGCGTTCTTGCCACCCATCTCGCAGATCACGTGCTTGACCGACGGCTGGTCCTCCGGAGTGCGACCGGCCCGTTCGATGATCCGCAGACCCACCGACATCGAACCGGTGAAGGCGATTACCGCAACCTTTGGGCTGTCGACCAGCAGATCGCCGATCTGCGATCCGGGACCGGGCACGTAGTTGAACACCCCCTCGGGCAGTCCCGCTTCGCGGAAGATCTCCACGAGGTGGTGCCCCACCACGGACGACTGGCTGGAGGGCTTGAAGACCACCGGGTTGCCCGCGACGATCGCTGCCGAACACATCCCGCAGGCAATCGCGAACGGGAAATTCCACGGCGCGATGACCACCGCTACACCCTTGGGCTGGTAGAAACAGAAATTCGATTCGCTCGCGTAGCTGCCGTTATCCTGAGGCTGGCCCAGGCGGATCATCCCCCGAGCGTAGTACTCCAGGAAGTCGATGCCCTCCGCCACGTCATTGTAGGCCTGGGCCCACTGCTTGCCTTCCTCGAAAACTTGCCAGGCCGAATACTCGAAGATTCGCCGGCGTGCCAAGGCAGCGGCCTTGACGAGGTATTGAGCCCGCTGCGCTGGATCGACGTCCCGCCAGGTCCGCAATGCCCGTTCGGCCGCATCCAGTGCCATCTCCGCTTCCCGCTGGCCCGCCTGGCACACCTTGCCGACGACCTGATCGGGATCGGCGGGATTGACGGAATCCAGGGTGGCTTCGATGGTGATGTCGCAGCCGTCGATGTACAGCGGATAGGTCCGTCCGAGTTGTTCGCGAACCTGCGCGATGGCTTCGGGAAAGGCCTTCTGAACCCCCGGATCATCCACGCCGGGGAAGATCGGTTCGTTCACAAAGGGGGGCAGATCAAGTGCGGAAGGATACGGAATGTGGCTCCTGGTCATCGTACGCTCAACTCCATCAAACGGATTGGCGAATCTTGCGATATCCGGGTCTGCTCGCGTCTGTTTCTACGCGGCGGATCAGCCCGTGGAAAGCTCTCGACTTCGCGCCGAAGCGCGGTGCAGCGCCTGCGAAACAATCCGACCGAAATCGTTCGCGTGGAAGACATTGAACGCTGCCTCCGTCGTCCCGTTCGGTGTCGCGACACGAGCCGCCAGCACCGCAGGCGTGTTCCCCTCGCCCGCCGCCTTCTCCGCCAGCAGCGCTGCGCCCTTGGCGGTCTGGAGCACCAGGCTTTGCGCGTCCTCCTCGCTCAGGCCCAGTTCGACGCCTGCTTTGATCATCTCCTGCATCAGCAGAAAAAAATACGCCGGCCCTGAGCCGCTGACCGCGGTGACCGGGTCGAGCAGGTTCTCGTCCTCGACCACCACGACTTCGCCCACGCTCAGCAGAATGAGACGCGCCTTTTCGACCTTGGTCCTCGCCTTCGCATTGGCGTACAGGGCGCTGGCTGCTTCGTCCACCCAGGCGGGCATATTCGGCATCACGCGCACGATGGCCAGATCGCCCAGAATTGACGCGATCAGCGAGGTCGTGATGCCCGCTGCGATCGAGATCACCAGCACGTCCTCCCCAATGCTGGTCTTGATGCTCTCCAGTGCCTCCTTCATGTTCTGAGGCTTGACGCTCAGCACCAGCACGTCGACTTTCGAAGCCAACCCCGCGTTGTCGTCGGCCGTCCGGATGCCGTAATGCTCGCGCAGGTGCTCCAGCCGTTTCGGGCGGACGTCACTGGCGTAGACCTTGCCAGGACGATACACACCCGCCTTGAGTACGCCGTTGATAAGAGCCTCGGCCATGTTGCCGCCGCCGATGAAACCGATCGTCTCCACAGTCTTCTCCTTCTCCGATCTTCGGGAAATGGCTTCACGCAGATCTCAAACGAGCCTGCGGTAGAATAGGGGCCCGGGCGCGAAAAATCAACGCAAAACCCAGCTCCGGCTTGGGCGACCGTACTTGTACTGCTTGCCTGGACCACACGAAGAAGCACGAACAGCGAAGTCCGAAATCCGAAACATGGTCGATTTGCAGCGGGTATGTAGTGACGCCGTGAGGCGTTACCTTTCTGGAGGTAGGTACGCTCTTCCGAGCACACTACGAACGTCGCTCATCGGGGTAGTTACGAGCCTTCAGATTCCGTGCTTTGGGTTTGTCTCGGACTTCGGATTTCGTGCTTCGAATTTGGCCGGGGGGGGTTATTTGGGCCAGATCAGCAGACGCAAACCCACCAGCAGCAGAAACGCCGCCAAAACCTTCCGGAAGTGCTCCTGCGGAATGCGGTTGACGAACCGCTTGGCGATTCGGGCGCCGAGGAAGGAAGCGGGCACGAACAGCAGCATGCCCCAGCCCAGTAGGGGACTCAGTCGGGTGCCCTCGTAGAAGTACGTGATCAATCGGGACGTGTCGATGGCCAGCGCGATCGCCCCCGCAGTCGCCAGATAGATCGCCTTGGGCAGGTTGAAGGCCGTCAAGAACACCGCGCGGATGGCGCCGCCCATCCCGAAGAGCCCCGCAAAGAACCCCGACAACGCGCCGCCCGCGACATTGGTTCCCGTGCTCGGTCTGACCTGGAACGAACTCCGCACCAGCAGGAAGATCACGTAAACCACCAGAAAACCCCCGAGCACGCGCGACAGGATGGCGCTGGAGACGCTGAAGACCAGGGACGCGCCGATGATCGTGGCGACGATCCCCGGGATGCCGAAGCTCAGGATCAGTTTCCAGCGGATGCCCTCTCGAAAGAGAACCAGCTTCCAGACGTCACCGAACCAGTGCACGATGGCGACGAACAGCAGCGCTTCCGCCAGCGGATAGAACAGCACCATCACGGGAATCATCACCGTGGACAAGCCAAAACCCGTCAGCGTCCCGATGGCGTTGGCCACGATGACCACCAGGAAGATCAGAACCACTTCCATCGCGAATCCGTCCCCTCACAGCCTGCCTGGTCGCGGCCTTGTGCTGCCTCAGCCGGTCAACAACTCGAACTGCTCCTTGCTGAGGCACTGCCGCAGCTTCTGTAGCGCCGTTAGTTCGATCTGCCGGATACGCTCCTTGGTCAGCCCGAGTTCGTCACCGATCTGTTTGAGCGTTTTGGTCTTCTTTCGCACCGATGTGCCGAGCAGCCCGAAATGGTGCAGGATCACATGCTGCTCGCGTTCATCGAGTTCCTCACGGATCACCTCCGCCAGGCTCTGACGGGTCCGTTCGATGGCGAGCACGTCGGCGGCGGTCTCGCGCAACCCGCGCTGGATCGTGGCCACCGATTCGGCCCGTTTGCGGGTCAGTTCGGTGCTGCGTCCCGAGACCTTGGCGTATTCCTTGGCGATGTTCAGCGTCGCCCGGCGGCTAAAGCGAAAACCCGTGGTGTAATCGAATTCCTCCACCGCCTGGATCAGCGCGAAGTTGCCCTTGCTGACCAGTTCGGAGAAATTGGTGCCGTCGCCGGTGTGTTTGCTGGCGATACTGACGACCAGCCGCAGGTTGGCCTCGATCAGCATTCGGCGGATGTTTTCCGCCTGTTCCAGGTAGTCTTCCAGTTGCGATAGCAGCGTGGCCGAGACATGGGTCAGCCGGAGTCGGTGACGCTCGGTGGACACCAGGTACTTCAGGTAATTGTACCGACGAAACAGCTCGATCTCCTCATCGCGGCTGAGAACCGACGTCGTCTTCAGCACCTGGAGATACTCGGGCAGAAGGCTCTCACCGACCATCTCGAACGGTTCGACGCGCCTGTCCGGCTCCGGGGTCTCGATCTTCAGGGGCCGGCCCAGAATCCGCTTCCGCGCGTCCTCCCGAAGAAACTCCTCGTTGGGCACGAAGTCGATCCGGCGGGCCAGCAGGGTCATGGCACGCCGCTGATTGATGATCCGGTAGACGGTCGCCCGACTGCGGTCAAAGCGGGCCATCAACTGACGCACCCCGATCCCCTGTTTGTGCAGACGGTACAACTCGGCCGCCTCCGTCGGTTTCATCCGCCCCGAAGGACGCTGAAAGATCGGGCGGTCGGGGTGCTGCTTCTCGTACTCCTGGAGCGTATAGCGAACGGTTTCGTGGGCGATGCCCATCTTCGTGCAGAGTTGCTCGATGATCTGGTGCCGTGAGGACGAGGACTTCGACGCCAGACTGCGGGCCTGCCGTACGAGTTGTTGTCGCTCCTTGGTAGTAAGGCGCCGGAAGCGTCCAGCCTCGGCCACGAGCTTCGGATGGTCCCGAACGAAACGTTCCACCGTCGATTCAAGGAAACCGTACCGTCGCCCGTCCGGAAAGACGAACTTCCGTGCCAGAAGACCTCGCCGGCGCCAGCGCCCGATGGTCTTCGTCGAAACGGTGAACCGCTCGGCCAGTTCTTCGGTGGTATAGACCTTCTCGCCTTGTTCAGTGACGCGCTCGCCAATCTTGGCGCTGAGCCTGGCGATGAACACCTCCAGGTCTTCGCGAAGTTCCTTGCCGCTGATGAGCTGGTGATCGATCTCGGTCTTAGGGTGAAAGCCGGTGATATGGAAGCACACGAAGTCGAAGGGATACTGCCGGCTCTCCTCGATCAGCGCATAGAGCTTCTCGGCCGCTTCGAGTTCGTTCCGCTGCTTGTCCTGCGGCGAGAATCGAAGCTGCATCAATAACTGCGCCAGATTTGCATGCTGGATCTTGCGCACGTCCAACCTTTCAGGCTCTCGTTTCGCCAAGTGTCTATTCTACCATCGGCACGCGCAAAAGAGAAGGACAGTGTAACCGGAAATTACACTGTCCCTTGCATGCGCACTCGATCGGTATTCGGGGCGGTCAGGCCACCAGACTCTTGGCCGTATCGACCGCCGACGCCGCATCCGGGGCGTAGCCCTGGGCGCCGATCTTCTCGGCAAAGCTCTGCGTCACCGGGGCGCCGCCGACCATAATTTTGGCCTTGACGCCCGCCTCCTGCAATGCCTTGATCGTCTTTTCCATCCCCGGCATCGTCGTCGTCAGCAGGGCACTCATGCCCACGAGCTGGACGCCTTTCGCCTTGGCCTCTTCGACGAACCGGGCGGGCGTCACATCCACGCCCAGATCGATCACCTCGAACCCCGCCCCCTTGAGCATCATGGCCACCAGGTTCTTGCCGATATCGTGCAGATCGCCCTGGACGGTGCCGATCACCAGCTTTCCGATGGGCTGGACGCCCGCCTTGGCCAGTTCCGGCTCCAGCACCTCCATCGCCATCTTCATCGCCCGCGCCGCAATCAGCACCTCCGGGATATAGACCTCGTTCTTCTTGAACCGATCCCCGACCACGTCCATGCCCGCGATCAGCCCCTCATCCAGAATGCTCTTCGGCGCCATCCCCTCGCTCAGAGCCGCCTTCGTGGTGCTCACCGCGGTTGCCTGGTCGCCCTTGATAACGGCTTCGGCCAATGCTTTCAGGTCTGCCATTTTTCGTCACCTCAAATCTGCACCGGTTGCTGGTTTCTTCCCACACCTCCAAAGCAAGCATTAAACCGTATCGATGCTGGCCCGACAAGCAGAAAATCGGTTTCCCGCTCCAAAACATGGTCTTGGCACCGCCCGTCACGGGCGTCCACTGAACGGCATCGCGAATCCCCCGTATACTATTGACGGATTCGACAAAGGGGTTCTTCGATGCACGAAGACGCGAAACGACACCGAAAGTACCCGCGCGAGGATCACGATCATGGGACGGACCTGCGTGATGTCTCTCGCAAGCGTCTCTGGTGGGCCTTGTTGATCAATCTGGCCTTCCTGATTATTGAGGCGATCGGAGGGCTGGTCACCGGCAGTCTGGCCCTGCTGGCGGACGCCGGGCATATGCTCACCGACGTCCTGGCTCTGGCCCTGGCGATCTTTGTCGCCCACCTGGCCCGCCGCCCCGCGACCCCGCAGCGGACGTTCGGCTTTCTCGGCGCCGAGGTGGTTGGTGCTTTCCTCAACGGGGCGACCCTGATCCTGATCGTCGGCCTGATCTTCTGGGGAGCGATCGGGCGGTTGATGCACCCGATGGCGGTCGAGGGAGCAGGCATGCTGGTCATCGCAGCCGCGGGACTCGGGGCCAATCTCGTCAGCGCCTGGGTGCTGGCGCGCAGCCGCAGCGAGAACGTTAACGTCGAAGGAGCTTTCCTTCACATGATGGCCGATGCCCTGGGTTCCGTCGGCGCAATCGTCGCCGGCGTGGTCATCCTGACGACCGGCTGGACGCCCGTCGATGCCCTGACCAGTATGGTGATTGGCGTGCTGATTCTGTGGAGCAGCGTCGGCCTGTTGCGGCGCACGCTCGATATTCTCATCAATGCCACGCCCAGCCATCTCGACTATGACCAGATCAAGGCAGCCCTCGAGGCCAACGAGCACGTCGCCGAGATCCATGACCTTCACATCTGGTCGGTTACCTCAGGCTTTCCCGTCCTGACCGCCCATATCCAGCTTCGCAACGAATGCTGCAACACGCAGCACTGGCAGCAGTGTCTGCGCCAGATGCAGGACATGCTCCACGAGCGATTTGAGATCGAGCACGCCACCCTGCAATTCGAGCCCGAGGGCTACGAGAAGGATCAGCGGCGTCTCTGACGTGGTGGCTTTCGCATCCCGTGGCGGCCCGGTTGCCTCTCACTCGATCCAGGGGCGAGCCGACTTGATGTTGAGCCAGCCGTCGGCGGTGATCTTGAACTCGATATCCATCGCAAGCGGCCGGTCGCCCCGAGCCTGACGCTTTCCACGCTGGGAAGCAGGCGAATAAGCTTGACGACCGTCCGCTCCGCCCCTAGGATCGCCCCGTGCAATGTGCGTTTTTTTTTCGCATCTGACGAAGGGAAACTCAGCCGATATGAGAATGTTCCAGTGGTATCTGACGTTCGGAATGGTCCTGTTGCTGGCGGCGACGGTACCGGGTGGTTGCGGACCGAAAGACGGCCCTGCCGACCGCGTCGAGACGACCCTCAGCGAGGAACTGGGCCCGACCATCGGTTCGCTGGCCGCGGTGGCCCCGCCGCAGCCGCTGGCGGTCGAGGGCTACGGTCTCGTCGGAGGGTTAGCCGGCACGGGTTCGCCCGCCTGCCCGCCGGAAATTCGCGCCTACCTCCGGCAGTACATCCTCGTGCAGGTTTCCAGCGGCTCGGTCAGCCCCGACGACCTGATCAACAGCCGCAACACCGCCGTCGTCAGACTCGAAGGAAGGACGCCGCCCGCCGCCTTCCGAGGGGACCGCTTCGATGTCAGGGTCAGTCCGATCGCCGGCTCCGACACGACCTCGCTGCACGGAGGCTGGTTGTACAAGGCGGATCTGAAGAGCGCCGGTACGTTCGGTGCCTCCTCTCGAACGCTGGCGGAGGTCGAAGGGCCGGTGTTCATCAACCGGATCGGCGTCGCGGAACCGGACCTGACCACCGGTTATATCCTGGGCGGGGCAACCGCCCTTTATGACTACGTCGGGGCCCTTCAGTTGCGACGATCCGACTTTGCGATGGCCAGCGCGATCCGCAATCGCCTCAACGAACGCTACGGTCCCGGCACATCCCAAGCGGTCTCGCCGACCGAGGTGGGATTCGTCATTCCCGCCGAGTATCACGATCGCAGGGAACGCTTCATTGCGATGGTGATGCTCACGTTCCTGACGCACAGCCCGGAGTTGACCCAGATGCGGAGCAATGTCCTCCGCGAGCGTCTTCTTGAGTCCTCAGACAAGGAGACCAGCGAGATCGCGCTGGAAGCCATGGGCCGCGAGGTTCTGCCGGCGCTGCGTCCGCTGTTGGATGCGCCGGATGCCGAAGTCCGCCTTCGAGCCGCCCGGTGTGCCCTGAACCTGCGCGAGTACGAAGCCATCGGGACGTTGCGGGCCATAGCCCTGGATGAGACGTCGCCGTATCGCGCCAAGGCGCTGGAGGCCATGGTGGTCGGCGCCCGCCGCAACGATGCGGCCCTGCTGGCCAGGCGACTGCTGCGCGACCGGGACACCGAAATCCTCCTGGCCGCCTACGAGGCCCTGCGGCGCATGGACGATATCGCTGTCCGAAAGGAGCCTGTCGGACGCAGCTTCTATCTCGAACAGGTGGTGCAGACCGACCGTAGGGCGATCTTCGTCTCCCGCAGTGGTCAGCCCCGCGTCACCGTCTTCGGTGCGCCGCTGACCTGTGGCGATGATATCTTCGTCGAGGCCGCCGACCAGACGGTGGTCGTCAACTCCCGCGCCGGCCAGAACTATGTATCCGTGACACGGAAGGACCCCGGGAAAGCCGGCGTGATCGGGCCCGTCCGGACGGGCTTCACCGTCAGCGAGATTGTCCGCGCCCTCGGCGCCGAACGGCAGCGGACACCGGCCGGACGCCTCGTCGGCCTGGCGACTCCCTATTCGGACGTGACAGCCGTCATGAAGCAGATGTCCGAGAAAGACGCCGTGGATGCCGAGTTTTGGGCCGGCCCTCTCCCAAAAATCGCTCGAATAGTCAAGAAATGACCTGCGTCGGGCCGATAACACCAGAGCGTGTTGTCCGATAATTCGCCTCGGCCTCAGGTGAGTGTCTTTGCCCAAATCAGTCGGAATCAAAGAGTATATGCGACTTGAGAAGATCATACTCGACGGATTTAAGAGTTTCGCCGATCGCACCGAGTTCCATTTCGATGCCTCAATCACCGGTATTGTCGGACCCAACGGCTGCGGTAAGAGCAACGTGGTCGACGCCGTCAAGTGGGTGCTGGGCGAGCAGAAGCTCAAGAGCCTGCGTAGTGATCAGATGGCGGACGTGATCTTCAGCGGAAGCGGCAGTCGCAAGGCCTCCGGTTCGGCCGAGGTGGCCCTGGTGATCTCCAACCCCGGCGGGGTCAGCGGAAGGCTCCCCATCGACGCCGAACAGGTCCAGATCTCCCGGCGGATCTATCGGAGTGGTGAAAGCGAGTACCGCATCAATAACAAGGTCTGTCGACTCAAAGACATCCGGGAACTGTTCATGGACACCGGCGTGGGCAACCGGGGCTATTCGATCATCGAACAGGGACAGATCGAACAACTGGTGGGGGCCTCAAAATCCGATCGGCGGATTGTCTTCGAAGAGGCCGCCGGCATCAGCAAGTACAAGGCCCACAAGAAGGAAGCCCTCCGCAAACTCGAACGCACCGAGCAGAATCTGCTGCGCCTCGCCGATATCCTCGAAGAGGTGGCCAAACGACTTCGCAGCGTTAAGCTCCAGGCGGGCAAGGCGCGGAACTATCTCGAATACAGCTCCCGACTCAAAGAGTTGCAGGTCAACTACTCGCTGGTCGAATACGGACGCAACCAGGAGCAACTCGACGAGAAGAAACAGGCGTTGCATGACGCCAGCGAACGCTTCTCATCGGTCGCCGCGCAGGAGGCGGGCGCCGAGGCCGAAATGACCCGGCTGGGCAACGCCATCATCGAGACCGAACACCGGCTCAGCGAAACCGGCAATACCCTCGTTGCCATCCAGAGCAAGATCGACCAGAGACTCCAGCGGATCGAGTTCCTGCGGGCGCGCATCGAGGAGTTGGACAAGCGCAAGACGACCGCTAGCGGCGAGATCGAGAGGCTCCGTGGTCAGGCGGACGTGGTCTGTCGCGATCTGGACCGTCACCGGCAGGAGGTGACCGCGTGTGACCGCACTGTCCAGCAGCGCAGCGAGGCGATCCGTGAGATTCAGGCGGTCACCGAAGAGGCCGACGCGCAACTGGCGTCCCTCGAAGCGGAGTTGGAGGACGAGAAATCCGGGATCATCGACATCGTCCGGCGCACCGCGCAGCTTCACAACGAGATTCAAAGCCTCTCGAGCTATCGTGACAACCTGTCCAACCAGAGGAATCGCTTGGCGGGCCGTGCCCAGACCGCCAAAGCCGAGCTCGAACGACTGCTGACCGACAAAGCCCAGCACAATGCCCGTTTGTCGGACATCACCCGCGTGTTGACCGAGCTGGAAGAGAACCTCGAATCGAAGCGCCGCAAGATCGAGGAGGCCGAGGCGCAGATCGTCGAGCAGAGCAAACAACTGGCCGGCAACAAGGAAGCCCGCAGCGCCCTGAGCAGCGAGCTGGCGGTGCTGACCGACATGGAGAAGCGTCATGAGGGCCTGGGCCAGGCCGTCAAGAGCGTCCTCCAGAGTCAGACCGATGCCGACCACAAGATCGACTACATCGACGGCATTCTCGCCGACAAGATCAAGACCAGCGTCGAACATGCCAGCGCGGTCGAAGCGGCCCTCGAAGGGCTCACCGACGTGTTGCTGGTCAAGAGCGCCGAGCGGCTCCTGGCCGATCCCGAAACACTTGCGGCACTGACCGGCCGCGTCCATTTCTGTTGTCTCGACGCCGTGGACCCATTCGTCGACGATGTCGATTTCTCGCGGTATCCCGGCGTGCGAGGCCGACTCGTGGAGTTTGTTTCCTATGAGAGTCGCTACGCACCGCTGGTCTGGAAACTCCTCGGCAAGACCATCCTGGTCGAATCCCTGGATGTCGCTACCGGCTTGAGCCGCCATCTGCGGGATGGCTACGCTTTCGTCACCCGGGCGGGAGAATGCCTCGCTGCCGACGGCCTGCTGCGCCTGGGCCCCCTCGGCAAGACCTCGGGCCTGATCTCCCGACGAAGCCGCATCGATCAACTCGAACAGACCATCGACGGCATCAATGCCGAAATCGCCCAGCTGGAAGGCCTGATCCAACGCAACACGCAGACCAGGATTCATCTCGACAAACTCTGCAAGGACCTCCGCACTGCCATCTACGAAGCCAACACGGAGAAGACTCAGGTCAACTCCAAGCTGATCCACTTCGAACAGGATATCAAACGCCTCAAAGAGGAAGAGCCCCTGATCGCCGGCGAGATGGGCGCCCTCGAAGAGCAGATCGCCCAATCCGTCCAGAAGGAATACGACTCCCAGCAGAGACTGACCGAGCTGGAGGCGGTCAACAACCAGCGGGCCGCCCACATCCGCGAGCTCGAGGCCATGTACGACGAGTTGCGCCAGCAGCAGCAGAGCCGCCGGGGCGAACTGACCGAACTGAAGGTCCAGTTGGGCCAGGCCATCGAACAGCAGAAGGGCCTCAAGCAGATTATCGAGAGCCTCGAAAACCAGAGCGAAACGAATCGCAAGACCTTCGCTACCGCCGAGCGGGACGTCCAGGTGTGCGCCGAGCAGATCGCCGAGGCCCAGCGCGACATCCTGGCATGCGAATCGGCGGTCTCCGAGCTCTTCATGGAGAAAGAGACCCAGCAGCGCGACAACCGCCAGTGGCAGGACGAACTGGAGAACCTCACCGGTCAGCAGAAACGCAAGGAGGAAATGGTGCGTACGACGCGCGCCCGGAAGGAGGAGATCGAAGCGGTCATCGCCGAGATTCGCATCCAGATCGGCCAGTTGGAAGTCCGCCAGCAGGACCTGGTCGAACGCGTCCGTGACGAGTTGCAGATCGAGCTGGCCGAGGCGTACGTCGAGCGAACCACCGACGATGTGAATTGGGAGCAGGTCAAGACCGAGATCAACGAGCTGCGCGGCAAGATCGTGGGCCTGCTTCAGGCGCCCGCGGGCAAGCTCGCCAGCGTCACCCAGGCCCCGGCCGGCCAGCTGGCCCGGGTCTTTGGCGCCTACGGGTCGAAGGAAGAGGCCGCGTGACGCGGCGGTTC
>CAZTGH010000037.1:0-22288 GCA_964612985.1 uncultured Pirellulales bacterium
GGTCATCTTCGAGGAGTTCAAGGGCACCGGTAACATGGAGCTGCACCTCGACCGCCGTCTGGTCGAGAAGCGCACCTGGCCGGCCATCGACATCGCCGCCTCCGGCACCCGCCGCGAGGAGCTGCTGCTCGACCCGAAGGAGCTCGAGCTGGTCTATCGTCTACGACGGGTCCTCAGCGATCTGAACCCGGTCGAGGCGGTGGAACTGCTCAAGAACCGCCTGTCCAAGACGCGGAGCAACGCCGAGTTCCTGATGACGATGAACCTGGATTAGCCTACTCGCATCCTCGTCGCCGGAGCGGGATTGCGGCAATCCCACCTCCGGTGAATCGGCCCCTTTACAAGGGCCCTTTCGAACGATACCATCCAATCCGGCAGGCGTGTGTCTGCCGGATTTTTTTTGTGCGTCTTTGAGCTGGGAATGTCATGGCAGAGCAGTTGGACAAAGTCTACGACCCGCAAACCGTGGAAAAGCACGTCAATGCACTTTGGGGGTCGCGGCCTTATTTCCATCCCGAGGCAAACGGCACATCCGGGGCGGGCACGTACACGATCGTGATTCCCCCGCCCAATGTCACCGCCGCCCTGCACCTGGGCCATGCGCTGAACAACACGCTCCAGGACGTACTGATTCGATTCCGGCGGATGCAGCAGCTCCGAACGCTCTGGATGCCCGGTACGGACCACGCGGGCATTGCCACGCAAACGGTGGTGGAAAAGCGCATTCTCGCGGAAGAGAGCAAGCGACGCACGGATTTCGAGCGGGATGAATTTGTCGCGCGGGTCCAGGCATGGAAGGACGAATACGAGGCGACGATCATCGGCCAGCTTAAGGCGATGGGCTGCTCGTGCGACTGGGCTCGCACGCGGTTCACCATGGACGAGGTCTGCGCCAAGGCGGTGCGGGCCAATTTCTTTAACCTCTTCAAGGACGGCCTGATCTACCGGGGCAAGCGCCTGGTCAACTGGGACCCCGCCACGCAGACCGTGCTGGCCGACGACGAGGTCGAACACGAGACGGTCAGGGGCCACTTCTGGTATATGCGCTACCCTCTCGTCGAACCGATCGAGGCGGGCGGCAAACGCATCGAGCATGTCACGGTGGCGACGACGCGGCCGGAGACGATGCTGGGCGATACCGCGGTGGCGATGAATCCAGGGGACCCGCGGGCGAAGTTTCTCGTCGGCAAGCATGTCCGGCTTCCGATCGTCGGGCGGATCATTGCGATCGTGGTCGACGAGCACGTCGTCCTTCCAAACCCCGAGAGCGAAGACGAGAAGGCGAAGTTCTCGACGGGATTCCTGAAGGTCACGCCCGCCCACGATCCGGACGACTGGGCGATCGGGCAACGTCACAACCTCGATATCATCAACGTGATGGCGCCGGACGGCTCGATCAGCGACAAGTACGGCTGGACCGATGCGACCGAGCCCGAGGCGCAGAATCTTCTGGGCATGGACCGTTTCGAGGCCCGTGAGGCCATCGTCGAGTGGTTCCGCCAGGAGGGGCTGCTCGAGGACGTCCGCGAGTACACGCACGAGGTGGGCCACAGCTACCGCAGTCACGTGCCGATCGAGCCGTACCTGTCCGACCAGTGGTACATCGCGGTCAAGAAACCGATCGAGCACCTCGCAAACAAGTTCGGCGATGGCCTGATCGAAGGCACCGATGTCCCCGTCAATTCCCTGGCGGGTCTGGCGCTGAAACCGCTGATCGACGGTCGACTGCGTTTCATCCCCGATCGCTACGCCAAGACCTACCAGAGCTGGCTGGAGAACCTCCGCGACTGGCCGATCAGCCGCCAACTCTGGTGGGGTCATCGCATCCCCGTATGGACGATAATATTCTCACATGCGCACTATCAATCGGCACACGAAAGCGATAATGCGCATGACAAGGAATGCGAAGCTTGTGTAAGAGAATTCCTGCGACGGTGCGGTGTCGACGTCGACAATGATGCCTCGTGCTTCCGTTCGGATCGACTGGTAGAAGGATCATTCCCCTTCTACATCTGCGGGATCGACGAGAACGTCGATAGAGCATTGGAACTGGCAAGTAGGATTCTCTGCCATCCGCAAGGACAACCAACCAGGGAACAACTCAAGGCCATTGTTGCAGATTACGACGAGCTTAAGGAGAGATTCGGCCAGAATGCCTTCAAGTATATTGGGGAACTTCGACAGCGCATCAGAACTTGCACGCTGGACACCGACGTGCTGGACACCTGGTTCAGTTCAGCACTGTGGCCTTTCAGCACGCTGGGCTGGCCCGATGAGACACCCGAGATGAAGACGTTTTATCCAGGGGACGTGCTGTGCACCGCCCGCGAGATCATTACGCTGTGGGTCTCGCGCATGGTGATGATGGGTCAGTACTGCGTCGGGGACATCCCCTTCCGCGACGTCTACATCCACGCGATGATCCAGGATGGCGAAGGACGCAAGATGTCCAAGAGCCTGGGTAACGGAATCGATCCGCTGATCGCGATCGACAGCCACGGCGCCGACGCGATGCGTTTCACGCTGGCCAGCATGACCACCGACACGCAGGACATCCGCATGCCGGTGGCGCCGATGACGTTGCCCGACGGGCGCGAGGTCAATACGTCGCCCAAGTTCGACCTCGGGCGGAATTTCTGCAACAAGCTCTGGAATGCGTCGCGTTTTGCGATGATGAACCTCGATGATTTCGCGCCCGCCTCGTTCGACCACACCGATCTCGACGTGATCAGTCGCTGGATTCTGTCGCGACTGGCAGCCACCGAAGCGGAAGTAACCGCCTCGCTCGACGCGTTCAAATTCAGCGAGCCTCTGGGCCTGCTCTATCGCTTCTTCTGGAACGATTTCTGCGACTGGTATCTCGAATGGGTCAAGTTCAGCATGCGCGACGAGGCACGCAAGCCGATCGCGCAGAACGTGCTGGCGTTTGTGCTCGACCGCACGCTGCGACTGCTGCACCCGTTCGTGCCGTTCATCACCGAGGGCATCTACCAAAAGCTCAACGAACTGGCGCCGGTGCGGAACCTGGGCAGGATCGCGTCGATCGAAGGCTCGGAGGCGCTGACGGTGGCGTCGTGGCCGAGTGGGCTCGACGCAATGGCCGATAGCGAAGTCGAAGGGCAGATCCGCCTGGTCCAGGAGACGATCCGGGCGATTCGCGACATCCGCAACAAGTATAACAAGGCCAGCGAGCGGCTGACCGCCTCAGCGGCGGCGCCGCAGACAATTGCCGAGATCCTCAATGCGAATGCCGATCTGATCTGCCAGTTAGCCCTTCTCGATTCGTTCCAGGCGGCGGAAGGGGCAGCCAAACCGAACAACGCCGCGACCACGATAGTAGAGGAAACGCAGGTCTACGTGCACGACGTGATCGATCCGGAGGCCGAACGCGCCCGACTCGACAAGCAGAAGCAGGAAATCCAGCAGGCCAAGAAGGCGGTGGAAGGCAAGCTCGCCAATGAGAATTTCGTTACGCGGGCCAAGCCGGAGGTGGTCGCCCAGGCCCGGGAAAGGCTCGCCCAGCTTCAGGAGCAGTTGCAGGCGGTCCAAACGCACCTGGCGGAACTGAACGGCTGAGCCGCTGAAGGGAGATTCAGGATGGACGTGGAAGTTGAACTGTCACGCATCATCATCAATGAGACGTCCGACCAGCAGATCATCGTCTTGAAGGAGCGCCACGGCGACCGCGCCTTTCCCATCGTGATCGGCATCGTGGAGATCT
Organism: uncultured Pirellulales bacterium; assembly: GCA_964612985.1. Lineage (GTDB taxonomy): Bacteria > Planctomycetota > Phycisphaerae > Sedimentisphaerales > Anaerobacaceae > Anaerobaca. Next base: position 3,722 of record CAZTGH010000037.1, read on the forward strand.
TCGCGATCGACCGCCGGCTCAAGGGGATCATGCCCCCGCGTCCGATGACCCACGACCTGTTGGCGAACGTGATCGAGGGTCTGGGCGCCAAGGTCGAACGCATCGTGGTCGACGATCTGCGCGACCACACGTTCTACGCCAAGATCTACCTGCGGGTAAACGGACGCACCGTCAAAATCGACTCGCGGCCTTCCGACGCCATCGCGCTGTGTGCGGCAATCAACGCGCCTATCTTTGTGGCCGATCATGTTTTCGATCAGACGAGTCAGTGAACAGCGTCGCGATAATCAGCAATCCGACGGCCACACACAGCATCGTGTCGGCCAGGTTGAAGGTGTGCCAGTGGCGCCCCGGCCAATAGACCACATCGATGAAATCGCGCACCCGCCCTTCGTTGAACGCTCGATCCCATAGATTCCCACAGACTCCCGCCGCAAAAAGGCCCATCGCAAGCTGAACGATCCGCTGACGGACGGCGCCGAACAAAAAAAAGCCCAGGATGATCGCCAGAGCCACAGTAGATACCCCTACGAGGAACACCCGATTTCCCGAGGCGATGCCGAAGGCGGCTCCGTCGTTGAGGGCCAGTCGGAGGGTGAGGAAGCCGTCGATAATCGTGCGGCTCTGATCGGGCTCGTCGCGCAACGCGGCAAAGACGGCGTGCTTCGTCCAAAGGTCGAGCACGAGTCCAAGAATCGCCGTCGGCCAGAAGATCAGATGGGCGATCTTGTCCGGCAGTGCGTCCCTGCAGATCCGCACGAGCCTTTCGCGCGTGGCCGGCGTTTGCTGCTGCTGTTGCTCTGTTGTCGTGGCCGGTTCAGTCATTCGATCCTCGCAGTGGGTTCATCGTCGGTGAATGTTCTCTGATCAGTTCCTCTAACCATTCGCGTTTCGGCTGATCGGGGTAAATCTCCAGGGAGCGTCGCCAATGGTGGACCGCGCCGGACCGGAGACTCTCGTCGCCGGTGCGTTGGGACTTGACCATATAGGCCACGCCCAAGCCCCGATAGGCTTCCCAATCGCCATCGTCGAGAGCGATCGCGCGTTCGTACAGGGCAATCGACTGATTGATTTCACCCAGGTTCAGCAGGCAAAGCGCCAGATCGCGGAGGGCCTGGCCATGGTCCGGCCGGACCGCAAGGACACTCGCGAGCACTTCTCTGGCCCGATCATATTGCGTATCCTTGATATACGCCTGGCTCAATGCCATGGTCAAATCCACGTGCCCCGGCGCCGCCTGCAACAGTTCCTCATAGACCCGGGCCACCTGCCCGTAGTCCTTCTGACGCTCATAGATTCGCACCAGCAAGTACAACGTCTCCTCAGATCGTGGATCGATCTTTCGGGCGGCCTCGCCGTGAACGGTCGCCTGCGTGGTCTGACCGACGGCCAGGTAACAGCGAGCCGCTCCGAATTGTGCGGCCGGATCTTCAGGATTCAATTGCCCTGCCCGGGCGAATGCTCGGGCCGCCTGGCGAGAACGTCCCAAGTCTTCGTAGATCCGGGCCAGATCCAGATGGTCCCGAACGGACCAAGGATCAATCTCGATCGCCCTGCTGAGAGCCTGGGCCGCCCGTTCCGGTTCGCCAAGCGCCAGATACACCTGCGCCAGTTCGGAATAGGCCAGTGCGAATCCGGCGTCCTGCTTGACGGCGGTGCGGAGTTTGGCTGCGGCCTGTTCCTGCCGGTCCAACGCGCGAAGCGCGACTGCTTCATGGTACATATCCATCGACGGCTGCGGCGCGGAGCAACTCAGCAGCAGGCAGGCTGCCATGACGACCCCGCCCAGACCGACCACGATCCCCCTGTTGTTTCCCTCAAACACGCGTTGGTAGCCTTTCCCAATCCTACGAGGCCCGCAACCGGCCATCCTGACGATCGCGTTTCCCGCTGACGGTCGGATTATACCAAAGCGAGGCCGCCTGTCAAAGCCTCGAGCGGCGGTCGGAATGCCACGGGCGAGAGCGGGTTAATGTTTGACAGCAAAGGGGTCGGTCGGTATGGTATGGGGCCGCTCTGGTTTGAGTATGCGCTGGGACGAGGCTGTGCCTCGTCTCTGTTCTTATGGATTGAAAGGCAGACAGGACATGGCGAAAGAAAAAGCCGCGTTGAAGAAGCGACCCTGCGTTCTGATTATCCGCGATGGATGGGGCTACAACCCTGATTCAGGCGAAGAGGACTACAATGCCATCCGACAGGCCCATACCCCTACGGACGACATGTTGATGGCCGAATATCCGCACTGCCTGATCCACACCTACGGCGAATACGTCGGGCTGCCCGACGGCACGATGGGCAACAGCGAGGTGGGCCACCAGAACATCGGGGCCGGGAGGGTGGTGCCGCAGGAGTCGGTGCGCCTGACCCAGGCGATCCGGGACGGGTCCTTCTTCGAGAACAAGGAGTTTCTCAATCTCGTCAAGTTCGTCAAGCAGCGCAAGGGCAAGATGCACCTGATGGGCCTGTGCAGCGACATCGGCGTGCATTCGCTGCTCGGACATCTCTATGGGCTGCTCGAACTGGCCAAGCGAAACGATCTGACCGAGGTGTTCATCCACGCGTTCACCGACGGTCGCGACTCGCCGCCCGACAGCGGACTGGGCTATATCCAGGACATCGAGAAGAAGGCCGCCGAGATCGGCGTGGGCAAGATCGCCACCGTCATGGGTCGGTTCTATGCGATGGACCGCGACAGCCGATGGGACCGTGTGCAGAAAGCCTATGAGTGCCTCCGAACCAGCAAAGGGCTCAAGGCCCCCAGCGCGCAGGAGGCTGTCAAGACCAGCTACGAAAAGGACGTCACCGATGAGTTCATCGAGCCGACCTCCATCGTCAACGAGGACGGTGATCCCGTGGCGACGATTGACGACGGCGACGGCGTCGTCTTCTTCAACTTCCGCGGCGACCGCCCCCGCGAGCTGACGCGGGCGTTCGTGGACCCCGAGTTCAAGGAGTTCGTGCGGACGACGCTGCCGGATGTGTACTTCGTCTGTATGACCGAGTACGACGCCAGCATCCCGGCGCCTGTGGCGTTTCCCAAACCCCCCAAGATGAAGAACATCCTGGCCGCGTACTGGAGCGAATTAGGTCTCAAGCAGTTCCGCTGCGCCGAGACGGAAAAGTACGCGCACGTGACGTTTTTCTTCAACGACTATACAGAGAAGCCCTTCAAGGGCGAGGACCGGCAGATCGTGCCGTCTCCAAAGGTGCGGACGTACGATCTGAAGCCGGAGATGAGTGCCCCGGAAGTGGCCAACGTCGTGCTGGAGCGGCTCGATTCGGACAAGTACGACGTGATGGTGGTCAACTTCGCCAACCCGGATATGGTCGGCCACACGGGGGATCTTTCGGCTGCGATCCAGGCCGCCGAGACGGTCGACAAATGCGTGGGCAAGATCCTCGACAAGGTCAAGAGCATGAGCGGCGCGGCGGTGATCGCCGCCGACCACGGCAATTTCGAGAAAATGACCGACGGAGACCCGGACAGCCCGCACACGGCGCATACCGTGGGCGACGTGCCGTTGATCGTCTTCGACGACGAATACAAAGGGAGGAAGCTGCGAGAAGGCGGCACGCTGGCCGACATCGGCCCGACTCTTCTGGAGATCATGGGGTTGGGTCAACCGAAGGAGATGACCGGCCGCAGCCTGCTGCAGCGGGCATAGATTGAGCGGCAGGCTCGACGAAGCACTTGCGCGGCGTGAATGGAATCCGGTGGCAACCATGGGTCGAATCGTTCGCCTTGACCAGAACATGATCAACATGATCGCGGCCGGCGAGGTCATCGAACGTCCGGCCAGCGCGGTCAAGGAGCTCCTGGAGAACAGCATCGACGCCGGCGCGACGCGGATCGTCGTTGCGGTCGAGGACGGCGGGCGGAAGCTGATCTCCATCACCGACAACGGCGAGGGGATGGACGCCGAGGATCTGGCGACCGCTTTCGAATCGCACGCCACCAGCAAGGTCCGCGATACCGCCGATCTCAATGCGATCGTTACACTCGGCTTTCGAGGCGAGGCGCTGGCGAGCATCGCTTCGATCGCTCAGATCCGCGCCGTCAGCCGTACAGCCCAATCGGACCAGGCCCACTGCCTCGAAATCGACTGCGGCGACCGAAAACCGCTCACCCCGTGTAGCGGCGACGTCGGCACCACGATCCAGATCCGCGACATCTTCTACAAGACGCCGGCGCGCCGTAAGTTCCTGCGGACCGCCAACACGGAAATGGGCCATATCACCGAGCAGTTTACACGGATCGCCCTGCCCAAAGGACAGCTCGGCTTGGTGCTGATCCATAACGGTCGGGAGTTGTACCATCTGACCGGCAGCCTGGGACTGCGACAGCGCATCGCCCAACTCTTTCCGATGTTGCCAGCCGACGATCTCGTCGAGACGCAGACCGACGAGAAAGGCATACGCATCCGCGCTCTGCTCGGGCACCCCAGCACGTCGCGCACAAACAACCGCTTTCAATACGCGTTTCTCAATGGGCGATTCATCCGCGACAAATTCATCTCCCATGCAATCAAAGAGGCGTACCGGGGTCTGCTGGAACCGAACCGCTTTCCCGTTGCTTTCTTGTTTATCGAGATGCCGTACGACGAGTATGACGTCAACGTGCATCCGACGAAGACGGAGGTGCGCTTCTACAACTCCAACCTGGTCCATTCGCAGATCCTGGGCACGATGCGGGAGAAACTGCTGGGCACCGACCTGCATATGCCGGCCCGGCTGCCCTCGGGACCATCGGCCTCCCTGGAGGAGAGCCGGCAGAACCAGCGGGCCCGGCGACAGGAGATTGCCGACGCGATGGCGGACTTCTTCCAACGACACCGACCTACGAACCGGCAGCAGCAGTTCGATTTGCAGTCGGACAGACCGGCGCCCAGCCCGCAGCCGACCCATTCCGAACGTGCCCCCATCCCTGCAACGGAGCCCCCTGAGTTTGTCTTCGAAGGGTCGAAGTACCTCCAGATTCATGACAGCTACATCGTCGCGCAGACCGACGAGGGGTTCGTAATCATCGACCAGCACGCTCTTCACGAGGCGATGCTGGTGGAGACGCTGCGCCAGCGGGCCCGCAGCGGGCCGCTCGAATCGCAGCGGCTGCTTCTGCCTGAGACCTTCGAGGTAACCGAGACTCAGGCGGACGCCATCGAGAACCACACCGACCTCATCGTCCGTCTCGGAGTGGAGCTGGCGCCGTTCGGACCGCGAACGTACGCCATCCAAGCCTTTCCCACTCTGCTGGCCAGAGTCCCTCCGCTGGAGTTCATACAGGATCTTCTGGACCTGCTGACCTCCAGGAAGGCGGCGCCGAGCCCGGAGGAGATGCTCGACGAGGTGCTGAATATGACGGCCTGCAAGGCGGCGATCAAGGCGGGGCAGAAGCTGACCGACAGCGAGATCGCCCAACTGTTGGCCGACCGCCTGCGATATGAATCGATCAGCCGCTGCCCACATGGCCGGCCAACCACCCTCACCTTTTCCGTCGGCGAACTGGAAAAACAGTTCAAACGGACCTAGCGACGGTCGCCGGCGTCTGGCCCCCTTGTCGCCGAAATCCCGGCCAGCAACGTATAACTCCTTATTCTAGCAAGGATTACACTTGCTATCATGTCGGGCAAATCCGAAAAAAGGGGCGAGCGGCACAGAAAACCGTCTTTTTGGCGTGCAAAAAATGGCGCTTTGCCGGTCGTGATTCGTATGGTATAATTGATATTTTTATAGGTGCAGTGCTTTTGCCCATTATGAAAGGTAGACGCAGAAGTGGCCCAAGAACGCAAGAAAACGCCTAAGAAGAAAGCCACGCGCAGTCGAAAACAGGCGGGCGCTCTTCGCGCCGCCGATCTCGAGTATTTCAAGGAATTGCTGCTTCAGAAGCGACGAGAGATCTTCCAGAACGTTTTCGAGATCGAGGGAGAGACGCTGAAGAAGTCCCGGCTGGACGCCAGCGGAGACCTGTCCAGCATGCCGATCCACATGGCAGACCTGGGCACCGACAACTACGAACAGGAATTCGCGCTGGGCCTGATGGACAGCGAGCGGAGAATCCTGGTGGAAATCGATGACGCGCTGAATCGCATCGAAGCGGGGACCTACGGGATTTGCGAGGGAACCGGCCAGGCGATTCCGCGAGCGAGGCTGGAAGCCCAGCCCTGGGCTCGGTATTGTGTGGAATACGCCCGACTGGTCGAAGAGGGTCGTGCCGAAGGACCTTCCTGAGCCCTTCGCGCCGCACGTGCGAGAATGGTCAACCATAAATCAGGGATTTCGCGCGAGGTTCTGATGCATGGGGGTCGGAGGCAAGCATGGACTCGTTTCCGTCAGGCCGCTGGACAGATCGACTCTGACGCACGAAGAGATGGAACGAGACGAACATACCACGAACAAACCCACCCGGACGGTGGCCCGTATCGTATGCCCAACCTGTAAGCGACGGCTGCGCGTCCCGATCGACAAAGAAACCGGGCGACCGAAGTTCTTCCCGTTCTGCTCCGAGCGATGCAAGCTGGTCGATCTGAATGCCTGGCTGGACGCGGATTACCGAATCGCAGCCAAGCCCAACGAGGAATCGGAAGATGCGATGGGCGGCGGCGAACCGTCGGCCTGTTGAGGGCTTGGGGAAGCGACAAGGGGATAGACACGACGGCTACGACGCGATAAGATGCCGGGGACATCGAGCCGCCCGAGTCGAGCGGCCGGTGCCAGCGAGCATTGGAAAGGGAGCAAAATGCGTGAGGACAAAGAGCCGATGCTGCCTCTCGGGAGTTTTCTGTTTCCACGGATCTTCCAGGCCTTTCGCATCGCCATTCAACCGACCAAGTTGTTGCTGGCCTTTCTCGCGCTGGCCGCCATCTGCCTGACGGGTCGACTGATGGACCTCAACCGGACGGTGGTGGTTGCGCCCAGCGGCATGACCGAACTGGACGAATACGTTTCCGCCACACCCGAGGTAGGCGAACACATCCGTCTCTTCGGCAACACCGGCGAGCGGACTGGCGTCTTCACCACGCTCTGGCATTTCGGTGCCCGACGTTTTCATTCTGCCGCGCTGGGCATTCCACGCCGCGACAGCCTCGGCATTCTGGGTGATATCGTCGCTTCGTTTTCCGCGTTGGGGTGGGCCTTCACGTACCATCCGATCTACAGCGTGATCCTGTTTGCAGCGACTCTGGCGGTGATGGCGTTGGCCGGCGGGTCTATCTGCCGGATTGCAGCCTTGCAGTTTGCCCAGGGCGAGAAGCCCGGACTGACGGAGGCGGTGCGATTCGGCGCGCGGAAGTTCTGCAGCTTTCTCACTGCCCCGGTGACACCGGTCGCGCTGGTGGCCGTGATCGGGTTGTTCATCGTCCTGCTGGGGCTGATCGGCAACGCCCGCTACGTGGGCGAACTGGCGGTAGCGATCCTGCTCCCTCTGGCCTTACTGCTGGCCGCTTTGATCGCCATCATCGTCATCGGGGCTCTGGCCGGATTCAATCTGATGTTTCCCGTGATCGCCTATGAAGATTCCGACTGCTTCGACGCGATCAGTCGATCTTTCAGCTACGTCTACGCCAAGCCCTGGCGAATGGGTTTCTACACGGTCGTCGCAGCCGTCTACGGCGTGATCTGTTACTTCTTCGTCCGGTTCTTTGCATTTCTGCTGCTCTGGATCACGCACTTCTTCCTGGGCATGGGCTTCTTCTACAGCAATCGCAAACTTAACGCCATTTGGCCCGAGCCCGATTTCACCGATCTTCTCGGCCTGACCGCGGCACAGCCTCAGCGGTGGTCGGAATCGGTAGCCTCCGTCCTGATTTACGTCTGGGTGCTCATCATCGTTGGGCTGATGGTGGCCTTCGTCATCAGCTTCTACTACTCCGCCAACACGATCATCTACGCTTTGATGCGCAACCGGGTCGACAAGACTGCTCTCGATGAGATCTACCCCAGTTCAGACGACATGGGCCCCGAACCGCTCTTGTCCACCTCTTCTCCCGAGTCGCCGTCCCAGGGCGAAGCGAAGTCTGAAGGCACGTCCGGATAACCCTCGGCGGCTTCCGATTCGCCGTCGCGGTCCCGCCCGTCACCTCCAGGGGCTTAACCTGCCCGCCCATCCTGCCGATGATAAAGCAGAATCGCTCGCGGACCGTCCATGGCGGGTGCCATGCGTCCGGTCCGCCCTTGCACCGTAGAAGGGTCTCGTCGAGATATGCTCGAGCCACAGACAGAACTGCTTGCGGAACGTCGGGATGAGGGGCTCGCCTGCATGCCGGCCCAGGGCTCCGGTCTGCTGCTGGCCGTGCGCAAACCGCTGATTGTCCTCGCCCACATTGGGGCGTTCGCCACCTCGCTGGTCTTTGCCTTCCTTGTGGCCAACAATATGCAGTTCGGTCGCAACTGGCTTGTGGAGCAACTGCCGTTCTTCCTGCTGTTTTTTCTGGCGGTCAAGCTGCCCGTCTTCGGCCTGTTCAAGCAGTACCGGGGCTGGTGGCGCTACGTGAGCATCTCCGATCTGCTGGGCATTCTGCGCGCGGCCCTGGTCAGCACGCTGATCATCGTCACGGTCTGGTTTGCCGTGATGCTTCAGATTCCGGCGGTTCGCAAGGCGCTGCCGCTGGGCATTGCGGCGGTCAGCCAGGGCGTCTTCATGGCCGATCTCTTCGGGACCATCCTTATTCCGGCGGGCCTGCGAATGCTCATCCGACTCTACCATGAGGAATTCCGGACCACCGAAGGTCGCCTGCTCAAGCGTTTTCTGATCGTCGGTGCCGGCAATGCCGGCGAGGGGCTCTTGCGAGAAATCCTGCGCATGCGGATCGCACAATACGACGTGATCGGTTTCATCGATGACGATCCCGTCAAGCAGGGAACGAGCATTCACGGCGTGCCTGTGCTGGGCACCGTGGACCAGTTGCCCACGATCTGCCGGGAGCGCAACATCGAGGAGATCGCCATCGCCATGCCGTCTGCGACTCCGCTACAGCTCCGGCGGGTGATCCAACTGTGCGAAGGGGCCAAGGTGCGTTTTCGCACGGTGCCGTCGATTACCGACATCGTCTCGGGCAAGCTGCGGGTCAGCCAGATCCGCGACGTGGACATCAACGACCTGCTCGGGCGGAACGTCGTTCAGCTCGACCTGGACCTGATCGAGGCCTTCGCCCGGGACAAGACCATTCTCGTCACGGGAGCGGGCGGGTCGATCGGCTCGGAGATGTGCCGGCAGATCTGCCAGTTCGCGCCACAGCGTCTGCTGCTGGTCGAGCAGGCAGAGAACCCCCTCTTTTACGTGGACACCGAACTCCGCAAGCGATTTCCGCGGGTGGCGATCGAACCGCTGGTCTGCAACATCGCCGACCGCGATCGCGTGGAGGAGATCTTCGAGCGTTACCGCCCTGCCGTGGTTATCCATGCAGCGGCTCACAAGCACGTGCCGCTGATGGAGCTCAACGCGGGTGAAGCCGTTAAGAACAATGTCGTCGGAACCATGATCGTGGCCGACGCCTCGGACCGATTCGGGGCGACGCACTTCGTGATGATCAGTACGGACAAGGCGGTGAACCCGACGAGCATCATGGGCTCGTCGAAACGCGTGGCCGAGATGTATGTCCAGGACCTCAGTCGCACCAGCCGGACGCACTTCATTACGGTCCGCTTCGGGAATGTCCTGGCATCCGAGGGCTCCGTCGTGCCGATCTTCAAAAATCAGATCGCAGAGGGCGGACCGGTCACGGTGACCGACCCCGAAATGAAGCGGTATTTCATGACGATTCCTGAAGCGAGTCAACTGGTGCTCCAGGCGGCCACCATGGGCCAGGGCGGAGAGATCTTCGTGCTGGATATGGGCGACCCGGTGCGGATCGTCGATCTGGCGAAAGAACTGATCACGCTGAGCGGGTTCCGCCCTGGACAGGACATCGAGATCGTCTTTACGGGACTGCGCCCCGGCGAGAAGCTCTTTGAGGAGCTGCGTATCGAGGGCGAGGACATGCAGCGAACGCGCCATCCCAAGATCAGCATCTGGCGCAATATCCCGATGGATCGCGACCGCCTCCGCGCCGGGATCGATGCACTGGTCGAGTTGGCTCGCCAGAGCCATCCGGATCCGGGCGCCATCACCGCCGGGATCAAGGAACTCGTCCCGGAGTATGTCGGCCCCGTCACCCCGCGCGTCGCCCCCTGAGCTTTCCGATCCAGGGCCGACACCAGATCTACCCCGTGCGCAAAACAAAGGCCGCACGGATGAGCGGCCCTGGGGTGTGCTTTGGATGGTCGTCGGCCGCCACGTCCGCAGACGCGCCGGTCGATGCGTTTTGACTACAGCGTTCCGTTGTCCTGCGACCAGTCGCTGGGCCCCTCATAAGGAGCGTAGACGTCCTGGCCGAATTCTTCACGCGGATGCGCGTGGTCGTAGACTTCCTTGAGCTTGCGGGTCGTCAGGTGCGTGTAGACCTGGGTGGTCGACAGCGACTGATGTCCCAGCAGCTCCTGCACGCTTCGCAGATCGGCACCGTTGTTGAGCATGTGGGTCGCAAAACTGTGCCGTAGCGTGTGGGGGCTGATGTTCGGATCGAGCCCGGCCATCTTCAGGTACTTGTCCATCTTGCGACGAACGCTGCGGGTGCTGAGGCGATGTCCGTGCTTGTTGACGAACAGCACCTTCGTATCGAAATTCGCGTTGCTCTGGGCGCGTTTGTTGCGGAACTCCATGTAGTGCTGGATGGCCTGGAGCGCCGAGGAGCTGATCGGAGCGATGCGTTCCTTCTTGCCCTTGCCGCGAATGTGGATGATCTCGCCGAGGAAATCGACGTCGTCCATGTTCAAGGCCACCAGTTCACTGACGCGGATGCCGGTGCTGTAGAGCGTTTCGAGGATCGCGCGATCGCGGGCGCCCAGCCACGTCTCAATGGGCGGCGTATCCAGCAGGCGTTTGATCTCTTCGTACTCGAGGAAGCGAGGCAGTTTCTTATCCTGTTTGGGCGTGCGGACGGCGGTCAGTGGGTTCGAGCTGCGGCGGTTCGTTTTGACCAGGAACTTGTAGAAGCTGCGCAAGGTAGCCAACTTGCGCGCGATTGTTGCCTTCGAGTAGGCTTTGTCGGTGAGGTGCGCCAGGTAGGCTCGCGCCTCGTTGACATCGGCAGCCAACAGGAGTTGATCGACACTCTGCTCGGTCTGAAGGGCCACCGCGGTGGCGATGCCTCCGTGATGATGCTCCAGGGTCGGGCCGTCACCGGAAGCGCCGTCCCCCTCGGCATTCTGCACCAGGAAGTCGCCGAACTGGGCGAGGTCGGCACCGTAGCACTTGGCGGTGTGCTCCGAGAACCGCTTCTCGAACTTGAGGTAGTTCAGAAACTGCTCGACGATCGCATTGTTGTCTTCCATAGTCCACCTGCCCACTTCATCTATCGGCATCATCGATCACCTATTTTCGTTCCCATCCTATTCCTGCGGACACGTTCTCCACACAGAGAGCGTATCGTCTGCGTCAGTGCACTACGGTGACATCCGAGTCGTCTGCGAGCAGGCCTTCGGCCCGACCGATCAGCATCTGGCTCAATTTGAAGCTGAGCACCGCCGCATCGAACCAGTCGAATCCCGTCCGATGGTCCTTCGCCTGATCGACGAGGGCGTCGAGAAGGTCGTCTTCCCGTCCCTCTTCGTAGCGAAAGATGAACTTCTCGGCTCCCTTGTTCAGAACCAGTTGTCGCTGCAATCGCTTCATGTCCATGACCTCGTTCGGCGGCATCCTACACCGTATCGGACGCCTCGACGTCCGGAGGCGACTTCCCGGCCCGAACCGAGCGGTTCGGTTCGATCGGCCGTTCTGATGCGCCACACACTTTTATCGGCCAATTGCCTGTCGCTCTTTACAAAAACTGGGCGTGAATATCGGTCATTCCGTGTTAGAGGACGCGTGGACGGCTTTGGGGCGGGTCCAGCCGGTGGCTAGGCGGAGGGTCCCGAGGCGGGTTCCGGTCGGGCCATATAGTAGGTGACATCCCCCCGGCGCTGCGAGGTGATGGCGTCGGATGCGAGAAGCTGGGTAACGTGTTTGATCGCCTCGTTGCGGGCAATGCCGATCCCGGAGCAGATGTCCTGCAGGGAACAAGGGCGGCGTTTCAGCATTGATAATACGTCTGCCTGGGTCCGCTGAAGGTGGCGGTCGGCAGGTCCCTGGGGCGCGGCGCCGATGATCTCACAGGGGCCCGCGATCTGGCGGGCGATCTCCTCGAGGCGCCGGCGATCGATGGGGGCGATCCCCTGCTCGGCGGCGGGACGGACGGCGCTGTTCAACTGAACCCGGTCCGGACGGATGCGTTCGATGTGCTGTTTGATTTTATCGATTTGCTCGGGGTGGGTGTTGTACCCTTCGATGAGGAAGACCTCCAGCCAGATCTGTCCGCTGAACTGGCGGCGAAACTCCGCCAGCCCGGAAACCAGCTTTTCAATGCTGATATCGGGGGCCGGCCGGTTCACCCTGGCAAAGGCTTCGTCGTCCGGCGCATCCAGGGACGGGACGACCAGGTCTGCCTTGGCACACTCGCCCCGCACATCGGGGCGGTAAAGCAGCGTGCCATTCGTGATAATCGCTACGGGAATGCTCGTGATCTCGCGGATGCCGTCGATCAACTCGCCCAACTGTGCGTTCAACGTCGGTTCGCCTGAGCCGCCGAGCGTGATGTAGTCGGCCTCCACACCCTCGACCAGTTTCGCTTTCAGCTCGCCCAGCACCGCATGGATATCGAAAAATTTGCGACGCTCGGTGCTCTTCTCGGTGGTTCGCCCAATCTGGCAGTAGACGCAGTCGAGCGTGCAGATCTTGGCGGGAACGATGTCTACGCCCAGGCTGCGTCCCAGCCGCCGGGAAGGAACGGGGCCGTAAAGATAACCGGTCGGATTGGCGTCTGATTCAGCCATGAACGATCCTGTGGATTTGCGAACAGACCACGACCACTTCCTCGAGCCAATCCAGCGGCAAGATCGAGGCGGCGTCGGAGCTGGCCTTCTCCGGCTCGGGGTGGACTTCCAGGAACAAACCGTTGGCGCCGGCTGCCACCGCCGCCCGCGCCAGGATGGGCGCCATCTCACGACGTCCCCCGCTGGCACTGCCGAGCCCGCCCGGCTGCTGCGTGCTGTGCGTGGCATCGAACACGACGGGACAGCCCAGTCGCTTCATGCCCTCGATGGCTGTCATGTCGTTGACCAGCCGGTTGTATCCGAAGAACGTTCCGCGCTCGGTCAGCAGGATGCGGTCGTTCTTGCAGCCGCGAATCTTCTCGACCACGTTGCCCATCTCGTCTGGCGAGAGGAACTGGCCCTTCTTGACGTTGACGGGCTTGCCCGTCGCGGCGCACGCGCAGAGCAGGTCGGTCTGACGACAGAGAAAGGCGGGGACCTGGACGCAATCGACCACGGCGCCGACCGCAGCCGCCTGACCCGCCTCGTGTACGTCGGTCATCACCGGCAAGCCGGTCTCGGCCCGCACTTTCTCCAGGATACGCAATCCCTCATCCGGACCGGGTCCGCGAAAGCTGGAGATGCTGCTGCGGTTGGCCTTGTCGAAGCTCGCCTTGAACAGAATACCGACGCCGGTGCGCTCGGCGATCTGGACCAGGCGCTCGGCAATCTCCAGACAGCCTTGGAGGCTCTCGATCACACACGGCCCGGCCATGACGAACAGCGGCTCGTCGAGACCGATGCTGATCTCATCGATGTTGAATTTCATTTGTGATATCCTACTGCTGACTAACATTCTGGAAGAATGGACATCCTATCCACGAATGCGAAAGGTCGCAAGAGACGTTGTCAGCGGAACGAGCGCGCGATCCGCCTGCGGATGCCTGCCGGTCGGGCGCCTGGTGGAACCATGCACTGCACGGCTCCAGCCAGCACTTCAATGTGAACGGGCAACGCCGGTCCCGGGTCGCCGTCGACCTCGGAGCGGATTCCGCTGACCGGTGAGCTGACGGTCACGTGCCTGCCCTGCCGGTAGATCACATCCCGTCGATTGGCATGCTGCTTGAGGACGGTGAGGATCGAGTGCTTGATCAGTCGGATGCGACCGGCACATCGATAGATGCAGATGTCCAGCAATCCATCGCTGAAATTGGCATGGTGGAGAATCTGAAGGCCGATGGCGTAACGCGAGATGTTGCCGACGAAGACCATCCCTGGACCGTCGAAGACGTCCTCCCCGTCCACCGTCACCGACATCGGCTCAAACCGATGATTCCAAAAGGTCCGCCACAGCGGATAGACATAATCGAAGTGGTTGATGTGTCCGGTGCGATTGCGGTTGACCATGTCGACCACATCGCCGTCAAACCCGAACCCGACGATCGAGGCGAAGCACTTGCCGTTGGCGGTACCGACATCGAGGGGCCGCACAACGCCCCCTTCGAACGCACGCACGAGCGTCTCGGCGCGGCCGTCGAATCCCAGTTCGTTGGCCAGCAGGTTCTCCGTGCCGCAGGAGGCAATTAGCAGGGGCTTGGCGCTTCCCTCCAGACCGTGGGCCACTTCCCGAACGGTTCCATCCCCCCCGGCGACGACGACCAGCGCACACTGCGGATCGACCGCCGCATCGGTCGCCAGTTCGCAGGCGTGCTCGAGAGATTTCGTCATCTCCGTCCGCACTTTGTAGCGACGCTTCGTCAGGTAGCGATGAAAACGCCGACAGGCGAATTTGCCACTGCTGGCACCGGATTTCGGATTGACGATGTATTCGATGTAGCCGTCCGATGGGTTCATGGCAGCCTGAACCGTACTCTCACAAGAACACCTCTCTCCGCGTCGATTCCCGACGGGACAGTTCCGCCTGGATTTGGGAGGCGTAACTGTCCATCACGTGTGGAGCGTCGGTTAATCCCAACATCTCTTGGGCATGCCGGATCATCCGCGAATCGGGACCTTCGATTTCGACGAACGTCCCGATCAGCGGCAGTGTGTCCAGGGCCACCAGACAATCCCCCAGCCTCCATTCTCGGCGGTGTTTATCGAACGCGAGGGCCTTCTGATACCCCAGGCCTTCCACCAACGATTGAACACCGGCCGCATCCGCCACATCGAGATTCACCTCCTTGCGTTTCTTGAAGTCATCGGCCTGCTTGGGGCCTTTGTAGGTCAGAATGAGACGCTCGCGGTCGCCCGTCGCTTCGGCTCGCAGCCGAAGGCATTGGTCGGTCCGTGCGAGATATCCATCTGTCGTATCGAAGTAGGTGTCGGTCTGGACCATCTCCGAGATGAATGAAGCACTGCGCTCGGCCAGCCGCTCTTCGACTGATTCGAACGAATCCACTTTGAGCTTCGCTTCGATTTCCAGATACATCGGTGTCTCGCAGACATTCAGACCACGATATTGACTAGGCGCGACTTGATGACGATGACCTTCCTCGGCGTCTTGCCCGCCATCGCTTCGACGACTTTGTCACAGGCAAGGGCTTTGCCCTTGATCGTGTCCTCGTCGGCATCGGCCGCTACGACGATGCGATCCTTGATCTTGCCGTTAACCTGAACCGCCAGTTCGATTTCCTTCTCCCGGATCAGGTTCGGGTCATACTCGGGCCAGGGTTCGTGAGCCAGGCTGTCGGGGTGTCCCAGACGCTGCCAGAGTTCCTCGGCGATGTGCGGCGCAAACGGCGAGAGGATCAGCACGAGCGACTCCAGGGCGGATTTCGGGCGGACCTCCTGTCGTCCCAGATGGTTGACGAGAATCATCATCGCGCTGATCGCGGTATTGAAACCGAACGATTCGACGTCGTCTCCGACCTTCTTGATCGTCTGGTGCAGGAGCCGGAGCGTCTCTTCGTCGGCATCGACGACCTGGACCAACGCCGAAAGTCGTCCCGTCTCTTCGTCGACGATCAGCCGCCAGGTCTTCTGGAGGAACCGATGGACACCCTGGACACCGTTCATGCTCCAGGGCTTCATCGCCTCCAGCGGGCCCATGAACATCTCGTACAACCGCATCGAATCGGCGCCGTAGTCAGACACGACCTGATCGGGATTGACCACGTTGCCGCGCGACTTACTCATCTTCTGGCCGTCTTCGCCCAGGATCATGCCCTGGTTGACCAGCTTCTTGAACGGTTCTTTTGTGCTGGCGTAGCCCAGGTCGTAGAGAAACTTATGCCAGAATCGCGAATAGAGCAGGTGCAGCACGGCGTGCTCGGCGCCGCCGATGTACAGGTCCACCGGCATCCAGTACTTCTCTTTCTCCGGGTCCCAGCCCCGCTCGTCGTTGCGCGGATCGAGATAGCGCAGATAATACCAGCAGCTTCCCGCCCACTGGGGCATGGTGTTCGTTTCGCGTCGGGCGATGGTGCCGTCGGGCAACGTGACGTTCACCCAGTCCGTCGCCTTCGCCAAAGGAGGCTCTCCCGTGCCCAGCGGCTTGTAGTCCTCGACCTCGGGCAGGCGCAGCGGCAGGTCGCTCTCATCCAGTCCCCCGATGCGCCCGTCCGGGAAATGCAGGATCGGGAAGGGTTCCCCCCAGTATCGCTGGCGGCTGAACAGCCAGTCGCGGAGCTTGTAGTTGATCGCCTTCCTGCCCAGCCCACGCTCGGCGAGCCAGGCGGTGATCTTCTCCTTGAATTCGGGCGTAGTCAGGCCGTCGAACGGTCCGCTGTTGACCGCTACGCCGCTGCTGGTAATCGCATCTGGCCAACGTTCAGGCTGGGATATATAGCGTTCTCGAAGTTGCTCATCTGGCAGTGGCTTCGGGCCATCACTTGGCAATTCGAGTTTCCAAAAGTCTGCCCGTTCCGGAAGAACAACAACACGGATTGGCAAGTTGAATTGCTTCGCAAATTCAAAGTCACGGCTGTCGTGCGCGGGTACCGCCATGATGGCGCCGGTACCATAGCTGATCAGGACGTAGTCGCTGATCCAGATCGGGATCTTCGTATCGTTGACCGGATTGATGGCATAGGCGCCGGTGAAGACGCCCGTCTTGTCCTTGGCCAGATCGGTGCGATCCAGATCGCTCTTGCGGGCGGCCGCTTCGCAGTACTCAGTGACGCTCTGCTTCTGGGCATCGGTCGTGATCGCATCGACCAGAGGGTGCTCTGGCGCCATGACCATGTAGGTGGCGCCGAAGAGCGTGTCGGGTCGGGTCGTGAAGACCCAGATGTCGTCGTCGTAACCGTCGACCTTGAAGCACACCTCGGCACCCACGCTGCGTCCGATCCAGTCCACCTGGAGCTTCTTGATGGACTCGGACCAGTCGACTTCCTTGAGGTCGTCGAGCAGCCTTTCGGCGTACTTGGT
This sequence comes from uncultured Pirellulales bacterium, assembly GCA_964612985.1. Classification (GTDB taxonomy): domain Bacteria; phylum Planctomycetota; class Phycisphaerae; order Sedimentisphaerales; family Anaerobacaceae; genus Anaerobaca. The sequence continues at coordinate 20,972 of CAZTGH010000037.1, forward strand.
AATCCGAAGCATCCATTGGCGCATCGGCTTGCGAACCACGGGGTGGCCCCCCCGCTCGCTGACGCCGCCGACGACCTCTTCGTTGGCCAGCACGGTCCCCAGCGCCGGGCACCAGTTCACCGGCACGTCCGCCTGATAGGCCAGCCGACGGTCGTCGACGTAGCGGCGCTTCTCTTCTTCGCTGAGGGCTTCGGGGATCGGCAGTTCCTCGATCGGCCTGGCTTTCTGGAGTTGGTCGTCGAAATAGCAGTTGAACAGTTTCAGAAAGATCCACTGCGTCCAGTGGTAATAGCCCGGGTCCGTCGTGGCGATCTCGCGATCCCAGTCGTAGCTGAATCCGAGCGCTTTGGTCTGGCGGCGCATGTTGGCAATGTTCCGGTTGGTGGTCTCTTCCGGATGGGTGCCCGTCTTGATGGCATGCTGCTCGGCGGGCAGACCGAAGGCATCCCAGCCGAACGGGTGCAGGACGTTGAAACCCTTCATCCGCTTGTAGCGGGCGACGATGTCCGTCGCGGTATAGCCTTCGGGGTGCCCCACATGCAGCCCCTGCCCGCTCGGGTAAGGAAACATGTCCAGGACGTAGTATTTGGGCTTGGACGTATCGCAGTCCGTCGCCCGGAAGCTCTTGTGCTCGTCCCAGTACTGCTGCCACTTCGGCTCGATCTGTCCGAAATCGTACGTGCCTTCCGTCTTACCCATCTATCGAGCAACCTTTCTCAGACCTCGACTGCGCCGCATCCGAACAGGGCACCACACTGTCCATCCTCGCCCGCCATCCCCATTGACGGTCGGCGTCATCCTCCCGACCGAACGAGGTACTATACCCCATTTACCGTCCCCTTTGTAGCGAAACTTCCCGCCGACCGGGAAACGTGTGTGTGAAAGAATGGTCGCGCCCTGGTTTTCGTATGTTACTCTTTTTGCTGTAAGGGTTTAGAAGACAAGGAGCACCTGCAGGCGGTTTTGAACGAGGATATGGACGAGATGTTGGAGGAGGTGGTCGGAGCGATGAACCGGGCCCGTCCCGGTAGCATCATCGACGACAGTGAAGAGCGGGTACGCCAGGCGGCGGGTGAATTCCGCCACCGCCTCTTCGAGAAGGCCCTGGAGCTTCGCAGTCAACGCGAAGCGTTTCGCCTCCGGCGAGCCCGGAGCCGACGGAGGTTCGCTGGCGCAGTAACGGGACGCGTGCTATTCATGTCGCGACGGTCAATGGCACACGCTCAAAGCCCTACCGCCCGGCCCCGGGATGCCGATCAGAGGTGGAAAGAGGCCAAGCTGGTGACCTTCTACGACCCGGGCAACGCGCATCGCTAC
>CAZTGH010000038.1:0-22161 GCA_964612985.1 uncultured Pirellulales bacterium
CAGCGTGATTGCCTGGGTCAAGGGCGGCGGCGCGGGGCAGGTGATTGTCTCTCAAGAGGGTGGGGGCAACTGGCTCTGCGCCGACCCGGTGACCGGCTGCCTGATGACCGAACTGAAAGGCACGGGTCGTGACAAATGCACCCTGTGTTCGGAGACCGTCGTCACCGACGGCGATTGGCATCGTATCGGCCTGGTCTGGGACGGGGACAGTCGGACTCTCTACGTCGACGATACTTTGGCCGCTCAAGACACCCAGTCCGGCGGCGCAGCGGCCTGCTCCGGCGGCCTGCACCTCGGCTGCGGCAGCGACATGGCTCCCGGCACCTTCTTCTGTGGCCTGATCGACGACGTCCGCATCTACAACCGCGCCGTGCGGCCGTGAGGTTCGGGCGAGATTCCCAGCTCTTCCTGAATTCACGTGTGGCGGACGACGCAGACCCTGTTTGGAGGACACGATCATGAAACGGGCAGGCAGCTTCAGAACGACAATGGTATGGTGCGCAGTGGCGGAGAGTATTCTCCTCGCGAGCGGTACGACCCTGTGGGCGGATTTCGCCTGGACGCAGAAGGCCGACATGCCGACGGGGCGATGGACGCACACGTCCGCTGTGGTCAACGGCAAGATCTATGTCATCGGAGGATACCCGAGCGAAGGCACACCGGGTGAGGCAGCTCTCTCGGTCGTGGAGGAGTATGACCCGGCTGCCAATGCCTGGACACGGAAGGCCGATATGCCTACCGCAAGGTGTGATTTCAATGAATCGAGCGCCGTGGTGGATGGGAAAATCTATGTCATCGGGGGTACCACGTATCCTGGACCTGTTGCTTCCACCGTGGAAGAATACGACCCGGCGACAGACACCTGGACGCGGAAAGCCGACATGCCGACACCGAGATGGTCTGTGGGCACCTGTGCTGTGGATGGGAAGATCTATGCCATCGGGGGATATCCTGTAAGTGGATGGACGGGCCTCAGGACTGTGGAGATGTACGATCCCATGACGGATACCTGGACAAGAAAGGCGGATATGCCTCTAGGAGTGGCGTTACTCAATGCACGTGTTGTGAATGGAAAGGTATATGCCATTGGAGGAAGGCCGGATCTCAAATCGAGAGCTTACATGCAACAGTATGACCCGGCCACTGACACTTGGACGCGAAAAGCCGACATGCCTGTAGGCACCAGTCAGATGGGTTCTGTTGTCATAGACGACAAGATAGTTGTTATTGGCGGATGGATCTGGAGCGTGCAGATGCCCCACCTAGCCGTGCAGGTGTATTACCCTGCGACGGATACGTGGACAAGAGAACCTGACGTGCCGTTCTTCAGAGCATCCTTTTCGGCCGAGGTTGTGAACAACAAGATATACGCCATCGGGGGAACGGACAAACCACACCCATGCCTCGCCTTGTCAACCGTCTATGAGTTTGGCCCACTGCTTGATTTCAACAGCGACGGGATTATAGATTCTCAAGACATCTGCATAATGGTTGAATGCTGGGGCACAGATGAGCCGTTGTGCGACATTGCCCCTCCACCTTCTGGTGACGGCATCGTTGATGTCAGTGACTTGATAGTCGTCGGCGAGCATTTGTTCGAAGAATTCGAAGTGGTACCTCCTGCACTTCCGACGTCTTTTGGAAGCTTCACAGAGGATCCGCCCGGCACCTACACGATGACGGACTGCGGCGTAGATATCTGGGACCCCTTGGATCAGTTCCACTTCGCATACAAGATACTTAGCGGCCCCGGCTCAATCGTGGCGAGGGTGGACAGCCTGACGAACACGCACCCTTGGGCTAAGGCTGGTGTAATGATTCGTGAGACCCTCGATTGCGGCTCGAAGCACGCCCTTGTGTGTGCCACGCCTGGGAATGGTGTAGCTTTTCTGAGCCGGAGCAGTACGAATGGTGCCAGCATCCTCGCAGGACAACAGCGGGGTATAACTTCTCCGTGGTGGGTGAAGCTCGAACGGGATTCCGCAGGTAATTTCACGGCTTTCCATTCAAATGATGTCGCCACGCGGCGGTCAAGTGATGAGACACAGCCGCGTGTTTGGCAGCCGATAGCAGGCGCGCTTCCGACGAACATCCCAATGAATGTGGATGTTCACATAGGTCTGGCCCTGACCAGCCATAACACGCTCGAAACCTGCCAGGCCGTATTCTCGCATGTCACCATTACGGGTGACGTGATCCCTCAATGGTCCAATCAGGATGTTGGTCCATTAGTGCAACCTTGAACAGTGGAAAGTGGGTTCCTTTGCCCCACTCAAGGGGCCCTGATGACAGAATTGTACCAGAGCGAGCGGGCTGGGACCGACTTTCCCGCCCAGAGGATCATCACCGATGGCAACCTACAACAACGTGACCATCGGTGCCGGCAAGTGCATGGCCCCGGACACCTTCTGAACCAGCCTGATCGACGACGTGCGCATCTATAACCGCGCCGTGAAGCCGTGAAGTAGAGACGCGCGGCCTAACAGATTCTTCGCGTTTTCATCGGTGGGAGGTGAAGGCCACCTCTATGCGAGGGCGGAAGGATGGAACGCCACGTCAGCTACCGAATCGTCAGGGGTTGGCTGGGGCTCAGATCGGCCAATGTGCGAGGACGGGGTCCGCCCCGCTGGTGATCGGAAAACCGCGAAGCATCGAGTAGAAGAGTGTCCAGCCGCATGGATAGTCGCGGCAGTGCAGAAAGGAAAGGGTGCATCATGAACTGGTCAAATAATTGCAGGACGAGGCTGTTATCAGTAGCCCTTGCGGTCCTGGTCGCCATTGGCGGCGGCGGTGTGAAGGCGGATTTCACCTTCGGAGAGCCCACGAATCTCGGGCCGACGGTCAACAGTTCCGGTTATGATTACTTCGCCTGTCCGTCCGGCGACGGTTTGGAGCTCTTTTTCGTCTCTGACCGCCCCGGCGGTTCAGGAGCGGAGGACTTATGGGTGACCACACGTACCTCGGTGGCGGAACCTTGGGGAGAGCCTGTAAACCTTGGGCCACTTGTTAACACTCCGTACACAGACGCGGCGCCGTGCTTATCTGCAGATGGCCTTGAGCTTTACTTTAGCGGGTACCACCCAGATGGGTACTACATACGGATGACCACACGCCCTACAACGCGCGATGCGTGGGGCGAACCAGTGAGTCTGGTCTCTCTTCTCTATATCGACAGCGAAACGATGGTGCTTTGTCCAAGTCTCTCAGGCGATGGCTTGGAACTGTACGTGAGCATTGGGCATGCAGAGCCAGTCCCTGAATGGAGTATAGCTGTGGCCAGACGTGCCAGTAGAGATGCTCCCTGGGAAGCACCCGTCAGTCTGGGGCCAGAAATCAACACTTGGTGTTGTCAAGGTCATCAGGGTATTTCCAGCGATGGTCTTCTACTCGTTTTCAGCGACATTTACACGTGTTCTCCGCGGCCAGATGGCTTCGGTGGTACAGACATATGGTTCACCAGGCGCGGCACCAAGGACGCAGATTGGGGCACCCCTATGAATCTTTGGGCCCCTGTGAGTACTGCGTTCTATGAGGATCACGCCAAGATTTCGGCTGACGGCTCGGTGCTCTACTTTACGTCTCAGCGGCCGGGCGGGCAGGGGGGTTGGGATCTCTGGCAGGCTCCGATCCTACCTATAGTGGACTTTGGTGGAGATCAAAACGTAGGGCTAAGCGATCTGATGCACATTGTGGAGTCCTGGGGCACCGATGATCCACAATGCGACATCGGTCCGATGCCCTGGGGCGACGGTGTGGTGGATGAAGCCGATCTTGAGGTCCTGATGGGCTATTGGGGCCATGGTGCTGACTACCCTTATGATCCCAAACAAGCCAGCGGACCAAAGCCGCGCGATAACTCAATTTTGGACGTGGAACACGCCGTTTCGATTCACTGGTTGTCTGGAAGATACTCGGCTCAGCATGATGTCTATATTGGCATGGATCCAGTAGCCGTCCAGGACGCTGATATATCCGATACAACGGGCATCTATCGCGGCAGACAGGAAGCCTGTGAATACACCCTGTCTGAAGATATTCTGTCCAACCAGACCTTCTACTGGCGTATCGACGAGTTCGGCACGGACACCTCCGTTATCAAAGGGCAGGTGTGGAGCTTCTCTGTGGCGGATTATCTTATTGTCGATGACATGGAGTCCTCCGAACAGGTCTGGCAACGATGGTGGGATGGCTGGGGCGATCCGAACAACGGTTCTGTTGCGGATGATGAGTTCACGATGGTCCACAGTGGCGAAAAATCCATGTGCGTGTTCTACGACAACAGCGTGGCACCGATCTCGGAGGTTGTGCGGATGTGGGAGACTCCACAGGATTGGACCCGCAAGGGCGTTGAAACCTTGACGCTCTGGCTCCATGGCAATCCGGACAACAGCACCGAGCCGCTGTATGTCTCCGTGGGCGACAGTGCGGACAACGCGGCCGTGGTCGTGCACCCGGATCCCACCGCCAGTGCCATCGATGCTTGGCAGGAGTGGAGTATTCCCTTGGCCGACTTTGCCGGTGTGGACCTCACGGCTATCACGAGCATGACCATTGGCGTGGGCGACCCCGCCCGGACTGACCCCGGCGGCTCGGGTCTGCTCTTCATTGATGACATCTACCTCCACCCGGTATCCACTCAGAACCAATGAGCGTCACGCCAGTTGTTGCTCAGCCGATCTCAGGCACTGGAGAAGACGAACCTTCGGTGTCTGAGATTCTCATCGACGACGTCCGTATCTACAACCGCGTCGTCCGCGCGTAGCGTGGGCGTCTCGCCCATGTACTCAAGATCACGGGCACGATGCACGTGCTGCGAAGATGCGGCGTGCGGCGATCGCGTGGTTTTCTTGCGGCGGCGCGCAAGATTTGCGGAAGAACCGGGTATATACCCTTGGGCGGGATCAGTGCGCCCTCTGGCAGCCTGTGACGATTCTGTCGTGGCCAGCTGTTGCAGGGGCCCGGAAAGGGCCATTCCAGGAGACCCCGCCCATCAAATGCATGGTCTTGCCCTTGGGATCGGGTGGCAGGCGACGGCTAGTGGGAGATGCGAAGATGCGAGACAGGGAAGGTGCAGGCCGCAGGCAGGAGGCCGACGTGATGCGTTCGGTGACGCAGGTGTTCTATGCCGACGGCGAGAAGAGAAGTACGGGAATTGTACGGGCCATACTCGGTCAGATCGATGTGCAGGTCACGCCGTTTCGCAGTACGGCCGAGTGTCTCGATTGCCTGAGAAGCCGGCCATGTCAGTTGCTCATCAGCAACGCCAGGCGGCCAGGCGTCGATGGGCTGAAACTTCTGCTCGGTGCCAGGCGGATCAGGCCGTCGGTGCCGGTAATCGTTCTGGTAGATCACGGCGATATTGAAGCAGCCGTTCGCATGATGAAGGCCGGGGCTGTCGATTGTCTGGAGCGGCCGCCGGAAACCGGACCTCTGGTATCGGCGATAGAATCCGCTCTTCAGGAATCGGTCCGCCGCGACTCGCTGCTGAAACGTCCTTTGTCGCCGGCGGAACAGCAGGTGCTTGACCTCGTGCTCCAGGGCTGTACGAACCGGGAGATCGCCCTGCGGCTTCACCGCTCCGCCCGGACGACCGAGGTGCATCGCAGCCACATCATGGAGAAGCTCGACGCCGACGGCATCGTTGACCTTGTGAAAAGGTGTGCTCGACTGGGCCTGCTGCGGGATTGGTCTGCTGACCCGGCTGCTTCGGAGAAGTGCATGATTGACACGAGTGAGGTCAACTTGCCGGCATGATCTCCCGAACGTGCCGCATTGGCCAGCGCGTGGGGGCCTCCGATGGCGGCCGGTCCGAGCGGCGCTGGTTGGTGTTCGGCCACGTGGAGTTGGAGATCGATCCTTCGACGGGTTGCTCGATGGCAGAATCCAAAGGTACCGGTTGCGACATGCCCACACCCTGTGCTCTCAGATGGCGATTGGCGTCGGGTGCGCTAGGGTGGGACGATGAGAGGCAGACCCTCTCGATTGATGACGAGCCGGCGGCTCAGGGCACGCAGGTGGATGGCCCGGTGGCATGCTTCGGTCTTCTGCACCTTGGCTGCGGCAGCGACGTGACTGTCGGCAGCTTCTTCTGTCGCCTTATCGACGATGTCCGTGTCTACAACGGCGCCGTCAGACTATAGCATTCCATCTCATGCGACCGACAAAAAGGGCTGGCAGAATCGCAGGTGGCCAGCCCATGTCTTTTTCACATTCTGACCCTGGGGAGGGACCAACCCAAGCCGCGAAGCGCGGAACAGGCGCGCCACAAGGCGATTCGTTTCGCCTTCGGCGCGGCTTCGGCTCCGCTTCGGCCTGCATCATAAGTCCTGTAATTTCCATTGTTAACCATTGTAAGACAAACACTTACAAACCCGGGTCTCGTCCTGGTGGAACTTTCACCCCTGCAAGGAGCATACTGGCAGGCTGAGCGGCGGGCGGGTGCCTGAATGAAAACAGAAATAGTCCTCTCCAAAAAGCTGTGAAAGGCTTTCGCGTCACAAGAGACTTGGGCAAAAGCGGCCAGATAGCGCTGTGGCCTTGCATCGTCTGTGCGAGACACTTCCTGGCCAAAATACGTATTCTTACGTAGGCGGATTTGGTTGTCTGGTTGTATTGTCTTGATTAGTCTGCATCGACGCGCTAAGGGGCTGGCCGTATCTGACTGAATTTCAGCCAAGCACGAAAGATGGCAGGGAGAAGGACGTGAACCAGGTTACGTCTATTTTGAATGCCATTGAAGAAGGAGATCTCGGCGCCACGGAAACATTGCTCCCCATGGTCTACGACGAGCTTCGCCAGATGGCTGGGCAGAAGCTCGCCCGCGAACGGCCCGGCCACACGTTCCAGGCGACTGCTCTGGTGCACGAAGCTTACCTGCGGTTGGCGGATTCAAACAGCCGCGGCTGGAAAAGCCGCACCTGCCAGGCCGTCGCCGTTCTGGTACAGGCCCTGTTGAGCGTATTCGCCATCCCTCTGACCTGTCGTATCCACGCGGGCGTCGTCTTCAGCAATCGCGACAAGCGAACCTTGCTGGACAAGATGATCCTGCTGATCGATTCCCTGGGAATCCCGGAACCGTTCTATTTCGTTGCCGACGCCTACTACGGCACCACCACTGCCGCCGGGAGCGTCGCGACGCCGCGGTCGACCGAGAAAGTATGGCAATCAGATCAAGGTCTCCTCGTTGCTGAAGAAGGTGGACCGCCTGCAGGAAGCGGCCAGCCCCATCTACGGTGAGAAGGATGTGACGATTCAGTGGGCGGTGGCCGATCTCTTACGGCGGCCCGTCGGGACCCTCATCCGTTTTGTGGCGGTGATCCATCCCCATCGCGGCGTCATCCTGCTGATGAGTACCGATCTGAATCTGACGCCCCTGGAGATCGTCCGAATCTACGGACTGCGATTCAAAATCGAAGTATCCTTCAAGCGTATTTATGCCGATTTCCAGAGTTAACGACGTCTCACCTGCCCAAACTTACAGAGAAGAACTCGCCGGTTTCGCATTTTTGCGAGATTTTTTTAGTTCGGCACTTCGCTATTCTTGTATTTGCTAAAACCCTTTTTCCATCTTGCATGTTTTCTGTGTGCGGAGACAGGCACGTCTAATAGGCTAAGAGGGCTTGTGGATTCTGCCGATACTGAATAACATGAAGCAGATGAAAGTAAGCTGGCCCTAGTCGCTAAAAGCTTTTTTCTTATTGAGGCCTCGTAGATGCGTTTCGGTCTGTACTGTGCCTGGGAAGACTCGCGGATCCCATGATGCACATGGTCCCTTGGTGTGGCAGATATTGAGAGGACACGTTACTACGCGTTGTGACGGGTGCTGGTTCCAATGCTCCTCCATGATTCGAATTGGCTATTTTCGGGAGGCATTGCCATGGCTAGGAGAGGTTTTACGCTCATCGAGTTACTGGTGGTGATTTCGGTTATCGCGTTGTTGATGGCGATCCTGATGCCGGCATTGAACATTGCTCGGGAGCAGGGTCGTCGGGCGGTGTGCCTGAGCAACATGCGTCAGGTTGGGGTGGCGTTGATGTTGTATCAGAACGATTATGACCACACTCCGCCCAAGACTCAGGCGGTGTTTGACTATGCCAGTCCGGCGTCTGGGGCCAACGTGCTGAAGCTGTTGCGTCCGATGCTCTCGGCGTCGGATCCAGAGACGGCGACGCCGGTGTATGCCTGCCCGAGCCTGAAGCCGAATCCGAACCCGGCCTATGCCCCGACGCGAACAAGCCGGACGGGGTATCTGGCTAACGCGGTGCTGCTGGGCCGCAAGGCAGTCTCTATTCCCACGCCGGGTCGATTGATTGTGCTACAGGAAGGGTGGTCCCTGTCAAACCATCTCTGGGTACAACCAGAACCGGTGGCTCGCAGCCATGGGGCCCTGACCGGTCTGGAAGCGACACAATACCGGGAATGGCATATGTTTGCCAGTGCGAGCGATCACTCCTCGTGGTTTAGCGAGGAGCGTCGGGAGCAGACGGCCAATGTGCACAAGGGCGGGGGAAACTTCACCTACGCCGATGGCCACGCCAATTACCGCAAGTATGACGAGCGTGAGAGCGGTGACTATGGGCTGATCCACCCACAGCTCAAGGCCAGCGTGCCCTACGAACCGATATGGGAACATGGCTTCATGACTATGGATGCGGCCTTCTAGCACGTGCGTGGATTAGGTTGAGCAAACGGAAAGCCAGCTTGGCAAATTGGATAACGTGCTTTGCACAATTTTGGATCCCACCGGACGCTTCCGTATGCGGTCGGGACAACAAGGCTCCATTTGAAGGAGGACGATTATGTGTAAAATATGGTTTGCAGTGGCTCTTGGTTTATTGCTTCTGGTGCTTCCAGGTCCAGCCAGGAGTGAGACGATTGCCCATTGGCAGTTCGACGGAGCGCCCGGGGAGAAGATCGAGACGGATACTGATGTTGCAGGGGGGTATGTTGCGACCAAGTTCTACGACGCGACTTACGGGGCAAATGCCGCTGTCGATGTGTTCTACGGTCCGCCCAATTCTGCCTATAATACTGGCGGAGCCAGTGCCGAGTTCTTGAACGACCCCATCGGCAACGACCCAGGCGTGGGGCTCTACGTACCGGACGAAGGTGTGGACAGCGTGCTCGACCTGAGTACGCTGGGGGCCTTCACGATTGAGGCATTCATTCAGGCGACCACAGTCCGGCAATGCGTCATCGTGCGGAAATGGGGCGGTGCCGGGCGATGGTATATCGATATGTCGCCTTCGGGTGAGCTGCGGTTCAACATCAACGACGACGCGGTCACCAATCGCGCCAACGCTGGTGCGGGAAGTGTCACGGCCGGCGAATGGTATCACGTTGCTGCGGTATTCGATGAAACCGATCCGACAGCCCCAATGAGAATCTATGTAAACGGGGAGTTGAAGGACACCTCGGATTACCGGGAAAGGGTCCTGGACAGTACGAACGCTCTGGGCATTGGCGGCATCGTCCGCGACAATGCCGCACCTCCTGGGGATTCCGGCCAATTTTTCGACGGGCGTATTGACGAACTCCGTATTTCGGCAGACGCCCTTCCGGTGGAGGACTTTCTCCTGTTCGCCGTGGTAGGTGCCAGTGCTCCGAGCCCTGCGGACGGCGCGACGGACGTGGTGCAAGAGAGTATTTTGAGCTGGATCTCGGGTCAGTCGGCAGAGAGCCACGATATCTACCTGGGGACCGTCCGGGAAGACGTCGAGAACGCCAGCCTCGACAACCCGCTGGATGTGCTGGTGGGTCCGGGACAGACGGTCAGTGTCTATGTGCCCGCCAGTCCTCTGGAGATCGGTAGAACCTACTACTGGCGCGTGGATACGGTACTGCCGGCCGATGACGGCGTCGGCACGACGCTGTCGAAGGGAGAGGTTTGGAGCTTCACGGTGGAGCCCTACAGCTACGCCGTGGAGAATATCATCACCACGGCCTCCAGTTCAGCGAGCGGCGACACGGGTCCACAGAAGACGGTCGATGGCTCCGGCCTGGACGTCAACGATCTGCACGGGACGGATGCGAAGGACATGTGGCTCAGCGACACCGCCGGTCCGCAACCGACCTGGATCCAGTATGAGTTCGCCAAGATCCTCAAGGTCGATCAGATGTGGGTTTGGAACCAGAATCAGGTGGTGGAGAGTTCGTTCGGCCTCGGGGCCAGGAGCGTGACTATTGACATCTCGATCGACGGGATGGCTTGGACACCGCTCGGTGATTTCGAGTTTTCGCGAGCCCCCGGTGAAGACGCGTACGCGTCCAACACGACGGTGGATTTTGCCGGCGTGGCAGCCAGGTTCGTGCGGTTGACAATCAACAGCAACTGGGGTGACATGGTGTCCCAGTATGGTCTCAGTGAAGTCCGTTTCTTCTCCATTCCGGTGACGGCGCGAGAGCCGGACCCGGCCTCCGATACCACAGGCGCGGCGCCGCAGACCGTTCTTGGCTGGCGGCCGGGAAGAGGGGCTGTGCAGCACGAGGTCTACCTGAGCGACAATGAGGTGGCCGTGGCGAACGGGACGGCCCCGGTCGAGACGGTACTGGACAGCCGTTTTGAGCCGATAGATCTGGAACTGGGGACCACCTATTACTGGAAGGTCAACGAGGTCAATGAGGCCGACGAGCCGAGCGTCTGGGAAGGGGATATCTGGACCTTCACGACGCAGGAGTTCCTGATGGTGGAGGATTTCGAGGGATACACGGATGACATGGAGGCTGGCACGACCATCTTCCAGACGTGGATCGACGGTCTGGAGAACGAGACGGGGTCTGTTGTTGGCTACTTCGATTCGGAAAATGGGACCTTCGGCGAAACCCGCATCGTTCACGACGGACGGCAATCCATGCCATTGGAATACAACAATACCACGGCGCCGTCATACTCGGAGACCTCCCGGACTTTTGCCACGCCGCAAGACTGGACGGTGTATGGGGCCGACACGTTGATGCTACACGTTCGCGGCAATCCGATCGCGTTCCTGGAACGCGACGATGGCACACTGGTTATGAGCGCTACCGGCGCTGACATCGGGGACTTGGCGGACGAGTTCCGTTTCGTCTACAAGCCGCTCAACGGGGATGGTTCGATCGTGGCGCGCGTTGACAGCCTGGCGAACACAAACGCTTGGGCCAAAGCCGGGGTGATGATTCGTGAAACGCTCGATCTTGGCTCAAAGTTTGCGGGCGTATACATCACACCGGGCAACGGTTGTCGATTCCAGGCCCGTACAGCGCCGCTTTCCGCAGTGATCGGCGACGAGGCGGTTGTGACCCTCGAGCAGATTGGGATCAAGGCGCCATACTGGGTCAAGCTCGAGCGCGATGGCAATGCATTCAAAGGTCTCTACTCGGCTGATGGCAAGACTTGGACGCCCATGGCCTGGAGCCCACAGACGATTTCTATGCAGAACAATGTGTATGTCGGCCTGGCATTGACAAGTCACAATGTCAACAGCTCGACTACAGCGGTGTTTTCGGAGGTGGCGACCACGGGTAGCGTTTCCGGTCAGTGGCAGAACGAAGCCATCGGGTTCGAGCAGGCAACCAACGATCCGGCGCCGCTGTATGTTGCGTTGGAAGATGCGGCCGGTCGCACAGCCGTCGTGACACATCCGGATGAAGCAGCGGTCGGCTTTGACAGTTGGCTTGCGTGGCAGGTTCCGCTGAGCGAGTTCAGTTCGGCTGGTGTGGACGTGGCCCGAGTCAAGGTGATGTACATCGGCATCGGTGACCGGGACAATCCGACGCCGGGTGGTACCGGCCTGCTGTACATCGATGGCATCCAATTCGGCCGTGGTCCGAAAGCAGCCGCTGCAACCATTGCCCATTGGACGTTCGAAGGCGTATTGGGTGAACCGATCGTTGCCGATACGGACGTTGCGAGTGGTTACGTTGCGTACAAGTTCTTCGACAGTACCTTTGGCACGAACGCCGCTGTGGATGTGCGTTATGGTCCGGCAAATGCCGTCTATAGTGAGGGTGGGACAAGTGCTGATCTCGTGAACGACCCGACGGGGAACGACCCAGGCGCCGGTCTTGTGGTGCCTGATGAAGGGGAAAATACGCCGCTGGATCTCAGTACCTTCGGCGCCTTTACCATCGAGGCGTTTATTTATCCTCACACGCTTCGGCAGAGTGTAATCGTGAGGAAGTACGGCGGCGGCCCCGGCCAGTACTACATCGACATGACAGCCGAAGGCGACCTTCGTTTCTCCATCAACACGGACGATAACAATGCGGCTGCTGGAGATGGTGCGATCGTTGCCAAGGAATGGCATCATGTCGCCGCGCTGTTCGATGAAACCGATCTGGCGGCCCCGATGAAGATCTATGTTAACGGGGAGTTGATGGGAACGGGGGCGGGTCGCGACAGGCCCGGCGATTCTCCGCGGGGTCTTGGCATTGGAGCCATCATTCGTGACAACAACAACCCACCCGGCAACTCCGGTCAGTTCTTCAACGGCCGGATCGATGAGGTACGATTCTCCACCGGCGCGCTGGCAGTAGAGGAGTTCCTTCTCAACGTCGAAGCGCAGTAGTGTTGCCGAGCGCTGTTTGGTGCAAGGGAATGCAACGGGTGTTTCTGGGGATTGATTCGGGGCCTGTGTCGGTCTGGCACAGGCCCCGTTCAGTTTCAAGACTGTGAATAGTAAAGGGACCATATCTATGCACGATATTAGACTGGTGGCATTGATCCTGGTGGCCGGAACGTGGGGGCTCCTTCAGGCCACCGAGGCCGCGGGGCCGCTAGCCTTCGTCAATTCGCCGGGCAGGCAGATGGCGATCCTCATCACTCGGTTGCGGAATGGGCAGACGATGTGGGACCCGCCTGCTCGATTTTTCGTCGCTCCCGACCAGAACGTCACTTCTGCGACCCTGTTCGGTGCCGGTAATGGCGAACTCCACCATTACAACGGCCTTGGTGACTCCATGTGCAGAGGATTCTCCATGCTCAAGCGAGTGAGCACCGACCAGGGTGTCACTTGGAGCGTGCCACGCCTGGTGCATGAATATCCCGATGAGCCCGCATCGATGAAGACCTTTACAGGCGAGCCCCGGCTGTGGCCGCACATGGACATCGTCGTTCTCAAGAACGGCACACTGATTCTACCGTCCGATGTGGGAGGCGGCGATGCCTGCGGTACCGTGCTTTGAAAGCCGCGACGACGGCGAGAGCTGGTCGCAACGCACCCGCTTCGGTTGGAACGGCGGGCAATTCGCCAGGCAAGGCCGGGTGTCGGGGTGGATTGCTGGCATCCATGCCCCTTTTGTGGTCCTTATGGACGGGGGCTACCTCGCCTTTGGCCGGAGAAACGATATCGCTGACCGAGCTCCCTTTAGTCTGTCATCCGACGGCGGCCTGACATGGACATACCAGCCCAGCCTCTTCCCCCCGATTGCGAGCGCACAACGGCCCATTCTCAGACGTTTAGCCGAGGGGCCGATTCTTCTCATCAGCCAATCGGACCCCTGGACGAATTACCAAGCCAAGCAGCTCAAGGGCATCGAGGTGAAAGATGCCTCTGGCCGGCTTCGCCGGGTCTACGGCACCTTCGCCGCCTTGTCCTTCGATGAAGGCAAGACCTGGCCAGTTAGAAAGCTCATTCCGCGCAGTGGCAAGACGCCGTACGAATCGGACCCGACGGGTTATCTCTCTTGTGTGCAGACACCGGACCGGCTGATCCGGCTGGTCAGTAGTCACCGTTACTACTGTTTCAACCTGCCGTGGCTTATGGAGCCGATCGCCTCGTCCCCAAGAGTTGAATCATACCATGGTGGGCACAAACGAAAGAACTGACCGATATGTCGATGACAGGGCAATCGCAAGGTCGCGGCCAAGTGATGTTGTACGGCCGCATTGGCCGATGGGTTCTGTGTAGGAAGACCAGACAGAACTTGGAGGTCAAGTGTTTTTCAATTCTGATGACGATCGGGGAGAAAAGCATGATCTGGCTGCCCGGAATCCTGAAGTGGTCAGGAGATTGCCGGGCGCCTGCCAACGGTGGGAACGCGATGTAAGCAAGTGAAAACAGATGCAGCGAATGGGGATACGCAATGATGAAAAAGGTGATGCTTACCGGATTACTGATCGTGGTCGTGTCCGTCGGATGTGTGGACGCCCTGGAAATACGTGAGAATTCCCTTGGGATGAAGCTGGTGAAGATACCGGCAGGGCAGTTTCAGATGGGGACTCTCGACGCGTCCGATGGCGACTTCGACGAGCGGCCCGTTCAGCGGGTACGCATCAGTCGTCCGTTTTGGATGTCTGCCACTGAGGTTACGAACGCCGAGTATGAGCGGTTTGATCCGAACCATCGCAAGCTGCGGGGCAGGCACGGCCTGTCGCAGGACGATGATGAGGCGGTGATCTTTGTCAGTTGGCATGATGCCGTTGCTTTCTGCGAGTGGCTTAGCGAGAAGGAGGGCAAGATCTATCGTCTGCCGACGGAAGCGGAGTGGGAGTATGCTTGCCGTGCGGGCACCACTACCGCCTATCACACGGGCGAGATCCTTCCCGAAGTTTTCCGCAAGAACCAGAAGGCGGTCTGGTCGGCGGAACCGGTTCCCCTGGCGGTGGGCAAGACGCCGCCCAACGCCTGGGGGTTGTATGACATGCACGGCAACGTGGAAGAGTGGTGCCACGACTGGTATGGGCCATACGGGGACGGCGCACAGGCCGATCCGGTCGGCTGTGTAAACGGGGATTGCCGCGTCACTCGCGGGGGCAGCCATTCGACAACGCTCAAGTATCTTCGCTCGGCCAACCGGATGGGCACGTTGCCGCAGGACAAGCACTGGCTCATCGGTTTTCGCGTGGTTCTCGGCGAGATGCCAACGACGAAGCCAATCCCGGCTGAGCCTTTGCCGGTCTGGGCACAGAACGTTCGCCATGGGCGTTGCGACTGGTTATTACGCTCCGACCCGGACGAGCCGTTCTTTCGAGAGCCGATTCCGTTTCAGAAGGTTCCGCCCGATTCCGAGGGGCCCATGTTCTCCAAGCACAATCACTGCCCCGCGCTGGCCTGGTGCGATAACGGTGACCTTCTCGCGGTGTGGTTTTCCTGTCGTTCGGAGGCGGGACGGGAGATGACCATTCTGGGCAGTCGTCTGCGACGTGGCGACGAGGAGTGGACCCTTCCGGCCGAGTTTTTCAACGCTCCGGACAGGAACATGACCGGCTCAGCCCTTCTGAACGATGGGCGGGGAAAGCTGTACTTCCTCAACGGATTAGGAGCCTCGCATGGCTGGCAGGTCAATCTGGCCCTGGCGCTTCGCACGTCGAGGGATGATGGCGTTTCGTGGAGTCCTACGGTCCTGGCCAATCCCCGGCGCAACGATCCGGAGGCCCTGAACCAGCCGATCGCGTCGATCTTTCGCCTCGGCGATGGGACGATTGTTTTGCCTGCTGATGCGCCGCTACGGAATCGCTCCGGTGGAACGGCTTTGTGGATGAGCGGCGACGACGGGCGGACATGGGAGATCTCCAAGGGTACGATCGCCGGAATTCATGCCGGTGTGGTGGAACTGGCCGATGGCAGGCTGCTGGCACTGGGTCGCAGCCTGCGGGACACGGGGCTCGGCAAAAAACTGCCCCAAAGCATCTCTCGGGACCGAGGGGGTACCTGGGCGTATTCCGACAGTCCATTCCCGGCAATTGGCGGGGGTCAGCGGCTCGTGCTGAGGCGGTTGCGGGAAGGCCCCATTCTCCTGGTCTCGTTCACGGACAGCAGTCGCATCAAACCGGCCGAGCGCCGGGGGTTGTCATTCAAGGATGCCGAGATCGGTGAATTCGTCGGTTACGGTCTGTTTGCCGCTTTGAGTTTCGACGAAGGGGCCACCTGGTCTGTTTGCAGACTGTTGACTTTGGGCGGGTCCTCGCGCATGTTAAATGGAGGCGCCTGGACGCGGGATTTTGTTATGGATGCGACCCACGCAGAGCCTGCGGGCTACCTAGCGGCGACCCAGACTCCGGATGGTACCATACACCTGATTTCGAGTCGGCTGCATTATCGCTTCAATTTGGCTTGGCTACGTCAAGGACAGGAGGAGTGAATCGTGAATCAGACGAAGAACAACCACTCCGGTGCATTGGTGACGAGAAGAACCTCACGCCACTGCGACCGACGGGAATTTCTGCATCGGGGCGTGATGGCAACGGCAACATTCACCGGCTTCTGGCCGGGTTTATCAGGGCTGGGCGGGATCGCCGGGGGTGCATCACCCATGCGACCCAATATCATCTTTATCATGGCCGATGACCTGGGCTACGGGGATCCTGGTTGCTATGGGCAGAGGAAGATCCAGACCCCCAACATGGATCGTCTGGCGAAAGGCGGGATGAAGTTCACCCAGGCTTATGCCGGGGGAACGGTCTGCACTCCTTCGCGCAGTTGTCTGATGACCGGTACGCACGGAGGTCACACGCCTGCCCGCGACAACATTCCACATTTTCATACGTATCTCGACAAGAGCAACGTTACCATCGCTGAGGTTCTCAAGAGGGCGGAATATCGCTGCGGCGCCGTGGGGAAGTGGTCGCTCGGGACAGCGGGCAGCGCAAGTGAGGCCACCAAACGGGGTTTCGACACGTTCTTCGGTTATCTCGACCAGGATCATGCCCATTGGTATTACACCAATTATCTGGACGACAATGCCGGCAAGTATCACATGCCCGGTAACAGGGAAAGTCACGCGCACTACAGCCATCACCTGATGGCCGACCGGGCACTGGAATTCATTCGGCAGTCAAAGGATCAGCCGTTCTTCCTTTACGGCGCCTTTACATTGCCGCATTTCGGCAATGAGCAAGAGGACCCTACACAGTTACCGATCCCTTCGGACGAACCGTACAGTGATAAGGAATGGCCGCAGAAAGCCAAGAATTATGCAGCGATGGTTACATTACTCGATAAGGATATCGGGCGCATCGTCGATCTGCTGGACGAACTCGGCATTCGCGAGAACACGCTGACGATTGTGACCAGTGACAATGGACCTTGGGCCGGCGCTGTGGATTTGTTCGACAGCAACGGTTCCCTGCGCGGGCACAAGCGGGATATGTACGAAGGCGGGATACGCGTCCCGTTCATCAGCAACTGGCCGGGCACGATTCCTGCCGGCACTATCAGCAACGAAGTGATTGCCTTCTGGGACATGATGCCGACTTTCGCTGAACTTGCAGGCGTGGAGCCGCCGGGCAAAATCGACGGCCACTCGATTGCCACCGCCCTGCGAGGTAAAGGCCCCGTCCCACAGCACGATTATCTGTACTGGGACTACGGCCACTGCCGTCGCCGTTACGATCAGGCCGTGCGCATGGGCAAATGGAAAGGCGTTCGTCTCGGCAAGAACGGTGCGATCCAATTGTACGATCTTAGTGTCGATGTCGGTGAAACCAACGACGTTGCCGGTGAGTACCCCGACATTGTGCGACGTATTGCCACAATCATGGAAACGGCGGTCACTCCGAGCGAGCGATATCCTGTCGGCCGAATCTACAAGGGTGGGCCGGTCTGGAAGCCGCTGTAACCCAAAGCGCGAAACATACCGCGGATGACGTCACAGAAGAAGATCAAATGAAAGAGAAAATTCCTATGACAGAATCCAATGACATCGCAATAGGAAGTCGAACCCCTAGTGAAAAAGTAACAGAGCCGGTAAACCGGCGGGATTTCCTGCGCGCGAGTGCTCTGGGCATGGCGGAGCTGGTCACCGGTGGACTTAGCCTGTCCTGCATGAGCCGCGCCGCCAGTTCCCGCCCGGCAAAACGGCCGAATATCCTGCTTCTAATGACCGACCAACAGCGCTTTGACTCGCTAGGTTGCTATGGGTGCCGAGCCGTGGCGACGCCCAATCTGGACCAGCTCGCGCGCGGCGGTGCGCTGTTCGAGCGGTGCTACAGCCCGAACCCGATTTGCACACCGGTCCGTGCGAGTCTGCTGACGGGCAAGCCTGTCCCCGGCCACGGTGTATTCAAGCTCCATGACATCCTGGCGAAGGATGAGATTCTGGTGCCCGAGCGGCTGAGGACTTTGGGATATGAAACGACGTTGGTTGGCAAACTGCATGTCTCGGGTCTTTGGGAGGAGGCGGAGCGGCGCCACCCTCACGACGGCTTCGATCACTATCATTGGTGTATCGACCCGGGCCTGAATTTCGACAGCCCGTTCAATGCCTACGCCCGATGGGTGCGGGACAAAGACCCTGCCTTTTACGAGAGGTTGAAACGCGAAGGCAAATCGCTGCATCACTTCCCGGCCGCGCTGCACTTCTCGACATGGGCGGCAGAGACCACTATCGAGCGCATTCGGGGCCGTGACTCCGATCGACCTTTCTTCATCCTGATGAGCCTGTTCGATCCTCACGATCCATACTACGATCATCCGCTGGAGGCTGCCGAGGAGGTCAACGTTGCTGCGATCGCGGCACCGCAAGCCCCGTCCGACGACCCGGCCTTGCCTGAAGGCGTGCAACGTGAATATGAAAAGTCGCAAGACATCCTCCGCCGCATGCCTGAGTACACAAATGATATCCAAAAGCTTCGAAAGGGATACTACGCGTCCATAGGTTTTCTCGATGCGCAGATAGGGCGTGTCCTCGACTATCTGGATGCACAGGGCCTGACGGACGATACGCTCGTGATTTTTGTCAGTGATCACGGCGACATGCTTTTTGACCGCGGATTGTTCAGCAAGGGGGGCCACTTCTACGATCCCTCGATTCATGTGCCGCTGCTCATGCGCTGGCCGAGGCAAATTCCGGCTGGACGCCGCATCCCCGAGCTCGTCCAGCACATGGATATCACGGCGACGATTCTGGCCGCGACCGGCCATAAACGGTACCAGCTTGATGCGATTTACCCGGAAAGCATGGATTTGGTGCGGTTGATCCGGGAAGGCGAGGATTATGACCGGGGGCGGGGATGGGCAGTTTGCACCTTCCGCAACACCGGCTACGGGCCCGGCGGCACATATTTCGATCCCCCCATCCACGCCACAATGTTCCACGAGGGTCGGTACAAACTGAGTGTATACCACGATCTTCCAGAAGATGGTGGCTCCTTCGAAGGGGTTTTGTTCGATATGCAGAACGATCCGCAGGAATCTCACAACCTATGGAACGATGTGGATTATGCGGAGATCAAAGTGACTTTGCTGCAGCGGATGCTCAACTGGTCAACCAGACAGGAAGTGCGACTCCTGGGTAGCCGGGGCGGTGAGAAGTTCCATTCTTCCGTTATGAAAGCGTATGGTGCAGAAAGGCGGTAGAATGGAGAAAGCCTCCGGGCCTTTCGTTGTGCGTTACTGAGCTTCATGGGCTAAGGATTGACCAGTTGACCCCTCTTCGTGGATTCGCGAAGGATGGGCGAGATGGGGATCAAGATATGTGTCGGGGCGCTGATCTCCCCCGCAAGGTGCCCCAGCAGGAGAAGCCCTGCCTGCTCGTGAAGGTTGTAGTACATTCGCGTGAAGGTGCTCAAGGGTGGGTCGAGATAGGAGGCGATGGGGTAATCCCCAGTGCCAATGACCGCGACGTCCTGTGGGATGCGGAGTCCGCTTTCCTTGAGAGCGTGATATGCTCCTACCGCAAGGCTGTCCAGGATGCAGTAGAGCCCGTCGATCTTCTGACCTCTGGCCAGAATACGTTTGACGGCCTGGTAGCCATCACATACGTCGAATCCTTCGCTGATAATCGTGAGGGGGGCTTGGGCCCCAAGTGATTTCATCTTGTTACAGAAACCTTTCAGTCGGCCACCTGTCGTTTGTGTAAGCAGTTTGGCGTGGAGGATCGCAGGGTAACTGCTTTCGGTCGAAACGAGAATTTCCGCCGCCTGTTGGCCGGTTTTCTCCGGAACGTCTCGCACGGAACTGTAGTTGGGAATATCGCGACCAATGATCACGATGGGAATGGAGAATTGACTTTGTGCAAGAAAGGCATCGTCCTCGGGTATTGTGTTGGCAATAATGGCCCCGTTGAAGCGACTGCCGTCAAGCAGCCCCGGGAGTCCGGAGAGTTTGCCCGCATCGAACATTTCCACGGTGATCGTGCAGTGGATGTTCCTATGCTTGTCCTCGCGGACCAGTCGGTGGAGTGCGGCAATGGAGGCACTGACGAGAGGCAGGGGGGCCTCGTAGGATGTGATGATCGCCAGGACCAGATACTTGTTGGCTCCCGATCGAAGCCGGCGGGCGGCGACGTTCGGGAGATAGCCCGCCTCGGCGGCCGCCTGCTGTACTTTTCTGACCGTTTCGGGTGAAATGCGTCGCTGCTTGCAGCGGTTGTTCAGAACGGAGGAAACGGTGGCGATGGAGACGCCGATACGGCTGGCGAGAGCTGTGATAGTAATTGGCTTTTCGTTTTGGCTAAACATCATGCTTCTCCCAAATGTAACGACCAGTTTTTCACAAATTATTTTACTTGTGCTGTAACCTTTTTGCAAATACGAAATCCGGCATGGCGGGCATGCAGTGGGTCGCGCACTTGTTTTTCGGCTTGAAAGGCCGGACTGTGTTGTGTAGCATCCACAATGTAAAAGGCCTTGATTTGCTGATTCGCTAAATCGTTGTAGCCATGATCGGTATCCATAGAGCAAATCCCAGTGAAATTATTGTTGCGAGGCTGATGGCCAGATCAGCATCACAGTTTTCGGGAGGCATTGCCATGGCTAGGAGAGGTTTTACGCTCATCGAGTTACTGGTTGTGATCTCGGTGATCGCTTTACTGATGGCGATTCTGATGCCGGCATTGAATGTCGCTCGTGAGCAGGGTCGTCGTGCGTCGTGCATGAGCAACATGCGTCAAATCGGGGTGGCTCTGACGATGTACCAGCACGACTATGAGCAGTTGCCCCCCAAGACGCAGGCCGTCTTCGATTACGCCAGTCCGGCCTCCCGGGACAATGTCCTCAAGCTGCTGCGTCCGATGCTGGCGGCGTCGGACCCACAGGCGGCGGTTCCGGTGTATGCCTGTCCGAGCCTCAAGCCCAATCCGAATCCGGCCTACGCCCCGACGCGGACGAGCCGCACAGGGTACCTGGCCAACTCGATGGTGCTGGGTCGACGGGCGATTTCGCTGCCGACGCCGGGTCGGTTGATCGTGATGCAGGAGGGCTGGTCGTTGTCGAACCACCTGTGGGTTCAGCCTGAGCCGATCACGCGGACGGAGGCAGCCTTGCAGGGCCAGGAGCCGACACAGTACCAGGAGTGGCATATGTTCGCCAGCGCGAGCGATCATCCGTCGTGGTTCACGAGCGAGCGGGTCGAGCAGACGGCCAACGTGCACAAGGGCGGTGGCAATTTCGTGTATGCCGATGGGCATGCGGACTACCGCAAGTACGACGATCGGGAGAGCGGGGACTACGGCCTGATCCACCCGAAGCTGCAGCAGAGCGTGCCATACGAACCAACTTGGGAACACAGCATGATGCCCATGGACCCGGCGTTCTAGGGCAGGGGGCTGACGATGTTGCTCGGACGTTTCACCTATGGAGTCTGGACGATAGAAGTACCAGTTCGAGGCGATTCAGGCTACTGGCGTGTCCTTCTGCTGATAGTTTTCGCGGTCGGGCTGCTGACAGTTGCGGGATGCGCAAAGGACTCGGATGTGGAGGCGACCAGTGAACTGAATGCGAGCTTTGAAGGTACCGCCAGTGCCGAGGATGTCGGTGCGGCCAAAACGGCTTTCGACGAAGGTCGCTATCAGGATGCTGTGTATCTTCTCAACAAGGTCGTTGCTCGCGGGGATTTGAATACTCGGCAGAAAAATGCGGTCGGCGAGATGGCGGGTAAGATCATGCAGGCCGTGCACAACGATCCGCAACTCAGCGCGGATCGGAAGCTCCACCGCATGTTGGAATTGCTGATCCGTCATACAATGGGCGAGCCTTGAGACTTCGACGAGGGGGAACGGGCCAATGCAGGAACGGGCGTGGCGATTTGGAATCGTGTTCGGTCTACTCGGGCTGTCGCTTTCTGGTGCTGTGGCGGGTGGAGCTGAAAGCTTCATCAATTCGCTTGGCATGAAGATGGAGCGAGTTCCTGCCGGCAGCTTTGCCATGGGAAGTGCGGACGGTGACTCGGATGAGTCGCCGGTACGCCAGGAGACCATCCGCCAGTCCTTCTTCATGGCCGCCACGGAGGTCACCAATGCACAGTA
>CAZTGH010000039.1:0-6781 GCA_964612985.1 uncultured Pirellulales bacterium
TCCGACGGGCTCACCCGCTCGCTCACGGGACGCCTCTGCGATGAATGGATCGACGTCGTCCACTTCGATCTGGAGATCGTGCTCCGTTCGAACGCCGTCGCGTCCTTCATGAACCAGCTCTGTACCGCCAAGGAGCACCGTTTCCGCGGGTTTGACGGTACCGAACCCGAGCGGACCTTCCAGCACAATCAGATCACGATTCTCGAAACCGCCGTCGAGCCGGTCAGCCGTCATGCCCGCCAGCACCGACGATATCGCTATGGCGATGACACCGTCGTGCAACTCAGGCTCGTCTGTGAGTACCTCTTCGAGAAAGCGGGCTACGCGCCCATCCAGCC
This sequence comes from uncultured Pirellulales bacterium, assembly GCA_964612985.1. Lineage (GTDB taxonomy): Bacteria > Planctomycetota > Phycisphaerae > Sedimentisphaerales > Anaerobacaceae > Anaerobaca. The sequence goes on from CAZTGH010000039.1 coordinate 339, forward strand.
CGAGTGCGTCAAGGAGGACCTGATCGAGGCCCTCGCCTGCGCGCTGCCGGATTCGTCGACCGCGCCATATGCTTCGTTCGCCACAGGTTGACATTCGAGGGAGGTGACAAGACATGAGGGCTCAACTGACAGTGAGGCGGCCGCAACGAGATGCCCTCCGCCCGATACAGTCCCGCAAGCTTTTCGCGGCGCGGGCGGACATCTACGAACGCAAGGACGCCGTGGTGGTCATGGTGGAACTGCCCGCCGATGGCGAAGCCACCGCACACGTTCGCCTGGAAGGGCACGACCTCGTTATCAAGGGCCTGCCCCGCTTGCCCGCTGAGGACATTGGCCAGTACGAATTCAGATTTCGTATCTCCCGCTTGCTCGATGCGGACCGTCTCGATGCCGGATTCGTCAATAATGCACTGCGCATCGTATTGCCAAAGACCGACGCAGAACCCCCATGCCTCGGTCCCCACGAGCGTAAGGACTGCTATTCCCGCGCCGGCCCGCCAGAGAGCAATCAGTAGAGCGTGAAGTTGAATTCTGTCCCCAGGTGCACCGGATAGTCGGGCTTGGCGCCGTGTTCGTTCTTGAAGATGTACAGGGCCGTCGCGGTGGCCAGGGTGACATCGGGGATTCCCTCGCCGGTGAAATCGCCGACCAGCATACTCCGTTCCCCCGCGCTGCCCGCCGGCGGGGCCGCCAGCGTCGCAATACGCTGGCCCTTGCCGTCGTAAACCGCGCCGCTGTGCGCGTTGAAGATCTCATCGAGTCCGTCGCCGGTCCAGTCGAGCAGGTGATGATGCCGAGCGTAATCGGTATTGATCCGACCCAGCAACCCGCCGTTCTCATCCATCAGCCACAGCGGTCCCTGGCCGAACGGCTGGTGATCGATATCCACCAGAATCTGTGGCCCCGGACGCTCGGCAACCACCCGACCGACGTCGATCGACTCGAAATGAAGCCCCGACCGCTCCCAGATCAGCTTCCCTTCGCCGTCGACCATCGCGATCGCGTTGGCTCCGCACAGCGTCAGGACCAGCCGCATCTCTTGCGGACTCTTGCCGCGCTGTGCCACGCGGATGCAATCCAGGTGCCCCCGGGACGGATCCACCTTCGAGGACTTGAAGACCCAGCGCACCGAGCCATCGGCATTGAGCATCGCATAGCCGGCTGCGATCTCATCGACCCCGTCGCCGTCCAGGTCGATCGGACGCGCCTGGTGAGCGGTCCGGTAGCCGCCCGGATCGGTCACATGCCAGAGCAACTCGCCCGAGTGGTCGTATGCGTAGATATTGTGATACCGGTCTTTGACAAGAACCTCGGTAGGGCGGCCGCGCCCCGACAGATCCGCAAATGCGATGCAGTCGGTCGCCTCCTCCTCGATCGCGATGCGACGCTTCTCCCGACCCGTCTGCCCGTCGAGTTCGACGATGCTGCCCTTGGTGGCAAGAATGACTTCGGGCTGGCCGTCGCCGTCCCAGTCGTGAATCTGACAGGCGACGTCGTGATGCCAGATCTTCCGCCCGATGTCGGGATCGCCCCAGCGCCAGAGCACCGTGTCGTCCAGCTTGTGCGCCGCCGCCGTCGAGGTATAATGAACGTCGCCGACGTTGTGGTTCTCGCAGGCGACGAACTCGACCTCACCATCCCCGTCGAGATCGCCCGCCACCACCCACTGGCCGCCATACTCCGCATCCAGCGGCAGCACCTTCCAGGGCTGCACCTCCGGCACCCCCGACGAAGAGTCCCCCGCATCGTTGACGTCGAACAGCGGACGATCGGCCGCCCGAACTGCCGCCGAGACCAGAACAATCGTCATCACCACGCGCATCGCCTCGGTGGCCCTCAGCAAAGGTGGCCATGCCGCTCGCTCTTGCCTGTGTCCATGCGCTGTACTAACCATTTCGATCGTCCCCTTCGAAGTACTGGTGTGCTTGTACGCACGATAGTATGATACACGTCAGAAGAAACCTCTACGCGTCGCTTTGTCATCCTGAATGTGTATGATAACGTCTGTGGGGTCTCGATGACACTCGAGAAACGAAAAACCGACGAGTCACGCAGGATATCGCCATTCATGGAACAAGGTGCTCCGATGCATACCGCATGCAAAGTATCGCTGGTGTTGCTCTCGATCTGGGCATGTGTCTCGCCCGCCCAGGAGACCGTCGTCGTCCGCCCTCGGGAGATCGACGACGTCCTGACCAATCCCGGAATCGGCTTCATGACCTTCCAGCGTTTCAATGGCGACCGCCTCAACCAGGGGCAGCGCTGGACCGAAGGCCAAATCCTCCCCCGTCCCCGACGAGTGGTGGCCCGCCGTCAACCGCTGGCTCAACAGGATGGGTTATCGCTTCGTCCTCCGCAAGCTCACCTATCCCTCGGTCGTTAAGCCGGGTGGCTCGCTGGCCTTCACCTCCTGGTGGGAGAACAAGGGTGTCGCCCCGTGCTACCGCCCGTTTCGCCTCGCGTTCCGCCTGGCCGGTCGCGAAGGCAGTCGCATCCTCGTCACCGATGCCGATCTGCGATCCTGGCTGCCGGGAGACAACCTCTACGATCACACGCTGAAGATCCCTGCCGACACCCCGCCGGGCTCGTATGACTTTCAGATCGGCATCCTCGACCCGCGCTTCGACGAGCCCGCCATCCAGCTCGCCATCGAAGACCGCCGAGCCGATGGCTGGTACGATTTGGGCAAGATCACCGTCCGCCCGTAGCGCGCGTGGTTGTGCTCCTATCGCGCGAGTTTCTTCGCGCGCTCCACGATGGCATCGACGGTGAACCCGTAGTGCGCGAAGTTCTCCTTCGCCGGTGCGCTCGACCCGAAGGCGTCGATCCCGATCACGTCGCCGCCGTCCCCCGTCCACCGGCACCAGCCCAGCGATGCGCCCGCCTCCACCGCCAGTCGCGCCTTCACCTCTCGTGGCAGCACTTCGTTCCGATACTGTTCATCCTGCTCGCTGAACAGCGCCCAGCTCGGCATGCTCACCACCCGCGTATCGAGCCCGCCGGCCCAGAGCCTCTCCTGTGCCTCCAGCAGCAGGTGCACCTCCGACCCGCTGCCCATCAGGATCGCGTCGGGCCGCTCGCCTTTCTCTTTCGACAGCACATACGCGCCCTTGAGCACCCCCTCCGCAGGCGCCACCTTGTTGCGATCCAGAATCGGCAGCTTCTGGCGCGTCACCACCAGCATCGTCGGACCATCTTTGCGCATGATCGCTGCCCGCCACGCCCACGTCGTCTCGTTCGCATCGGCAGGGCGGATCACACACATGTGTGGCATCGCCCGAAACGACGCCAGATGCTCCACCGGCTGGTGCGTTGGCCCGTCCTCTCCCAGGCCGATCGAGTCGTGCGTCATGATATAGATCACCGGCAGCTCCATGAGGCACGCCAGGCGGATCGCAGGCCGCGCGTAATCGGTGAAGATGAAAAACGTCGACGCAAAGGGCCGGATCCCCCCGTGTAGTGCCAGCCCCGAACTGGCTGCGCACATGACGTGCTCGCGAACCCCCCAGGCGATGTTGCGGTGTCCGTACCCGCCCGCCTCGATGTAGCCCGAGCCCTCGATGAACGTCTTGGTCGAAGGGGCCAGATCGCCGCTGCCGCCGATCAGCCACGGGATCTTCTTAGCCACCGCCTGCTCGACCTTCCCCGCGGAAGCACGCGTAGCCTGTGGCCCGTCTTCGCGGCCAAATTCCGGCAGATCGGCATCCCAGTCCGCCGGTACCTCGTCGTACCGCGCCGCCCGAAACTGCGCCGCCAGTTCCGGATGCTCCCGCGCATAGTCTTCGAACTTCTCGTGCCATGCGCCCTCGAGCTGGCGCCCCCGTCCGACCGCGGTTCGCATGTGGTCCAGCACCTCCTCGGGCACGCGGAATGTCTCGTCTTCAGGCCAGCCGTAGAACCGTTTCGTCAGCCGTACCTCCTCTTCGCCCAAAGGCTCCCCATGCGCCTCCTTCGTATCCTGCCGGTTCGGCGCCCCGTACCCGATGTGCGACCGCAGCAGAATCAACGACGGCCGGTCCGTCGCCGACTCCGCCTTCGCCAGCGCCTTGCCGATTGCGCCCAGGTCGTTCGCCCGATCGCCAAGATCCTGCACGTGCCAGTGATAGCCCTTGAATCGCATCGCCACGTCGTCGGAAAACGTCAGATCCGTCTCGCCTTCAATGCTGATGTGATTGTCGTCGTAGACCACGATGAGCTTGCCCAGTTCCAGATGTCCCGCCACCGACGCCGCCTCGTGCGAGGCCCCCTCCATCATGTCCCCGTCGCTGCAGAAGACGTACGTAAAGTGGTCGATGATCTCGTGCCCCGGCTGATTGTACCGCGCCGCCAGATGCGCCTCGGCCATCGCCATCCCCACCGCGTTCATGATCCCCTGTCCCAGCGGCCCGGTCGTGCACTCGACGCCGGGTGTCCGCGCGTATTCCGGATGCCCCGGCGTCCTGCTGTCCCATTGCCGGAAATGCTCCAAATCTTCCAGCGACACATCGTACCCCGTCAGAAACAGCATCGCATATTGCAGCATCGACGCGTGCCCGTTGGACAGCACGAAACGGTCCCGATTGAACCACTCGGGATTGCCGGGATTGTACCGTAGAAACTGCGTCCACAGCACGTACGCCAAGGGCGCCAACGCCATCGGCGTGCCCGGGTGCCCCGAATTCGCCTTCTGCACCGCGTCCATCGCCAGCGTCCGAATCGTGTTGATGCACAACAGATCCAGCTCCGCCTGGCGGACCTTGCCCGAGCGTTTCTGCAGTTTCGTCTCTACTCCCGTCTGCACCTGCGACGCCATACGATCTCCTTTCCATGATCCCCTCGACGAGGCTCCTGCATCGTGCCCGACGCATGCCGGCACTCTCTACTCTCTCACCGCTACGCCCCCCAACCCCCCAGGTGAATCAGCCAAATGCTCGATTCCCCTCCCTCCCAATCCCAACTCGCGTTCATGCGTTCCTGTCATCGTGAGCGTCGTATGTGCTCTTGTATCTTCATCCGTCGGACGCAGTTACTGATTCGTGCGCTGCCCTCGGCCAGGATCTGCCCCTAAGCACCAGGCGCCGCCTTTCCTGCCGCCTTCATGCAAACGGCGGTTGTCTGCTGCGTCCTTTCTGATACACTGTCGTCACCATACGAACGGCATCCGAGAGGATTTCGAATGCAGTCGATCTATCGACATCGATTCACCGTCGGGCCCGAAGCCATCGACGCCAACGGGCACGTCAACAACGTCGTCTACGTCCAGTGGATGCAGGATGTCGCGGTCCGCCACGCCGACGCCGTCGGATGCACCGAGGCGACCCGCCGCGTTGGCGCCACCTGGATCGCCCGCTCGCACCACATCGAATACCTCCGTCCCGCCTTCGAAGGTGACGAGATCGAAGCCCAGACCTGGGTCGCCGGCTTCCGCAAGGTCCGCTCCCTGCGCCGCTACAAGTTCGTCCGCACCAGCGACCACGTCACGCTCGCCCAAGGTGAAACCGACTGGGTCTTCGCCGATCTTCACACCGGCCATCCCCGCGCCATACCCCCCGAAGTCAGCGACCCCTTCGAACTCCTTCCCGACGCCCGATAGCCGCCCGGAAGCTGCACCGCAGACCCGTATGCAATTGGATTGCCACGCTCGTACGGACCAGGAGCCATAGGGGCGACGCATGCATCGCCTCACGCAACCGTGTCCGGACACGACTCGCCCGATCGAGTTCGGTCCCTTCGCCGCCGTCAACCGGCGAAAACGCAGGCTGGGCAAGCTGGAGACCTTCGACTTCCTTGGGCTTGCGCGTATCTGGACCACCAAGCGAAGCAATAGTCGCTTCACAGTCTTGCGCCTGACCATGGCGAGGCGGCCGACGGCCAAACGGGCCGAGATCGAGGCCCAGTTGAAACGGCGAATGCGCGACCCCGTCCCGGAGGTGGGCCAGTGGCTCCCGTTCGGTCGTGGAAGGTCACTTCCATTACTACGGCGTCCCGATGAACGGACCGGCGCCCACCGCCTTCCGGTTCCACACCGTTCGGCTCTGGCACCGCGCCTTGAGTCGGTGCAGCCAGGGCGGATGGCAGGGATTATCCGCCCGATAATGCGGGAAATACCCTTGACGAGCGGGGCCGGAAAGGGGACAATACAGAGAAGGTCTGCGATCGTGGGCACCTGGATGGACGTCTGGTCATCACGAATGGCAATGCTGTCGACGGGGTTTAGGAGTACCATCATGAAGCGAAAAGCGGGATTTACACTCATCGAGCTTCTGGTTGTTATCGCGGTGATCGCCGTTCTGATGGGCATTCTGATGCCCGCCCTGAGCAGGGCCAGAGCCCAGGCACGCATGATTCGTTGCCAGGCCAATCTGAAACAGTATGCCCTGGCGGCCAAGATGTATTCCGGCGATTGGGACTTCGATTTCCCGTACTCTTTTACATGGCTGTACAACAGGGGAGGCGTCAACCAC
>CAZTGH010000039.1:6791-22058 GCA_964612985.1 uncultured Pirellulales bacterium
CTGGCATGATGCAAGCAATAACCTCGATCAGCACCCGGAGTTGGCGGGTTGCATGTGGCCTTATCTCAAGGGCCTGGACATTCACTTGTGTCCCGATTTCGATGTCATCGCGCGGACGCACGGCTGCGGTGGAACCTGGGAACGCGGCACGGTATGCAGCATTCCCGTAGAACCGCAATACAGCTATACGATGAATTCATATCTCAACGGAGATGCCTGGAACAGTGTGCCAACGCAGTTCAAGGCGGGGATCAGCAAGTTCAAGAAGGAAACCATGGTGAAGAACCCGTCGAGGGTATTCTACTTCTCCGAGGAGAACCCGTGGACGATGCCAGGCATCAACGTGGCCGGGATCAATGACAACAACACGCGTTCCTGGCCAGACGGTTCGGCCGACAGTTTCGGGACCTTCCACAAGGCTCCTCGCGGAGATCTCACTCAAGGCGTGGTGAATGCGAGCTTTGTCGATGGGCATGTCGATACGGTTTCCCCCTATCCGGCCGACGAACCACCACACAACACCTTTGTCTTGAGTTGGCCCGCCGGCGGAACCGTGCCGACTTGGTAATCGCAAGGGACCCGCTGACGGGCGACTTCGGTCAGACCGCAATGAGGTCCCAGGTGCGCCTTAGCGCTTCGGATGTCTTGCGCAGGGCTTCCTCAGCATTCATCTGTCGCAACTGCTGGTCGAAGGGTTCGCACTCAATGGGCCCATCGTAGTCGATTTTTGCCAGGGCGTTGATGAAGCCCTTCATGTCGATCACGCCGGTCGTCACCGGCAGTGCCCGGCGGTTGTCTACCTGCTCATCGACCGGGATGCCGGCGGGGGCGTCGTTGACATGGACGTGAACGATGTCCTTATTCGACAGCGTCAGCAGTTCGTCGATCGTCCCATGGGACGTATACCAGTGCCAGCTATCCATCAGGAGGCCTGCGTTCGGTGTGCCGATGGCGTCGACCAGTTCCATCATCCCCCGCTGTGTAGAGATGAACGGGAACCGATTCCTGGCCCGGCTCGTCCGCGGGCCGACGAATTCCAGGCCCAGGCGGATGCCGTGGTCGTCGAGCACCTTAGCCGCTTCGCGCAGGCGCGTCTTGTGCTGCTCGAAATTCTGGAGATAGGTCAGCTCTCCGTGTCCGGGCAGGATCCACGTGGCCACGCGGGTAACGCCCAGTTGCTGGAGAATGGCAGCCTGCCTGGGCAATGTGGCCAGACCCGCTTCGAACTGCGCCTGGTCCCGGCGGAACTCGACGGGCAGACCGGCGGCGCCGTACCGGATGCCCTTGCTCTTCATCGTATCAACCCAATCGCGGATTTCCGCAGCCGAGCGGCCCTCGAATTCGCCCACGCTCGGGGTGATTCCCTCGAAACCGAACTTCACCGCGTAGTCCAATGCCTGCTGCTGATTGGCGCGGACGCCGATATGGCCATGGCCCAGGTTCTTGAAGAACTTGACTTTGGCCGTCTGCCGCGAGGCCCAGGCGGGAAGACCGGCCATTTGGGCCGCCGCCACGGCAGCGGCAGCGGACCGAAGGAATGCACGTCTCGAAAAGCTACCGCTGGATTTGACTGGTCGGTGGGTCATAATCGTTTCTCCTGAATGGTCTTGGGTGTGCTGGCGGCTTCTATCGGACGCGGATCGCGCCGCTGGTACTGCGGACGAGGAGGCTGCCCGAGCCGGTGCCGAGAGTACCGCTGATGTGGTCCTTTCCCGGCCTGCCCCGCGGCGTGATCGGCTGGCGCATGCGGACGGTGCCGGTGCTGGCGCGGAGGTCGACCTGGCCGGCGAAATCACGCGGCATCACGACGCTGACGCCCCCGGAGCCGGATGTCAAGCCCGCGATGACGTCGCTTGGGGCGTCGGGGCTGAAGGCTACGCCGACACCGCCGCTGGTCGATTCGGCCTGAAGCTGTTCGCATGAAATCTCCCTGGCGGAGATCGGCCCGCTGCCCGAATGGAGATGGATCAGATCGGCTTGTGCATCCCGCAGGGTTACGGGAGAACTGGACGAACTCATCCGTATCGTCCTGGCGTCGAGGCGTTGGCACGTGATGGATCCGGACATGGTACCCAACTGGCAGACTCCGAGCGTTGAGCCGTCCGTCAGGCGAACGCTTCCGCTGGCGCTTTCGAGCTGGACGTCGCCCCGGTTGACTTCCCTGCACGAGACAGGTCCGCTGGAAGACTGGAAACGGACCGATCCGGTGATGCGGGACGCTTTGATGGAGCCGCTGCCAGTGCGTGCCGTTGGGTTTCCGATCAGGTCGGTCATCTCGATAGGGCCCGAGGCGCTGGCAGCATCGATATCGGTCTGTCTCGGCACGATGATCTCATAGCGGACGCTGATGGATTTCTTGCTCGCAGGCGTCGGTCTGTCGACCTCGACTTGAAGCCCGCCGGCGCGGTTCTCCAGTCTGACCGCAATCCGCTCAGCCAATTCTCTGGCCCGTTCTTTGGTCGCAGCGCGGGCGACGATAAGGGCTTTGACGTGAACGCGATCGGTTTCCTGCCCTGTCGCTACGATCGAGCCGCTGGTCGTGGAGACGGCCAGTTGCGAACCCGGCGCCAGGGCACGCTCCAACTCAACCGTTCTCTCGGCTTTCGCTCGCAGCGATTCGTCTACGGTGCTGCAGCCGGTTGCTATCAGCATTGCGACCGCGGCCACCAGGGTCTGTCCGATCCATCGTTTCGATCGCATGATCCAGTCCTTTGCTCTGTCTGAGTTCTTGAAGTTCGACCTTTCGAGACCGCATGGTATACCCTTTCGCGGCTGCACGCCAGAACGAACGTCACGCGAATGGCGTTCGGCTGGAGCGGGTCGCTATCGAGCGACGGTGATTTCGTAACGGACGGCGTCGCGGATTCGGCCGCCCTGCGGCGGGGCGACTTCCAGTATGGCTTTGGATTGCTCCAGGCGGTAAGTGAACCGCTCACTCGTTGGGCGATCCGCCGGGTGCTCCAGGTCGGTGATGTCGTCGAGCTGCGCAGGCAACGAGCGGTCGTGGGTGGCTGTGTAGTGGCGCAGGGCCTCGATGGTCTGGAGAGCGGCGACCTGGCTGTCGAGCCGGCGCATCAACTGGTGAACGCGATCGAACGATGCTTCCATCCGCTGCCGCAGCAGCCTCCGTGTCGCTTCACTGTACTGTTGACTGGCGTCGAGGTTGCCCAATTCCGACGCAATCGGCTGGTTCAGATCGACCAAGGGGTGCGGCAGGGCCCGTAGAGCATTATAGAGGTTGGGACTGCCAGGGGTCTGAGCCCAATCCTGAACCGTTTCGAGCAACATGGCAGCGATGGCGACACCGACCAGGCCTTGTACGACGGTGGGCCCCTCTCCGAGGTGTTTGGCCGTAGCCAGGCCCGTCTGGATCGTTTCAATGGCCTGTTCGTACTGCTTGCGGGCGATCTGGAGACGGGCCTGGAGGCAGAGCAGGCGAGCCAGCTCGCGATATTCGCTCAGGTGGGCCGGCATCCGGGGCGGCTGGAAGGGCGGCCAGTCGGCCTCCTTGCACCGGCTGGCACGATGAGCCAGGTCGAGGCTGGCTTTCGCGTCCTGGAGGAGCGCCTGCGCCTGGTCCTGCGGCAGCTTGCTCAGAGGCATGTCGAGCCAATTCCGGAGCGTTTCAATGTCCATCGTCTGCGGCAGCGCCTCAGCGGCTCTGACGTAGAGTGGTGCCGCATCCTCGTCGGTCAGTTCGTTCGGATCGGGAAGCAGCGGCTGCTGGCGCGGGGGATCGAGTGGTGCGGGCGTAATCGCCAGAGAGACCACCCGGGCAGAGTCCGACCGTGCACCGGCCGGCGCTGGGGGCTGTGCGCCCGCCAAGAAGGCCAGAGCCGTAGTCAGTACATAGACGATTGTCGAGCACATCATGATGCCATCTCCTCGCTCGCGGGACCATCAATCGCCATCGCGATGGAAGCCGGTGCCGCGGGCGTCACAGGCTTCTTCAACTATAGACGGGCACGCTGTCCATTTCATCAAAAAAAGCGGCGGCCTGACGAGGTTTGGGGTGGGCTGTGTCCGATGTGTCGGCAGAACAGCATTCATTGTCAACCGATTGGGTGCCGACAGCGTCGGTGAAGTTCAAGGAGGCAAAACCAGTCGATCTGTGCCAAGTAGAAGGGAGCGTGAGAGATGCCGGTCAGACGTAATTCCGTCAGGGTCGCAGCGCGTATCCTGTTGGTGACGCTGTGTGGTCTTGGTTCCGAAGTGCAGGGTAGAACCACAGATGTATCGGAGGAGCGAGCGGTGCCCCTGCCCGGGTCGAAGGAGCTTTGGAAGCCCTATCCGCAGGTCTACGACGAGAAGCCCGATACGCCCTCGCCGTTTACGACCTCGGAGGGACAGGAGATTCTGGTCGTCCGTACGGCAAAGGGCCAATTTGCGTTGGTCCCGGTAACGGTGGAGAACGCGCCCTTGAACGTTCGCTATGGCATGCACCAGATCGGCAAGGGAAGGCAGCTTGCGGTGGATGCGCAGGATTTTCCGACCCTGGCGCGGGTGGGACTGCATTCGGAGCAAGAGCTGGACGCGGTCGAGCGGATCACCGGCAGGGCGGTGGAGGAGATCACGAAATTCGGCCGGCCGGGCAGTTCTTCGGGCATTGGCTTTCTGGCCGCCGGCGAGGACATCATTTCCGTGCTGAAAGGCGATACCCGTCTGGTGCGGAGGCTGGGACTGACTCATCCGCAACTGGCCCGACCCTTGTTTCACATCTGGAACCTGATTCTCCGGGAGTACGAACTCGGTCGAATTGGCAGGTTTCGATACGATATCCAATCCGTGTTCTACAACGGTACTGAGATTCACTTCGGCGAGATCCTGACGACGCGCGGCTTCCAGGAATCGATCTTCGACGATGAGATCCAAGGGGCGTTTCAGATCAGTTTTCGCCGGGAGTTGACCGATCAGGAGAAGGCATTTCTGGCAGTTCGGTACGACCGCCTTACTGCAGAGCAGATGGTGGAACTGACGCAGAAACTGACGCGAATCCTTACGGGCGAGATGGAGCCATACTACGTGATGCGTTATGGATTCTACGAAGGGCACACAGGCTATCGCGTCGATCCTGTCGCTGTGGCCTTCATCTTCGGCCTACGCAGTCTGAAAGAGATCGAGGGGGCCTTTCCGCAGGGGCTCTACGAAGTGCTCACCGCGACGTTCACGCCCGATTCTCTGCCGAATCCGTGATTTCGCGTGCACCGGGGGCAGACAGGTCCGTAGAATATAGGAGAGAGACGCAGCGATTATCGTATCCGTGGACGCCCAGTAGAGGGATATGAGCATGGCTGCCAAAGACCGTCGGAAAATGGGACCCCGCGAACACCTTGGACTTCTCTTTGCCCTCGTGTTCCTGTTGACTCTGTGGTTCGTTCGCCACACGGCGCGGGAACCGCTCTCATTGTCGGTGACCGAGACGCCGGATGCGACAGGTCAGGAGGAGGCGGTTGCCGAGCCGAACGAGGCGGAGGCCGCCCGGCCCGATCACAGCCACCCGGCGTTCGGGGAGCGAGTTGACGAGCGGCAGAAGATGGTGGACGCGCAGATTCGGCGCCGGGAGATCGACGATCCGAACGTGCTGCGGGCGATGCGCACGGTACCTCGCCACGCGTTCGTGCCGCCTGCGCAGCGGCGATACGCATATGAGGATCGTCCGCTGCCTATTGGGCAAGGACAAACGATCAGCCAACCCTACATCGTGGCGTTCATGACCGAGGCTCTGAAGCTCGACCCGAATTCAGTGGTGTTGGAGATCGGCACGGGATCGGGGTACCAGGCGGCGGTGTGTGCGGAGATCGCCCGACGTGTCTACACCATCGAAATCGTCGAACCGCTCGCCCAGAGGGCGGCGAAACAACTGAAGGAGCTGGGCTACTCGAATGTGTTCGTCAAGGCCGGTGACGGCTATCACGGCTGGCCCGAAAAGGGGCCCTTTGACGCCATCATCGGAACCGCTGCCGCCAATCGGATTCCGCCTCCGCTGGTCGAACAGCTTCGCCCGGGCGGTCGAATGATCCTGCCCGTGAGCGAAGGTGGCGGATTTCAGTATTTGATCCAGATTACCAAAGATCAGAATGGGCAACTGCACCGGCGCCAGGTCATGCCGGTCATGTTCGTGCCCATGACAGGCCAAGTGCGCCGTGCCGACTGAATCCGGCGGGGACCGGCGATTCACTCACCTGAAAGCTACGCCCGCCACCCGAGATGTCTCATTCGGGAGTCCCGGCGGCATCCGAAAGGGCGTCGCCGACCGCCGAAATATCGCGCCCGACTCCTCGAACGGTATTGCAGCCGACGGACGCCACCATCGTTCCCAGCAGAATAAGCACGAGCATAACCTTCCTGGTCATTTGCCACACTCCTGTAGGCCTGTACACCATATTCCTGTCGATTATACGGATTTGTATACGGCTGGGGGCCCGGGGGGTTCGCCTCGCGAGAAGGCGGCCGAAGGCCCGATCAATACCACATCTTCAGCGCTCTGGGCAAGACGCGGAAATCGAAGCTCGTTCCCTGACGGTACAGATTGCCGTCGGTCTGGGCGTGCCGTTCGTGCGGCGTGCAGATGCGGATCTCGCGTCCTTTCTCGTGGCGGCCGAACTTGTTGCCGTCCATGAAGGCGGTGGCGAGACTCTGAACGAGCTCTCCCCAGCCCGAGTTGATGGCCAGTAGATGCAGATAGCGGTCGTCGAAGACCGCGTCGGGGACGATTTTCATGTTATAGCCATAGTACGCAATCTTGGTGACGATCGCGGTGACGGCGTCGGGAACGGTGAACGTTCGGTCGTCGACTGTGATCGTCATGTCGCTGCGTTCGAGATCGGTAAAGAACGAGTCGAATGTGGCCATCGCATAGGCCCGGGGGCCTCGCAGACCGTTGGCCTGAAGGCTTTCGCGGCGGTGGAGGATATCGGCCTCCAGTCCTACGCTGGCCATGAAGGCCTTGACGGATTCGTCGCACAGGATCAGGTCGAGCTCGTGCAGGCGACCGTTGCGGATCTGGGCGGCAACCCGCGACAATTGCGGCGGCAGCCCGAGAGCGTAGCGCAGCGCGCAGCCGGAACCCAGGGGCATGTACGACAGGGTGGTGTCGTCCTCGATCGCGTTGATGATGTCGGAGAAGGTCCCATCTCCGCCGGCTACAATCATCACGTCCACTTTCTGGGCCAATTCGCGCGCGCACTGCACGAACTCGTCCGGCGAACTCGTATCCAGGCCGGCGACCACGGTGTCACCGCCTATGATGTCGGCGGCCTTCCGCAACACTGCGGCCTTGCGTGCGACATTCGTCGGGCCGGACTTGGGATTGGCGATGATGCCGAATCTCATCAATGCGAACGATCCTTCTTCATGTCCGTGTCACCTCACACTCTCCCGAAGGCCATGTTACCCGCTCATGCCGAGCTCACGCAACGACAATCCGGAGTTCGGGTCAAGGGATTACACCGCCGCCGCGGATCTGCCGAACCCGATGTCATCCACGTAGATCAAGCCGGCGCCGTCGGTTGCGGGACGTCGCGCAAAAGAGGCCCCGTTGCCGGGGTGACTACGATCATTGCGTGCTTCGATTCCGGTTCCAGGGTTTCGCGAATCATGGCGCCCCCATGGCCCAGGCGTTCGAATCGAACAGGTTTTCGATGCGTGCGAGAGCAGAAGAGCGCAAGCAGGTGGGGCGCGCTCGGACCAACCGGGAAGATGGAACCCAGGTCTGAAAGTGAACCACTACCGAAAAGTTTCATATACCGCAGTATCTCTTGCGGGCTCTGACGTCAGGGCGTCGGAGCCGGACGGATCGACAGGGTCACCTCGGCTACGGTAACGTCCGTTGCTCCGGGGGTCAGCGCCGCGATATTCACGTTTTCTCCTCTGACGCGCCAATTGACCGTCGTGGTCCCCGGACCGACGTAGCCGGGCTCGGGATCGAACCACGCGGTCCACGTTCCTCCGGCGGCTGAGGCGGCGGACACGTCCAGCTTGAGCTCCGCGAGGAAATTCATTTCGATCTGGTGGGAATAGGCTCCGTTGAGCGTAGCGGGATAGGTGACCCCACTGGGTACGTCGAATGTGATCTCGAACGTCCGCAGCTCCTGCCAGACGGGCTCCGGGCCGGACGCAGTCGAATGCTCGTAAGCTCCGGCGTCCACCTGGCCTCCCCGGACGCGGTCCTCGCCCGCCAGGTCGAGCGGATGGTCTTCTGTGGTGTCGCTGTCGCGATCGACATCCGCATGATCGCCGAGGATCAGGTTGTTGCTTCCGTGATTGATGGCCGGTGAGGTTGACCGAACGTGGTAGTCGCTGCCGTCGTCGATCCACTCGCCTTCGATGCTCCAGACCCCGCGGGCGACGAACTGAGGAGCCGCGTTGAGGTTGCCCGTGCCGGCCCAGCCGCCCTGGATCAGGCTGTAGGAAGCGCTGATGCCGGACACTGTGCTGCTCCAGATTAGCGGGTTGCCACCGTCGTTATACACGATGCTGTTCTCGATTCGAACCATGGCCGTCGGCAATGGCGTGCTGGAGTAGCTGAAGGCAAATACGACGGTATCGTCGGGCCAGGGACCCCGGTTGTCGGCCAGGGTGCAGTTGCTCACGATCGTCTGGGTGCCGTCCGATCCGATTGTGCCGATGGCTGCGCCGCCTCCGGCGCCGTTGCTGCCGACGGAGTTGCCGGTCAGCAGGCAGCTTGCCAGCGTGAGGGAGCCCTCATGATTGTATACCGCACCGCCATAGAGCAGGGCGCGGTTGCCCGACAGTTGGCAGTTGGCGAGATAGGGATCGGCGCCGATGGCGGCCAAGGCGCCTCCGTAGACACCCGTGTTGCCTCGCAGCACGCAGTCCACCAGGATCGGATCGCCGGTTTCGACGAAAATGCCGCCGCCATAATGGTGGGGATAGGGGCCGTCGGCCTGGCCATTGGCGATCGTCAGCCCGTTCAGCACGGCACCGCCTTCGATGGTTACGACGTGGTAGCTGTTGTCGTCCCGATTGAGAATGCCCCACAGGTCATCGCTGTTGAGATCGCCACTGAGGATGGTGGGATGGGCTGCCGTATCCCTGGCGTCGGGATCGATCGCTCCGTAGCCGGCGTAGCCGCCGCGCAGCACCATATCGGCGACGACGAACGAGGCCTCCCGGTCGCCCGCGGTTTGCCCGGCACCCCGGTCGGGCGTATAGGTCCCGCTGGCGACGCGGATCTCGGCGCCGCTTGTGGCGGTGGCCAGGGCATCCTGCACATTGCGGAAGGCACGGTACCAACTGGAGCCGTCGGGCGATGGTCCCGTTGCGGAACGGTCAACGTAGATCGCCTTGCCGCCCCCTACGGTAAGGGGGATCTCGACGCCCAGCGTGGGGCAGCGGAAGGTCCATTTGCCTTCCTGGAGCGGACCAAAAGTCCCTGCCAGCCCGCAGACCGGCATCCATATCCGCGTGCACATGGTCGGCGGTGGGCCCTGAAACCACAGGGTGATCGTGCGATTGGAGGAATCGATCGAAAGTTGGGGGATGCCCCCGAGATTGGATTCGGCCACGCAACTGTTGCCATAGACGGCCTCATCGAGAGGGCCGCTGAAAGATACGACGCTCGAAGCGGTCGGTGTCTGAGGGGAGAGCGTCCAGGAGGCCGGAGGCAATTGGCCCTTGATCCAGGATACCTCAGCACTCCTTGCGCACGTACATACGAACAACATCAGAACGATGGATGCGGTGGTCCGGCCCCGTCTCATCTCCAGATCCTTTCAAGGAATGTGCGTAGTGGTGTACGGCGAACGGACAGATGAATGGCTGCAAGAGGGGGTGAGAGTGACAGGGCGGCGGTGTAGGGTTGAATGCCGCACATCTGGGCGAAATCCGCACGATCCCGCATCGACCCATCCTCCTCATGGTCTCTGGGACAGCTTAATCTGACCGACGGTACACAAGACCTATCATAGACGAATGTAGGGGGCAGTTCAAGATGGTCTTGGAAGGAATTGACGACGAGGTGCGGCAAGTGCTTGTCGTTTTTGAGATTGCGACAGGGCGGGGTCGTGCTATAATGCGAAGGTTTCGCCGCGTGAACGTTACGCGAGTCGCAGTGCGATGGATAATGGGTGCAATCGGGGCGATGTAGTGAAGTTTCAGGTATTCCAAGACGGCAAAGCAGTCGATTCTTTCACCTTGTGCGGCGCTTACCTCTTTGGTACGGACGGCATCAGTGTCCGCCGCACGAAGATCGGTTTCAAGAACGGATACATCGAGTGTGTCCGGCCCAACGTGGAAACGGCGGGCCTGGCCTTGCTCTGGCCGATCAAGGGGTTCGGCCGGATTCTGCTTCCGACCACGTGTCTGCCCGAACGGGATCGCCCCTACAACCTCAACGTCGAGATCGTGCGCGCCAAGCTCATGCAAATCACGAATCGGTGCGAGGATTGGTCGTTTTTCGATGAAATCGAGGGGATGGAGGGGGTTGCGCAGCAATCGCAGGACCTGTTCATCGACGCGATCCAGAACATCCGCAATCCGGAGAAGGCTTCGGAACTGGCCGACGAATCGCTGCGGAAGGCGATGATCTACTCGGAGAAGCTGGCCGTACGGCAGGGCAAGTCGCTTTTCGACAAGCGCCGCAAGAGTCATGGCTTCAGTCGGGGTTGCCTGGGGTGTCGGATCGATCCGGCCCTGATGACCAGGTCGGCCTATGTGGACAAGCTGGCCGAGCTGTTCGCCTCGGTTACGGTGCCGGTGAACTGGGCCCGAATCGAAGCCCGACAGGGCCATTACGACTTCTCCGATCTCGACGCCTGTATCACCATGCTGAGTCGGCGAAAGGCGGTCCTGAGCGCCGGTCCGCTGCTGCGTTTCTCGAAAGAGAGCCTGCCGGACTGGCTTCTCCGCTCCGGCATGGGCTTTGAGAAGATCCGCGAAACCGCCTATCAGTTCGTTTCCAAGGTGGTTTCGCGCTATGCGGCGGTCGTGCACCGCTGGTACGTGATCAGCGGGCTCAATGCCATCAACCAGTTCAATTTCAATTTCGAGCAGATCCTCGAGATGACGCGGGCGGCCAATATGGCGGTCCGCGCGGCCGGCAGTCGCGGCGTGCGGGTGATCGAGGTCAGTTATCCGTGGGGCGAGTACTACGCCACGACGCCGGGCAGCATTCCGCCCTTCGTGTACATGGATATGGTCGTCCAGAGCGGCACCAGCTTCGATGCGTTTGGGCTGCAGATGCGGTTTGGCAAGGACGAAATGGGCATGCACCTGCGCGACATGATGCAGATCTCGTCGATTCTGGACTGTTTTGCCCCAGTCGCGAAACCGCTGTACGTCACCGATGTGCAGATCCCCAGCGCCAGCGGCAAGGGACCATTCAGTGTGGACGTGGCGGGTCTGTGGCATCGTAAGTGGGATCCGACCCGTCAGGCCCAATGGCTGGATCGGTTCTACAAGATCGTTCTGAGCAAGCCGTTCGTTGAGGCTGTCAATTACGGCCGTCTCGCGGACAGCGGCGACGACGTGATCGCCAACAGCGGTTTGTTGACCGAGCAGTTGGAGCCGAAAGAGGCGTTTGCAGCGCTGAAACGGCTTCACGTCTCGATGTTCAAGCGGTGACGAGGCCATCAGCGCCAGGGGAGGCGTGGACCCATGACGCCGGGCATTTCGAGCGCGAGCGAGGGACAACGCAGGCAGTTTCTTCAATCCGTTGGACTGACGGTCTGCGCCTGCGTGGCTACAGCCATGGCGTGCGGGTACGCCCTTGGAATCTCCGATGGCGGCGACGCCGCGCCCATCCACACTCCGGAACGGATCAACCCCAATACCGCTCCGGTGGGCAGTCTGGTTCGTCTGCCCGGGATCGGACCGACGCGAGCCCGTGCGATCGCCGCGTATCGTGAGACCTTCCGGAAGACGATCGGCGACGGCCCGGTCTTTCGATCGTGCGACGATCTCCAGCAGATCAAGGGGATCGGCCCCAAGACCGCAGAGGGCCTTCGAGATTGGCTGGAATTCCAGTCTGGCGTCTCCGATGCCACGACGATCCCCGGCGACGGTCCGACCGCACAATCGGCGCGTTGATCCGCAACCCGCTTCATCCATCGGCGCCGAACCCCGCTGAGAGGCCGGGATTTGACGCGCGAGTGAGGATTGTGGTACAATCAAACCGTTGGGCCCGGGCGTATCCCGGACAGCTTTGTCGGTGGGGAAAAGCGGTTTTTCGACACATCCGTTCGAAAAGGAGGATGAAGGTGGGCATATCGGTCAGGCCCCTGGGTATGGTCGCGCTGATTGTCTACGCATTGGGCGGCATGGAGACGAGATGTTCGGCCGCCGAAGGGGCTTCGGTGGTGATCAACGAACTGCTGGCGTCGAACCGTGAGAATGTCAAGGACCCCCAGGGGCACTACGACGACTGGATCGAATTGCACAATCCGACGGATACGCCGATCAACGTTGGGGGAATGTACCTGAGCGACGACGCAGGAGATCCCACGCGCTGGCAGATCCCGGCGGATCATCCCGCGGGAACGCGGATCGCGCCCGGGGGGTTCCTCGTGATCTGGGCCGACGGCGACACCGAGGATGCGGGCCTGCACGCCGGCTTTCGGCTCAATGCCGGCGGCGACGAGGTGTGCCTGTACCGCGCGGATGGCACCACGCTGATCGATCACATCGAATTCGGCGAACAGTCTGCGGATATCTCTTACGGGCGTTTCCCCGACGGCTCCGATGGCTGGCGGCTCCTCGGATTCCCGACCGCAGGCGCGACCAACGTTACGGTGTACACCGGCTTTGTCCGCGACCTCCAGTTCAGTCACGAGCGGGGTTTCTACGACGCCCCTTTCGAGTTGACGATTGCGTGCGATACACCCGGGGCGACCATCTACTACACGCTGGACGGGCGCGAACCATGTGACGATGACGGGCGGGGCCCGGTGGGCACCCTTTACACCGGTCCGGTCTTCGTACTCGGCACAACGTGTATCCGGGCCTGCGCGGTCAAGGACGGGTGGAAGCCGAGCCCGACGGCCACGCAGACGTATATCTTCCTCGATAACGTGACCGCTCAGTCGCGGTTCCCATCCGGATTTCCCACCACCTGGGGCGGGACTTCGGCCGACTACGAGATGGACCCCGACATCGTGAACGATCCGCGTTATAAGGACCGGATGCGCGAGTCTCTCCTGTCGATTCCCACGATCTCCCTGGTGACGACGAGCGACGATATGTTCGATCGGCAGCGGGGCATCTACGCGAATCCGACCTCTCGAGGCGAGGCCTGGGAACGGCCAGCCTCGGTCGAATGGATCTATCCCGATGGTCGCGACAGTTTCCAGGCCGATTGCGGCGTGCGCATTCAGGGCGGGGCGTTTCGCAGTTGGGGGCTCACCAAGAAGAAATCGTTCCGGCTCCTGTTCAAGAGTGCCTATGGCGCGTCGAAGTTGCGGTATCCGCTGTTTGGCGAGGATGCCGCCGACCAGTTCAATACGATCACGCTCCGCGCCGGCGCCAACGACGGCTATGCCTGGGGCGATGCCCGGTACACCGAACAGTACACGCGCGACGAATTCGGACGCGAATTGCAGAGAGCGACCGGACACGCCTCGGCACATGGCATGTTCGTCCACCTCTACGTCAATGGGCTCTACTGGGGGCTCTACAACCCGGTGGAGCGTCCGGACGCGTCCTTTTCCGCGACGTATTATGGCGGCGATGAAGACGAGTGGGACGCGGTGCACGTCGACGAGGTCACCGACGGCGACCGCAACGCCTGGAACCAGATGGTGAATCTCGCCCGCAGCGCTGCCACATCGCAGGAGGCCTACCAGCGGCTCCAGGGCAACGGCGCCGACGGGCGACGCGATCCGGAGGTGCCCGTCCTGCTGGATGTCACGAACTACATCGACTATCTCATCGTCAACGTCTGGGGCGGCAACTGGGACTGGCCCTGGAAGAACTGGTGGGCGGGGCGCGATCGTTCGGCCGACAGCACGGGTTTCAAATTCTACTGCTGGGACTACGAAAACACGATCGGGAACAACCTGGGGCGCTCTCCATTGAACAAGAACGCCCTCCAGAACAATTTCTCCTCGGCCGGCGAGCCTCATCGCTATCTGGACGACAATCCCGAGTATCGCATGCTCTTTGCCGATCGCATCCACCGGTTTCTGTTCAACGGTGGCGTGCTCACCCCGGAGTCGCTGATCCCCCGATACGAAAGGCTCTCCGGCGAGGTGGAACTCGCCATCATCGGTGAATCTGCGCGATGGGGCGATGAGCACCACAGCACTCCCCTGACGCTCGAAGACTGGTACGACAGCGACGACCGCTACAACGACGGGCGCGCCGGGCAGGGCTGGATTCTCCATTACTATCTGCCGCAGCGGACCGACATCGTGATCAAGCAGTTCCGTAACGCCGGTCTGTATCCGAACGTCGATGCGCCTGTATTCTATGTCGACGGCCAATACCAGCATGGCGGCGCGATGGCGTCCGGGGCGCAGCTTTCGATGCGCGAGGCGGACGGCACAATCTGGTATACTCTCGACGGCAGCGATCCTCGCGTTCCGGCGCGGGCGGCGTCGAGGGGCGACGATGGGTCGTTGCTGGTGCCCGAAGCGGCGGCCAAAAGGGTCTTGGTCCCGCTGGTCCCCGTGGATCCCGCGTGGCGCAGCAGCGCCACATTCGACGACGCGAGCTGGATCAGCGGCGCCGGCGGCGTGGGCTACGAGCGCAGCACGGGCTACGAACCGTTTTTCGACATCGATGTCACAGATCAGATGTACGGTCGCAGCACGAGCTGCTACATTCGAATCCCATTCGATGTTACGCCGGAGTCGCTCGCGGGTCTGCCCGCTTTGACGCTGAGCGTGCGATACGACGACGGCTTCGTCGCCTATCTCAACGGCGTCGAGATTGCCCGCCGCAACTTCGATGGCGATCCGATCTGGACCTCGGCGGCCGCGGCGCAGAACTCCGATCTGAACGCGGTTGACTTCGAAGAGATCGACGTCAGCGACTACCTTGACGAGCTTCGCCCGGGGCGAAACCTTCTGGCGGTCCAGGCGCTGAACATCTCGACCACCAGTTCGGATCTCCTCTTCTCGGCTATGCTCGCGGGCTATCAGAGCACCGCGGGATCGACGGGAGGGGCGGTTTCCGCCAAAGCCATTCAGAATGCCGGGCCGTTTGCGCTGAATCACAGCGTGCGCGTCATGGCCCGGTCGCTCCAGGGCACCTCATGGAGTGCGTTGAATGAGGCGGTGTTCGGGGTCGGGCCGGTGGCGGAGTTTCTGC
>CAZTGH010000040.1:0-21989 GCA_964612985.1 uncultured Pirellulales bacterium
CCCGCATGGAAAGCGCCGGGCTCTCCTACGAGGCGGTCTTCGACGAGGCCAACCAGCTCGGCTACCTGGAAGCCGACCCGACGCTCGACGTGGGCGGGATCGACGCGGCGCACAAGCTCGCGCTGCTCGCCGCCATCGCCTTCGGCGCGCGGGTGGATTTCGACGCGGTGGAGATCGAGGGCATCGAGCGCATCTCCATCGACGACATCCGCCGCGCGCGCGATCTCGGCTTCCGCATCAAGCTTCTCGGCGTGACGCAGATGACCGGCCGGGGGCTGGAAACCCGCATGTCGCCCTGCCTGGTGCCCGCGGTCTCGCCCATCGGGCAGCTGGAGGGCCCGACCAACATGTGCGTGCTGGAAGGCGACGCCGTGGGCCAGATCGTGCTGCGCGGCGCCGGGGCGGGGGAAGGCCCGACGGCGAGCGCGGTCATGTCCGACGTGCTCGACATCGCGCGGGGCACGCGCGTCTCCACCTTCGGGGTTCCGGCGGCCGCCCTCGCCGAGGCGCCGCCCGCGCGCTCGGCCACGCCCGCGCCCTACTACCTGCGCATGGAGCTGGAGGACCGGCCGGGCGCGCTCGCCAAGATCGCGACGGTCCTCGGCGAGGCCGGCATCTCCATCGACCGGATGCGGCAGTACAAGCACGCCGCGGACACGGCGCCGGTGCTGATCGTGACCCACAAGACGGCGCGCGACGCGCTCGACAGGGCGCTGGCGGCCATGCCGGGAACCGGCGTGCTCGGGGGCGAGCCGGTGGCGCTCCGGATCGAGAGCGTCTGACGCCGCGGGCCTCAGCCGCCGCCCACATCCCCCGGCGCCACCGAGACCGCCTTCACCACGGCGCAGACGGGCTGGCCTTCCGCCAGCGCGAGCGCCTCGGCCGAACGGCGCGTGATCCGGGCGACGATGTCCTCGCCGCCCAGATCGACGCGCACCATCACGCCCGGGCCCTCCCCCGGCCGCAGCGCGGCGATCCGGCCTTCGAGGATGTTGAGCGCCGAAAGACCATCGGGGCGCCTCGTGGCGAGCATCACGTCCTGCGCGGCCACCCGGACGCGCAGCCGCGCGCCCTCCCCCGCCGCGACGCGCGGCAGGAAGATCCGTCCGCCCGGCACCTCGAGCTCGGTGAGGCCGTCGGCGTGATGGGCGACGACGCGGGCGGCGAGGACGCTTCCGGCCGCGCGCGGCCCGAAGGCGGGCACGGCCGCCGGGTCCGACATGACCTCCGCCGCAGGCCCCGCGCGCAGCACGCGGCCCTCCTTCAGCGCGACCACCGTGGTGGCGAGCCGCGCCACCTCCGCCACCGAATGGCTGACGTACAGGACGGGCGTCTCCGTCTCGTCGCGGAGACGCTCGAGATAGGGCATGATCTCGGCCTTGCGCGCCTCGTCGAGGGAGGCCAGCGGCTCGTCCATCAGGATGAGCCGGGGCGCCGACAGGAGCGCGCGGCCGATGGCCACGCGGCTCTTCTCCCCGCCGGAGAGCGCACCGGGGCGGCGCGGCAGGAGCGGCTCCAGCCCCAGCATTCCCAAGATCCGGTCGAAGCCCGCGTCATCCCGCGAAGCGCCCGCCACCCAGCGCCCGTAAAGCAGGTTCTGCCGCACCGTGAGATGGGGAAAGAGCCGGCCCTCCTGGAAGACGTAGCCGACCCGGCGGCGGTGCGGGGGCGTCCAGAGCCCCGCGGCGGTGTCGAAGAGCGCCGCGCCGTTCACGACGACCCGGCCCTCGTCGGGCCGCAAGAGCCCCGCCACGGCGTTCACGATCGTGGTCTTGCCCGAGCCGGAGCGCCCGAAAAGCGCGGTGACGCCGGGCGGCGCCTCGAAACGCGCCTCGAGCGAGAAGCCTTCGAAGGCGTGGCGGACGGCGACCTCGAGCATCAGGCGCCTCCCACCCGCGCCGCCACGCGACGGCCCACGACTTCGGACAGGAGCAGCGCGCCCATGGCGACGATCACCGAGACGACCACGAGCTTCACCGCCGAGTCCTCGCCGCCCGGCACCTGCAGGAAGGCGTAGATCGCCGACGGGATGGTGCGCGTCTCGCCGGGGATGTTGGAGACGAAGGTGATCGTGGCCCCGAACTCGCCCATCGCCTTGGCGAAGGCGAGGATGGCGCCCGCCACGATACCCGGCAGCGCCATGGGCAACGTCACCGTCAGGAACACCCAGAGCGGCGGCGCGCCGAGCGTGGCGCTCGCCTGCTCGAGCTTCGGGTCCACCGCCTCTATCGAAAGGCGTATGGCGCGGACCATGAGCGGGAAGGCCATGACGCCCGCGGCGAGCGCCGCGCCCGTCCATCTGAAGGCGAAGACGATGCCGAGCTCGGCGAGCAGGCTGCCGATCGGACCGCGCGTCCCGAAGGTCAGCAGCAGAAGGTAGCCCGTCACCACCGGCGGCAGGATCAGCGGCAGGTGCACGAGACCGTTGAGAAGCTGCTTGCCCGGAAAGGACCAGCGCGCCAGCGCGTAGGCCGTGAGCATGCCGAGTGGCAGGCTGAAGAGCGTCGCCCAGAACGAGACGCGCAGCGAGAGCGCCACCGCCTGCCATTCATCGGGGCCGAGCCAGTCCATCCGACGCCGCTATTGCCCGACCACCACGAAGCCCTGCCGCTCGAAGGCCGCCCGCGCCTCCGGGCCGCGGAGATACTCCAGGAACTCGGCCTCGGCGGGGAAGTCCCGGCCGGCCAGATCGGCCGCCGGGTAGACGATGGGCGGGTGGGTTTCGGCCGGAAAGGTTCCGACGACCGTCACGCCGTCCTCCGCCACGGCGTCGGTGGCATAGACGATGCCGTAAGGCGCCTCGCCCGTGGCGACGAAGGCGAGCGCCGCGCGCACATTGTCGGCCTGCGCCACCTGCCCCGCGACATCCTGCCAGAGACCGAGGCTTTCCAGCGCCGCCTTGCCGTAGATGCCGGCGGGCACGGCATCGACGAACGCCATGGCGAGCCGCCCGTCGCCGAGGAGGCCTGCGAGATCCATCTCGGGGCCGATCTCGACCGGCGCGGCGTCGCTCCCGGCGGCGATCAGCACGATGGAATTGTTCAGCAGATCGAACCGCATGCCGTCCTCGATCAGCCCATCGGCCTCCAGCCTGTCCATCCAGCCCGGATTGGCAGAGATGAAGATGTCCGCCGGCGCGCCCTGCTGGATCTGGCGGGCGAGCGCCGACGAGCCCGCGAGGGACACGGCGACGTCGTGGCCCGTCGCCGCCTCGAAGCGCTCCTCGATCTCCGCCATGGCGTTGGCCATGCTGGCCGCGGCGAAGACGGTGATCTCGTCCGCCCGGGCACCGGAGGGGCCGGCCAGGACGACGCTCAGCGCGACCGCTGCCTTGCGCGCGGCCCGATGACGGCGTGCGGGATCGAACACGAACGATGCTCCCTGTCGCTGATATGTTTCGCCAGACATATCGCCTGATGACCCCCGTAATGGCAAGCGTTATTCCCCGTCAGACATGTCGGCGTCTCCGGCATCCGCAAGCAGGGCGCGCAGCGCGGCGATCTCCGCCTCCCCTGCCTCGGCCGCGCGGCGTTCGAGGGCGCGGTAATGCGCCAGAACCGCCGCGCCGGTTTCGGTCAGGCGGGCGCCGCCGCCGCGGGCGCCGCCCCGGCTGCTGGCCACGAGAGGGGCATGGAAGGCGGCGTTCATCTCGTCCACGAGGCTCCAGGCGCGCTTGTAGCTCATCCGCATCGCCCGCCCGGCCGCCGCGATGGAGCCGCTCTCCTCGATCCGCTCCAGCAGGTCCGCCTTGCCCGGACCGAGCATGGCGTCCGTGCCGAAGACGAGGCGCAGGCGAAGGCGTGGAGGTTGCTCGGTCAGGGCCGTGGCCTCGTCTTGCGGTGCGGCGATCAGCGGGACTCGTCACCTGCCCCAAAACTGCCGCGTTGCGGGGATCGGGCATGAAAGCGCCCGGCGCCGCCGGAGCCTAGGGAGAAACCGGAGCGGCTGCAAAAGGAAAGGCCTCGCGCGGCATGGCCCCGAGGATCGGCCGGGCGCCCGGCCTTCACGGCAAGGCATCGAAATCGGATCTCCGGTGCCCGTCCACGAGGCGGCGCAAGCCCTCGGGCGCCAGCACCTCCACCGCGTCGCCCCATTGGTAGAGGTGCCAGGCCATCTCGAGCCATCCGGAGGCGGCGAAGCGCACGATGAGCGCGCCGTCGGGCGCCTCCTCGACCTGCTGGCGAGGGTGGAAGACGAACTCGCGCGCGGTGGCGGCGGCGGAGGGGGCGAAGCGCCAGACGACCTCGCCGAATTCCTGCTCGGCGTGGAAGGAGCCGAAGGCGCGCGCGGCGTGATCGTCGAGGCTGAAATCCGGATCGCGGGCGAACGACCGCGGCTCCAGCCGTGCGGCGTGAATGCGGTCGAGCCGGAAATGGCGGAACCGCCCGTCGCCGCCCTCTTCCCGGGCGACGAGATAGCGCCGCGTTCCGAGAAGCAGGCCGTGGGGCTCCACGACCCTGTCGCGCACCGCGTTGTCCCGCCCGCCGGCATAGGAGATCGTCATCACGTTCGGCGTCTTCAGCGCCTCGGTGATGGTGGCCAGCAAGGTCGGATCGGTGCGCACGCGCGGCCCCGGACGGCAGGCGAAGCCGTAGGCTTCCAGAACGGCCTCGGCGTCGGCCTCCGCGCGCCGGGCGTGCGGTCCCGGCATGAGCGAGAGAAGCCGGTCGCGCAGGGACTCCAGGGCGGTCACCTCGTTCGCGGCGCACTCGCGTTCCGCCCGGCGAATGGCCATCTCGACGGCGGTCAGTTCGCTGTCTCGGATGCCGCGCGAGAGCATCAGCCGGGTATCCTCGCCGCGCAGCGTCCAGAACTTGCGGCGCTGCGCGTCGGTGCGGGTCTCGACGTTCGGGAAGCACTCCTCCAGCGCCCGCGTCATGCGCTGGGCGGTCCGGCGATCGACGCCGAACTCTTCCTCGATGTCATGAAGCCCGACGCCGAGATGCCGGGCCGCGGCCATTTCGGCGAGGCGCAGAAGACTCGTGGCTTTCGAGAAGGACATCGGAGCTCCCTGACAGGAAATGTCGCCCCGTGACGCTACTTGGGGAGATGCGGCCTGTCGACGTGATTCTGCCCGCGCAATCCGGGTAAATGGTGAGATGTTACAACGCGTTGGGTGGGGTCGGCAGGTCGCACGAACACCAGCCGACGGCCGGAACGACGCAATGTCGCCCGCGGGCCGATGTGCTCTGAATGCGGCAAGAGCCCGGCAGGCCCGGCGGCTTCCCTCGCGCCGCGGGCGTCCTCAGTCCGGCGCGGCCGCGCCTTCGGCGCGATCGCCCCGGCTTGGGTCGCGCAGGATCGCGCGCAGCTTCTCCTCGTAAAGCCGATCCACCCCCGCCCGGTTCAGGTGGTCGGTGTCGAAATAGAGAGACGGGTCGTCGAGCGTATCCGACAGGTCATGGAATGGTACGCCGCGCGCCGCCATCAGCGCGCGCAGCTCCTCCATGAGCGCCGCGGAGGATGGCAGCGCCGCGCGGAAATGCTCGGGCAGCGGCAGGCGCACCACGACGGGCTCGGCCCCCGCGGCCCGGGCATCGTCGAGCAGTGCGCCGAAGGCGTCGATCGCCGGCCCGGCCTGCCCAGATCCGGCGCCGTCCGGGTAGAGATAGGCGACGCGGCTCTCCACCGCATGGCGGGAGGGGCGCGCCGTCCGGTCGAAGGCGGCCTCGCCCTCCCAGCCATCGGTCCGGAACCGGGCAGGCGGGTTGAGCTTGGAAAAGCAGGTCAGGTAGTCCGCCATCGCGCGCGGATCCACGCCCTGCCGCAGAACGAGCTCCGCCATCAGGCGCGCCGTCGAGGCACGCAGCGGCGTGGTGCGCAGGAGGCCGCGATCCTCCACCCGGCCGGCGTTCCAGTCGCGCGCCTGAAACGCGAAGGGATCCAGCACGTAGA
This sequence comes from uncultured Pirellulales bacterium, assembly GCA_964612985.1. Lineage (GTDB taxonomy): Bacteria > Planctomycetota > Phycisphaerae > Sedimentisphaerales > Anaerobacaceae > Anaerobaca. The sequence continues at coordinate 5,896 of CAZTGH010000040.1, forward strand.
GCACGCGTGCGGGGGCGATGTCGCGGAGCGCCTGCCGTGCGACGAAGCGGGCATAGACGGGGCCGGCCCCCGGCTCCGCGAGCACGAGCATGCGCTCTCCCGTCTCTTCCGCGAGCCGTTCCGGGACGTCGCCATAGGCCAGCGGCAGCGCATGGCTGGCGCCCAGCACGATCCAGTCCGCCCGGCTATCCTGCGCCGCATGGAGCTTCTGGAAGGCGCTCTCTTCCGCTCCGCGACCGACCCGGATCTCCGCGATCACGGCGAGCGCGGCGTAGAGCGCCAGAAAGAGCCCGACGAAGCGCGCGGCGGCGCCCCATCCCGGCCGGTCCGTGCCGTCTTCTGCCGCCTCGGCCATTCCCGCACCCTCAGAACTGCATGTAGACGAAGGCTTCGGCCTGCCAGCGCCCGAGCAGCACCAGCGACAGGCCGGCGGCATACCAGCCCGCCCAGCGGAGCGCGCGCGGCGCGGCCATCACCCGGCCCCACAGCGCGGGGCGTTCCTGCACCGCCTCGATCAGCAGGAGCGCGGCGATCAGCCCCGCCAGGAAGGCGTGTTCCGCCGTGAACGGATAATTCCGGATCAGCTGCGGCAGCTCCGGCAGGGCCGACCCGACACGGGTGAGAACCGTCACCGCGTCGTCCACCGCCCCGGCGCGGAAGAACACCCAGCTCAGGAGGACGAGGTGGAAGACCAGCAGGCCCGCGAGCGCGCCGTGAAGTTCGCCCTTCCACGTCCCCTTCCAGCGCCGGCTCACGCGCCTGCGCCACGGCCGGATGGCCCGTTCGCACCAGAGGTAGAGGCCGTTCAGCGCGCCCCAGACGATGAATCCGCAGCCGAAGCCGTAGCCCAGCCCCGCGTGCCAGAGCCCGCTCACGAGAAAGACGAGCATCAGCCCTGCGTACATGCGCAGCGCCGAGGTGCTCTCGTGGACGATCGGGTAATAGATGAAATCCCGGAACCAGTCCGACAGCGAGATGTGCCAGCGCCGCGACCAGAATTCGCCGATCGAGGTGGCGAAGTAGGAGCGGCGGAAGTTCTCGTCGAGCTCGATGCCGAAAAGGCGCGAACTGCCGCGCGCGATATCGGTGTAGCCGGAGAAGTCGCAGTAGATCTGGAAGGCGAAGAAATAGGTGGCGAGGATCAGCTCCATCGGCACCGCGTAATCCGGGATCGCGTAGGTGCGATCCACGAACGGCGCGAGGTTGTCGGCCACCACGACCTTCTTGACCAGTCCCCAGAGGATGAGCTGCCCGGCAGAGGCGAGAAGCGCGGGATCGAGGCGCGGCACGCTGTCGAGTTCCGCGCTGAAGGGCCGGATGCGCTCGATCGGGCCGGCGAGAATCTTGGGAAACCATGCCAGGAACAGGAGATCGTGCCCGGCGCTCGCGCGGCTCTCGGCGGGCTGCCGGTAACGGTCCGCGAGCAGCGCGATGGCGGTGAAGGCATAGAATGAGAACCCCGCCGGCGCCTCGAAGCCGGTGACGGGGATCGGCGGCAGCGCCTCGGCCACCGGGTCGTGATACTTTAGGAGATACATCAGCCCGAGGATCGCGACGGTGCCGCCCCAGAAGGCGGTGTGCCTGAATCCGGCCTCGGGCCGCAGCAGCCATCGGCCGCACAGGAGCGTGATCGCCGCCACCGCGCCCAGCACCAGAAGGTGATCGATACCGTAGGTCGCGTAGAAGATCAGGCTCGCCGTCAGGATCACCGGCAGCCGCGCGGGCGCAGGCACCAGGTGGAACAGGATCGCGACCGCCGGGAGGAAGAGCAGGTAGTCGAGCGAGTTGAACAGCATCGCCCGCCCCCGCCCGCCTCAGTACGAGGCGCCCCCCGCACGCAGTTCCGGCGGGATCTGGTCGAACGGGATGCCGGCGTTCAGCACGAGGTAGTCCGCGAGCAGCTGCCGCTCGGTATTGGTCATGTCGATCTCGACGTGGCTGGGCGAGTTGAAGGTGCCGAGCCATGCCTCGCGGGTGCGGTCCTGCGTGATCGTGACCGTGATGATATGGCAGGACTGGCAGAGCGCGAGCGCGAGGTCACGCCCGTCCCGGGGCCGATCCCCGCCCGGATCGAGCGGCGCGTAGGCATCGAGATACTCGGCGAGCGTGGCCGCGTCCCACTGGTCGAGCCCGGCCTCCGCCAATCGCGCCTTCCAGTCCTCGGCCGATGCCTCCTGCGTCTCGATCGCCTCCGAAAGGTCGTCGGGCATGCCTTCCGTCTGCAGCCGCTCCAGGATGGTGCGCCCGCCGTCCGGAATGAAGTCGAACACGTCGTCCTCCTGGGCCAGCGCCAGCCCGGCGAGCGCGGCCAGCGCGGCCGCGAATGCAACTGATCTCATCGCTTCTCTCCCGTGGTCGCGGCCTCAGAACCGAAGCTCCGGGGGCACGTCCTGCATCTTCATCGGCATGTTGAGCGCCGAGTAGGCGGCGAAGGTGTCGCGCTCGGTCTCGGTCATCGGGATCTCGGTATGGAAGGGCGCCTTGAAGGTGCCCTTCCAGCCGGTCTCGTCGCGGTCGTGCATCAGGTAGCCCGAGAAGAGCGAGTGGCAGAACTGGCACTGCTGCACGGCGAGTTCCTTGCCGTCGGGCGGAAGGAGCGCCGGGTCGCCGCTCTCGGCGATCTGCGCCAGCAGGTCCTGCTCCGCGGGCAGGTTGAGCGCGGCATAGGCCGCGAAGGTCTCCACCTGCGTGTCATCCATCCCGGGCGCGGCCTCCCGCGCCCAGTCCGCCCAGCCCGCGCGATCCTGGTCCTGCCCGGCGACATCGGCCAGCCGGGCGGCGTCGCCGCCCACGATCTTTCCGATGAGGTCGCGCCCGCCCGGAGGCATGAAGCCGTAGCTGTCGTCCTGGGCGAGCGCCGCTCCGGCGAGGAGCAGCGCCGCCGTCAGCCCGAGCGCGCGCCGATCAGGCATCGCGCCGCGGTCCAAGCTCGGGCATCCGGAACACGTCGATCGTCATCTCGCGCACCGCGCGGTCGGAGGGAAAGCCCGTCCCGCGCAGCATGTCGAGGCGCATCGCCGTCTCGTCGTCGTAGAAGCGTTCGCCGCAGCCGCCGCAGACGAGCGCCGGCACCTCCTCCACGACCACGAGACGCTCCCCTTCCCAGAGCGCGAGGCGGACACGCTGCTTCTCGAGCGCCTCCGCGCCGCACAGCTGGCAGGAGACGGCGGGCGCCTCGTCCTGCACGCGCGCCTCAGAGGAGTGCACGGGCGGCCTCCACCACGTTCTCGGGACCGGGCCGCATCCACAGGAACATCTCCGGAGATGCCGGCGGCGGCGCGTCGGGGAAGGCCACGCGCTTGACGCGCACGCCGTCCACGTTCTCCACCGCACGCGCGATCACCTCGGCGCCCGGGCAGAGCGTGTAGTAGGACTGGTCCACCGTCAGCAGCCGCTTGGTCTTGGCGACCGAGTTGACGATGGTCTCGGTGTCCATCTGGTTGAGCGCGCGCAGGTCGATGACCTCGACGCTCGCGCCATCGGCGGTCAGCGTCTCGGCCGCCTCCAGCACGCCGGGCATGCCCGCGCCCGAGCTCACGATGGTCAGATCGCTGCCTTCCATCCGCACCGCGGCCTTGTCGAGCGGCACCTCGTAGGCCTCGTCCGGCACCTCCCCGGTGAGCGTGCGCAGGCCGGCGGGGTAGAGGTAGACCACCGGGTCGGGCGAACGGATCGCCGCATGCATCATCCCCTTCGCGTCGTAGGGCGTGGACGGGACCACCGTGCGCACGCCGGGGATATGCATGTAGTAGCTGTCCTCCTCGTAGCAGGAGTGCTGCTGCGCGAAGCCGGGCGTCTGGCCTGTCATCTCGATGATCCAGACCACCGGGAGGGACGCCACGCCGCCGGTCTTGTGGCGCATCTTGCTCGCGTAGTTCTGGATCAGCTCGAACGGCATGCAGGAGCCCTGATAGGGAACGTAGGTCGCAGACTTGGACCCCGCGAGGCCCGCTCCCAGCACCGTCGCGCACATCCAGTATTCGTCGATACCGGTGTTGACGACGCGCTTGCGGCCGAACTCCGTCTCCAGGTTGATCACCGGCTTGCCGGGATTCGAGGCCACCGGCGGGGTCAGTTCGAAGATCCAGGTCATCGCCGGATCCTGCTGCATCTCGTGCTGAACGGCCTCGAGGACCGAATACATCCAGCTCTTTACTGCCATTGTCCTATCCTCTCGATCAGGCGCCGTGGGTCAGCCGAACTGGCGCGCGGGCACGGTGCCCTCGGCGAAGACGTGGCGAAGCCCGTCCTCGGGGTTGCAGAGCGGCTGCGAAAGCCCCCATTCGAAGGCGGCGGCGATCTCGGCCTTGACTTCTTCCTCGATCTCGGCGGCACGGGCGGTGTCCACCACGCCCCAGTTCGCGAGTATCTTCCGCGCGATGTCCACGGGGTCGCGCTGCATCCAGGCGCGCAGCTCCTTCTCGGGCCGGAAATGGGTGATCGCGAGCGGGTCGTAACCGAAGGCGCCGAGTTCGCCCGCCTTGGCGCCGGGCGCGCCCCAGTGGTTGTAGTAGCGATAGGTCTTGGCCTCGATGAAGCTCGGGCCGCCGCCTGCGCGGGCGCGGTCCACCGCCTCCCTTGCGGCGTTGTAGACCGCGACCACGTTCTGCCCGTCCACCGTGACCGCCGGGATGCCGTAGGCCGCGGCGGCCGAGGCGATGTCCTCGTGCGGGCAGGACAGCGAGTAGTGCGCGTACTGGTGATAAAGGTTGTTCTCGAGAACGTAGATGAACGGCAGGTCCAGCAGCTTGGCGTTGTTGAGCGCCGAGTGGAACTGTGGCGTGGCGTATGTGCCATCGCCCGCAAAGCACACCGCGACCTGATCGCTTTCGCGCGCGCGAAAGGCGAAGGCCGATCCCGTGGCGGTCACGTGGCCGGGGCCCACCATCCCGTCTGCCCCTATGAAGCCCACCGACGGATCGGAGATGTGCATCTCGGCGCCGTATCCGTTGTTCATGCCGGTGGCGCGGAAGTCCATCTCGGCGACCATCTTCGGGATGTCCACGCCCTTGGCGATGGCATGGCCCGAGGGCCGGTGCGTCGAATAGACGACGTCGATCTGGTCGAACGGCCCATCGTTGCGCAGCGCGGCGCAGACGCCGGTCGCCACGGCCTCCTGCCCGGCGTAGAAGTGGTTGTAGCCCCGGTAGTCCGGGTTGGTGAGCATCTCGTCGGCCTGGGTCCGCTCGTGCCAGCGGATCCGCAGGATCGTGCGATACATGTCGACGAGTTTCTCGTCGGACAGATCGCCTGCCGGATAGGGCAGCTCGGTCAGCGCCCTGGCGCTTTGGCCGACGGATATGGCGGCGCCGGTGGCCGCCGCGAGCTGCAGAAAGCCGCGCCGCGAAGGAGACGCAGGCGCGTCCCGCTCCTCGGCCGGAGCTGTCGAGTGGTCGTTCATGATCTCCTCCCGGTCTCGCGCTGCGCTGCCGCGCGGTCCTGTGGCGGCGCGCTGGCCGTCACACGCCAAGACTGCCCCCCGAATCGGCAGGCATCATTGACGGCGCACAACCGCGTGCCGGACTCCGCCTGGCCGAGCCCGAACGGCCGGCGATCCGCGATGTCCGGAAAGATCCCCATTGCGCCGCGGGCGATGCCCGACCCGAAGCACGGCGCGCGCCATCTCCCGCGCGGTGCATGTCGCGCCCGGCCTTCGTTGCCCGCCGTCAATGAAGGGACGTCCCGGCGCGATGCAGTCTTGCCCGGCAAGGAGGGCGCCAGTTGTTCGATCCGATCGTGAAGACCGAAGAAGAGAGGCGCGCGGCGCTGCTGTCCGAGGCGGATCGCGCGGCGTTCACCTGGGACGCGGCGGGAGAGGCCCTGGACGGGCTTCCGGGCGGCGGGCTCAACATCGCGCATGAGGCGGTGGACCGGCACGCCGCCGGCGCCGCGCGCGACCGCGTGGCGATCCGCTGGCTGGGTCAGGCCGGCCAGCGGCGCGACCTGACCTATGGCGAACTGGCCGCCAAGACGGCCCGCTTCGCCGGTGCGCTTCACGGCCGCGGGCACGGCCCCGGCGCGCGGCTGTTCCTGCTGGCCGGGCGGGCGCCCGAGCTATACATCGCCGCGCTGGGCGCGCTGAAGGCAGGGCTCACCGTCACGCCGCTCTTCGCCGCCTTCGGGCCCGGGCCCGTGCGCATGCGGATGGAACTCGGGCAGGCCGGTGTGCTGGTGACCACGGCGGCGCTCTACCGGCGCAAGGTGGCCGATTGGCGCGCGAAATTGCCGACGCTCGAGACGGTGATCGTGATCGACGACGAGGCGCCGGAAGGCTGCCTGTCATGGACGGAGGCGATGGCCGGCGCCGATGCCCTGGAGGGCTGCGCACCGACGCGCCCGGAGGACGTGGCGCTGATCCATTTCACCTCGGGCACCACGGGCAAGCCAAAGGGCGTGCTGCACGTTCACGACGCGGTGCGCGCCCATGCCTCCACCGGGCGGCACGCGCTCGAACTCGCGCCCGGCGTGACCTACTGGTGCACGGCCGATCCCGGCTGGGTCACCGGAACCTCCTACGGGCTCATCTCGCCGCTGGTGAACGGCGCCACGATGATCGTGGACGAGGCCGAGTTCGACGCCGCGCGCTGGTTTCGCATCCTCGACGAGGAGGCGGTGGAGGTCTGGTACACCGCGCCCACGGCGATCCGCCGCCTCATGCGCCTCGGCCCGGAACTGACGGAGGGCCTCAGCTTCCCGAAGCTCAGGCATCTGGCCAGCGTCGGAGAGCCTCTGAACCCCGAGGCGGTGGTCTGGGGCCAGCGCGTCTTCGGGCGGCCCTTCCACGACACCTGGTGGCAGACCGAGACCGGCGCCATCATGATCGCGAACACCGCCGCGATGGACATTCGTCCGGGGTCGATGGGACGTCCGATGCCGGGCGTCGAGGTCGCCGTCCTCGAGCGCGACGACGACGGCCGGCTGCGGGAATGCCGCGACGGCGAGCCCGGCGAACTGGCGCTGCGGCCCGGCTGGCCATCGATGATGCGCGGCTATCTCGACAACGAGGCGCGCTACCGGAAGGCGTTCCAGGACGGCTGGTATCTGTCGGGCGATCTCGCCACGCGCGATCCGGCCGGCTACTTCTGGTTCGTGGGCCGCGCCGACGACCTGATCAAGTCGGCCGGTCACCTGATCGGGCCCTTCGAGGTGGAAAGCGCCCTGATCGAGCACCCGGCGGTGGCGGAGGCGGCAGCGATCGGACTGCCCGACGAAACCGCGGGCGAGATCGTGCGCGCCTACGTGGCGCTGAACCCCGGCCATGCCGCCTCGCCAGAGCTGGAGCGCGAGATCCGGGGCCACGCCCGCAAGCGGCTGGGTCCGGCCGTCGCCCCGCGGGAAGTCGTCTTCGTTGACTCGTTGCCCAAGACCCGCTCGGGCAAGATCATGCGCCGCCTGCTCAAGGCACGCGAACTCGGGCTGCCGGAAGGCGACACCTCGACCCTCGAAGCCGAAGGCGCCACACGCCCGACAGAGGAGAACACGGAGCGATGACCGGGGACGAACTGCGCGCGATCTTCCTGGAAGAGCTGGTGGCGGTGGCGCCGGACCTGAAGGGCGAGACGATTCCCCCGGATGCCCATCTGCAGGACGATCTCGACCTCGACTCGATGGACGTGGTGGCGCTGGTCGCCGCGCTGCACCGCAGGCTGGGCGCCGAAATCCCCGAAAGCGACTACGGCGCGCTCGCCACGCCGGAAAGCGCGGCCGACTACCTCGCCGCCCGCATCGACTGATCCGTCGCGCGACCCGGGCGGGACCGACCGGCGCCACCATCTCGGCGCCGCAGATGCCGGGGCTTGCAGAAGACCCGCGCCCAGGACGCACGGCGCAGGCAGGGCATCACGGCAAGGCGACCGACCTCGGGGCGGTCTCTCGTCATCCAGGCAGGCTGGGTCCCGGCCGGTCTCAAGGCAGATTCCGCGGGCGGACCCGCAGCCGCGCGCGGTGAACGACGGCGTTTCGATAGCCTGGGAAAGAAGCGATGATCCCGCAAGGAGTGCACGGCTCCGACAATCTCAATGACTTGCGGGGAAACGCGCCTCGTCTGCGGTAATGGAGCATCAATCGCCTGGCCGTGAAGATCGAAACCGGAGGAGCCCGGCCTCGTCACCTGCATAGGCGCGATGGAAGGGCCCGCAGGATGGCGACACGGCGGCTGTGGCGAAGGCCACCTTTCCCGCCGCACGTCGGCCGATGCGCCGATCGGGGTGCCCTTCTCCCGGTCGATCGGGCATTCTGAGCGCGCAATCCTTCATGGAGGTCGGTGATGACAAGGATCCTTTCGCTCGCCGCACTGATGGCGCTGGCGGCGCTTGCCGCACCCGCCCAGGAGGCCGCCGACTCGGTCGCGCCTGAAGCCGGCACCGAGTCGGCGGCCTTTCCCGGGGTCTCGGCCGCCGCCGAGGCAGCCTTCGCGGCCCGTGCGGCCGGCGTTCCCGTCAGGGCGGAGAACTGGATGGTCGCCGCGGCGAACCCGTTCGCGGTCGAGGCCGGCGCGGAGGTTTTGGCTGCCGGCGGCAGCGCCGCGGATGCAATGGTCGCGGTCCAGGCCGTGCTGGGGCTGGTCGAACCGCAAAGCTCCGGGCTGGGCGGCGGGGCCTTCCTGGTCTGGTACGACGCCGCCACGGGCGAGATCACGACGCTGGACGGCCGCGAAACAGCACCGATGGCCGCGAGGCCCACGCTCTTCCAGAACGAAAACGGAGAGACGATGGGGTTCTTCGAGGCCGTCGTCGGCGGGCGCTCGGTGGGCACCCCCGGCACGCCGGCGCTGATGGAGGCGGCGCATCGCCGCTGGGGCCGCGCCAACTGGGGCGGCCTCTTCGACGCCGCCATCGCGCATGCCGAGAACGGCGTCACCGTGTCGCCGCGCCTGGCGGAGCTCGTGGCCGGTGACGAGGAACGGCTCCGCCGGTTCCCGGCGACAGAGGCGTATTTCTTCCCCGGCGGCACGGGCGTTTCCGGGGGCGACAGGCTCCGCAATCCCGCCTACGCCCGGACCCTTCGGGCCATGGCGCGCGACGGGGCGCGCGCGATCTACTCCGGTCCCATCGCCGAGGGAATCGTCGCCACGGTTCGCGAGGCCGAGGGCAACCCGGGTCTTCTCTCGCTGGCCGATCTGGCCGCCTACCGGGTGGTCGAGCGGTCCGCCGTCTGCGTCGAATACCGCGCGCATGACGTCTGCGGCATGGGGCCGCCCTCGTCCGGGGCCCTGACCGTCGGCCAGATCCTCGGCATGCTCGGGGGCTACGACCTTGCAGAGCTCGGGCCGGAGAGCGCCGAGGCCTGGCGGCTCATCGGCGACGCCTCGCGGCTCGCCTTCGCGGACCGGGGCCGTTACATGGCCGACAGCGACTACGTGCCGATGCCCACCGAGGGGCTTGTCGATCCGGCCTACCTGGCCGAACGGGGCGCGCTGCTGGCCGGCGACGACGCGCTGCCCGAGGTGGCGCCCGGCCGGCCCGAATGGGACCACGCGCAGATCTGGGCCGACGACACCTCCCTTGAGTTGCCATCGACCTCGCACATCTCGATCGTAGACCGCGACGGCAACGCGCTTTCGATGACCACCACGATCGAGAACGCCTTCGGTTCGAGGCTGATGGCGCCGGGCGGGTTCCTCCTGAACAACGAGCTGACCGATTTCTCGTTCCGCACCCATGCCGACGGCTACCCGATCGCCAACCGGCTGGAGCCCGGAAAACGGCCGCGCTCCTCCATGTCGCCCACCATCGTCCTGCGGGACGACGCGCCGGTCCTCGTCGTCGGCTCCCCCGGCGGGAGCCGTATCATCGGCTATGTCGCGCAGACCATCATCGCGCATCTGGATTGGGGCATGGACGTGCAGCAGGCGGTCGCCATGCCGCGCGCCGTCAACCGGTTCGGCACCTTCGATCTGGAGGCCGGCACCGAGGCGGAAGAGCTTGCCGAGGAACTTGCGGCGCTTGGTTACGAGGTGAACCTGCGCAGCCTGACCTCCGGCCTGCACGCCATCGCCATCGATGCCGACGGATTGACCGGCGGGGCCGACCCGCGGCGCGAGGGAATTGCGCTGGGCCGGTAGGGCAGGATCGCGGCCGGTCCAGACGAAGGAGGTGAGTTGCGAACCCTGGTCCGCGTTCACGATGCCAGGAGGGCCGACGCGGTTGATCGCCTGGTTCCGGCGCTCGACGCAGACGTCCGGCTCCGCGATTCTTTTCAGGCGTCAGAACTTGTATCGCGCGCCGAGGAAGACCGAGCTTGCATCCTGATAGGATGCGGCATCGTCGTCGTAGTAATATTCCCGGTAACCGAGATAGACATCCAGATCGAGGTCGGTGAAGGTCTGCATGAGCGCGATGCCAAAGCCCTCGGACGACGAGTTCTCCGCGGCCAGATCGCTTCCGTCATAGTAGCTGACCGCGAAGGCGGTCGGACCCTGCCCGATCAGATCGTGAACCCATCCGGCCCTCACGAAGCCATAAGTGCCGCCATCGGGATCGCCGCCGGCCGAGCCGCTGAGGTTGAGTCCCGTCGGGGTGTGCAACAGGGAGAAGGAACCCGAGTAGCGCTCGTTCGTGGTGTTTCCTTCGTCTTCCCAGGCGTAGCCTGCTGCGGCGGCCAGCGCGAAGTCGCCCTGCGTGCCCGACCACCGGAGCGCGACATCGTAATAGTCGGTGTCATCGTCTTCGGCGAGGACGTTGCGCCCGTAAGATGTCGCTGCGGAAAACCCCGAATATGTCGGCGTATCGTAGCGTATCCTGAACAGGCGCGCGCCATCGAATTCCTTGAACGCGTCGATGACGCGGACGTCGGACAGGGCACCGGACTCCTCGCGGAAGGCGAAGGCCGCGTCGGAAACACCGACCGACACGACGAGCGCCGTGCCCGACGGGTCGAGCGTGGCGACATTGTCCGTCGCCATGAATCCCTGACCGACCGCGAGCGTCCCGAAGTCCGCCGTGTAGGCGGCCTCGAGCCTGCGAAGGGCGGTCCTGCGCCAGTCGAGCACCGGGGGCGTGTTGGACTGCGAGACGAGGGCGCTCTGGCGGAAGCCGAGCCCCGTCTCGAACGTGAAGACAAGGTCGCCGGCCGACATCGGCTGGCTTATGGCGAAGCCGAGCCGGGTGTTGGAGTTGGAGTTGTCGACAATGTTGCCTGTCGTCTTGCCGCCGTCGTCGAAGCTCAGATAGGCGGGGCTGACCTGTCCGTAGAACCGAACCGAACCACCGCTGTCGTTCTCGAATGTCTGTGCGCCGGCGGACGTGCCGCCAAGAAGCACCACGACGCTCAGGCCGACGCCCTCTCTCAGCCTGTTCCTGTTCATGTCATTCCTTTCCATGACCCGCACCGCTTTCGCTCGCGGGTTTCTTCGGCACGGCGCCAGGCTTGAAAAAAGCGCCGCCAGACTGCCGCAATTCGTGGGACCGCAATCCAGCAACTCTCCGCGAGATCGGCAAAACGCGAACCGGGAATCATCGGCCTCAGAATTGGAGTTGCCGGGATATCCTGGTCGCGTTTCGCCGTCCGATCGAATGCGCGGCGGTTCTCCGTGGACTCTGCCCGAGTCACTCTTGCCAGATCGAGGGAGCGAGCCGCAAATGCGTTTCTTGCGGATGCTGCTCGCGCCAGTGATCGGCACACTGCTTCGCCGTTGCGATCCAGACGCCCTCCCTTTCCGTCACGGATGCGAGAAACTCCTCGAGCATCTTTATCCGGTGCAGGACCCCGATGAGGTGCGGGTGCAGCGTCATGGTGAACATGCGCCCCCTGTCGTATTGGGCGGCGAAAGCGGAACGCCAGTTGCTGGCCAGCACTTCCGGGTGCTCGATTCCGGATCCGCCGCGAAGAGCGAGAGGCGGGAACTGAAGGAAGAACTGGTCATCGGCATGATACGAATAGGGCATGGCAACCAGAGCCTTCGGAGGCTCGGGGTCCGTAACCCAGTAGTGGGGCACGTCGTCGGCCATGCCGTTTCCGAGATATTCGAATCCCTCGTCGATCAACAGATCGACGGTGTTGGGACTGACCGAGCCCGCGGCATACCTGTCGCCCTGACGGGGCAGACCATACCAACCGGCCGGTGTTTGCCCGATGGTTTCGCGGATGGCGTAAGCCGTCGCCCTGAGGCGGGTGCGCTCCACTTCCAGCGGAAGCTCCGTCGGATCTTCATGCCGGAAGCCGAGCGCGGCAATCTCGTGGCCGGCCTCGGCCAGCTGGCGAACCCTGTCCGCCTCGACCGCCGCGATCACCGCGGGAACGGCGAATGTCGCGCGGATGTCGAAGCGATCGAGGACGTCCAGCAGCGCATCGAGCCCGGCGCCGAAGCCCAGCTCCGCGTCGTCCCCCGACAGGTCCCTCGCAAGAAGGCCTTCGGGCATGATCGCGGTGCTCAGCGCCACCGTGACGTTGACCGCACAGCGGTTGCCGGAGGGCCAGACAATCTCTTCGTCATCGAGGGCGATCTCGTCCGAGATGGTGTAACCTGATTTCCATGGCATAACGGCGTCACTCCTCGTTGCAGGCGAAGGCTTCGGACGGAAGGGCGAGACAGTGGCGCCCGACGTCTTCGGAACTGGCGAACCAGACGCCCGGCAGGCTCTTCATTCGGGTGATCAGCTCGTCGAGCATCGCGATGCGCGCGGAGTGACCGATGATAAAGGGATGCAGCGCGATGTTCAGGTAGCCGCCCGCTTCGTACTGCTGCTGGAACGCCTGCCACCAGATGTCCAGCACCAGATCCTGATCCGAAAGCCGCTGCGCCGAGGCGGCGCTGCCGATCCAGCCGTAATTGAAATACATGGCATCATCGATCGCCAGATGGACGGACAGATTGAGCAGCTCCTTGCCGTCCCGCCTCACCTTGAAGGGAAGAGGCGAGGCGAAGCCGTGCGAATTGTAGATGTAACCCATTTCCAGAACGAGGGCGTCCGGATAACTGCTGCGGGTTCCCACGGGCGGGCGGCCGGTCAGTTCGGTCAGCGCATCGCGTGTTCTCAGCATGTGATCGCGCTGAACCACGGGATCGGCCGGCACGTAGTGTTCCCACATGTGATCCGCGAATTCGTGGCCCCGTTCGGCGATCTCGCGAAGAACGGCCGGATAGAGATCCACGCTGCGCCCGGGCGTGAAAAAGGTTCCGACGATCCCGTGACGCTCGAGCAGTTCGAGCGAGCGCCATGCGCCCACGCGACCTCCGAATTCGCCCTTGGCGACCTGCATGGGCGGCTCGTCATTGGCCGTGCGGCTGAGGACATGGTCCACGTCGAACGTGAAATTGACCGCGATCTTCGCGCCATCCGGCCAGTCGGGCTGCGTCAGGTGGCAATAGCGGCGTCTACGGGCCTGCGTGGCGGCCTGCAATTCCTCCAGCTCTGCCAGCAGGCTTTCCCGGCTGGAAAGCGGCAGGCTTCCCTTGTCTCCCGGCGCCGGGTGGCGAGTCAGCCCGCGTGATGTTTGCCCCGCAGCCAGGACGGAGGCCGGCGCGGCGCCCAATGCGCCACCCGTAGCAAGCAGTTGCAGAAGAAGCCTGCGGTCCATTTCGCCAATCCTTTCCGCCTGTTCCTTGCACCACTTTCATTGCCCGCACGCCCTGGGTCAGTCACCTGAAACACGGCTTGCGGTTGAAAAGGCGCAGATTTCGGCGGTGACATGTCATCGGGCAGAGCCGAAGTCCAATGCGTAATCACGCACCTGTAATGCATGTCACGCATGTGAGAGGCGTTACGTCACGATGCGGCGGCCGGAATGCCGAAGCCGGCCGGTTCGGCGCCCGCAGGATGGAGCTCGCGACCTGGCACTGGCGAGGTGGCGGAGCAGAACTGGATGCAGCGGTCGCCCGGATCGATCGAGGCGTTCGGGCGTGCCCGCTGTCGCTGGCCCTCGGTCCGGACGCGGCCGATCCGCCGGAACGCCGGCGGCCTGCCCGTCCATGTCTGCCCTCTACGCCGGGCGGGCGAGCATCTGGTTGGCTTGTTCCTGGGTCGCCCGGAGCTTGTCCACAAAGTTGGCAAGCGCGCGTGACCAGGGCCGCCCGGCGCGCCACACCAGGCCATACTCGATGCGCATCCACGGCTCTTCGAGGGGCAGGATCACGAAGTCGCCGGCCTCGATCTCGTAACGGATGAACGAGGGCGAACCGGCGCCGATGGCGCGTCCGTTCCTGACCGCGGCCACGATCGCCGAGAAGGAATCGACGCAGATCGCGGGCACGAAATCGCCGGTTTCCGGATCCGTCCGTCCGGCAGCGCCGAGATCCGCTGGCAGCAGATCGAGGTATCGCGCCTGGACCACCGGGAGCGCCCAGGGAAACTGCATGACATCGTCCCACCCGACCTCGGCACGCTGGGCGAGGGGATGGCGCCGATCACAGAAGAACCTCGCAGGACCGCCACCCAGCACTTCGGTCTCGATATCCGGGTAATACTCGCTGGCCGAGATCGTGTCGGTTATGGCAAGATCGCTCCGCCCCGTCAGAACGTCGTCGAGACAGGTCTGCCAGTCCCGGGTGACAAGCCGACCGAACGAGCCACGGCCGTTTGCCGCATGTTCCGCGAAGCTCTGGAGCCCCACCGCCTCGGCCGCGAAAGGGCCGACGGAGATGCGGAAGCCGCGCTCATCCTCGTTGCGCTTGAGTTCCAGCACCTGCGCCAGATCCTCGAATCCGGCAATCAGCGCATTGCCGCGTTCCAGAACGATCTCGGCGAAGGGCGTCGGGACGACGGCTGTGCGACTACGCTCGAAGAGGGGCGCGCCGATCGCATCCTCCAGCCGCGCGAGCGCGCGGCTGAGGCTGGGCTGGCTCATGCCGAGATCTTCCGCGGCGCGCGCGAAGTTCCTGTGCGCGTCCAGGGCGCGCACGATCTTGAGATCCCGCAGGCTTCTCATTTATTCCAAAGATGCATCACAACAGGTCCAGTATGCATTGGACAGGGTAGCACGGGCAACCCACCTAGCCCCGCGCCGGCCTTTGGCCATACGCATCGGTTCCGACGCGTCTGTGCTTCATCGGACAAGGGATGCCGGCTGGCCGCGTCGCCCGAAGCCCACAAAGAGGGCAATCAATCGTGATCCGTGTTCGGGCCGCCCGCGCGCGAGCAGGCGCCGATCCCCGCAGCGTGCCTGCGGGAAAGGACGGCCCCTCGCGGCGCTTGCCGTCCTGCGCTGCTGCCGGTCTCGGCTCTCGCAGACGGTCCATGGGGCGGCAATGGGGGCGCCACTGGCGAGACGGCGCGCCGACCCTCACGCTGAAACAGGATGGTGACCGTGCAAGGTGCACCCGCGCGCCGGGTGGCGGAAGGGTCGAAGCGACGGCCGATGGCGCCCGCCTTGCCCGGAGGTGGCCGCGGCCGGGCGCATCCGGAAGATGCCGCTCTGCGCCGGACGCCGACCAGGACATGATCGCCGGACGCGACGAGAGCGGCGAATACTCGACGGGCAGGCGCCTGGAGCCGGCCGCAGCCGCGACAGCGTGCGGCGGGCGTTCAGGAAGCCGGACACCAGGCACGCTCCCGGCCTGATGCGCATAACGCATCACAAAGACGGAACTCTGCATTGGACAGCCGGCGGCCCGCCGAGAGAAATGAAACCCGTTGAGTGTGCACGGCCTGCCGATTCCCGGTTCCCTGGGGGCACCCTGGGGTGCACTCGATTTCGTGGGGCACTCGGCCTCTCGGCCTTTTGCCGTTCAAACTGGAGAAGCTTATCTCATGACTGCCAAGACCACACGCGGCATGTCCGCGGGTCAGAACCTGACCCGCCGCACGCTGCTGAAATCCGCGCCGGCCACCGGTCTGGCCCTCGGTTCCGGGGCCTTCGCCGGCACGCTGGCCTCCACGACCGCGCCTGCGCGTGCCCAGAGCGGGCAGCCGCCCCTGCAAGGCCCGGGCATCGAGACGTCCAGCGCGCAGGCCGTCTATTCCCTGCCGCGCGACCATGCCTGGCATGGCGGCGAATTCTACCAGACCAACGACTTCAACGAGTGGCATTACATCACGGTTCTCGGTCGTGACCTCGACACCGG
This sequence comes from uncultured Pirellulales bacterium, assembly GCA_964612985.1. Classification (GTDB taxonomy): domain Bacteria; phylum Planctomycetota; class Phycisphaerae; order Sedimentisphaerales; family Anaerobacaceae; genus Anaerobaca. The sequence goes on from CAZTGH010000040.1 coordinate 21,896, forward strand.
AGAGCGCATTTCGGTGTTCTGGGTTCCGCTCAGCCAGGGCTGGGTCGCCAGGGAGGGCCGGCCGCTGCACAACGTGCTTTTCGCCTTCCACAAC
>CAZTGH010000041.1:0-21864 GCA_964612985.1 uncultured Pirellulales bacterium
GTCCACGCGGCGGGACTGCCCAGCGAATACATCGATGTATTTCGCGAGGGTAAAAGCCTCGATCAGCTCTGGGACGAGCGCAGACAATCCGGCGCTGCGGGTGCTGGAAAGAAACTAGACGCGGTTCTGGCTTTGGCGCGAAGGTGCCAGTATGAGCGCGAACACACGCACCAGGTGACCCGGTTGGCCTTGGAGATCTTCGACGCCCTGGCGGAGGTTCACCAGATGGGTCCGCGCCCGCGTTTCTGGCTGCGGTGCGGCGCCTTGCTGCACGACATCGGCTGGATGGAAGGCACGCAAGGGCACCACAAGGTGGCGATGCGGGTGATCCTGTCGGAGCCGTCGCTGCCGTTCGAGCCCGTAGAGCGGCAGATCGTTGCCCTCGTGGCGCGGTACCATCGCAAGGCGGTGCCGAGTTCGCGACATCCGTATTATCGGAACCTCGGCGAGGCGGACCAGCGTTGCGTCCGCATCCTGGCGGGCATCCTGCGGGTGGCCGATGGGCTGGACCGGCGCCATGAAAGCGTGGTGCAACGGGTCCGTTGCGAGCTGTCGGATCGACGGATTGTGATGGTCTGCCAGACGCGAGAGCCGGCGGAGACCGAGCGGCTCGGGGCGCTGCGAAAAGCGGATTTGCTGGAGAAGGCCTTCGGACGACGCCTGGTCCTGCGGATGATTGGGGGGAAGCAATCACGCCGAGCCGATACGGACGCTTAAGGGCTGGGCCCGAATGTGACGAAGTAACGGTGCTATGCCAACGATAGAGAAGAACCCGAAGACAGCCGCATTGGCCGAGACGATGGCGGTGATCGACATCGGCTCGAACTCGATCCGCATGGTGATCGGACAGATGTTGCCGGACGGGCGGCTGGAGATCATCGAGCGTCTGAGGCGGGCCGTGCGTCTGGGCCAGGATGTCTTTCGCAGCGGGCGCATCCGCGCCGAGACGATGCGCAGCGCCGTGGGCATCCTCCGGGATTATCGGCACGTTCTGAGTACCTACGGCGTCAATCGAATCCGTGCGGTCGCGACCAGTGCCGTGCGCGAAGCGGCGAATGGGGACACGTTCGTCGATCGCGTGCTGATGGCGGCCGGGCTGGAGGTCTCTGTCATCGGTGTCACCGAAGAAAGCCGGCTGACGGTCTCGGCGGTGCGCGAGGTGGTGGGCGAGAAATTGCTCGGGCGGGGCAAGGCCCTCGTGGTCGAAGTGGGCGGCGGCAGCACCGTTTTGAACCTGCTGAGCCGCGGAGAAGTCACCGCCTCGCAAAGCCTTTCCACCGGGTCGGTACGCATGCAGGAAGTGCTGTCGACCACGACCGAGCGGGCCGACCAGGCGGCCCGATTGATCGAACATCAGATCACCAGTGCCATCTCGGCTTTTCGCAGCCTGCTTCCGCTCAAGAGCGTTGGGACTTTCATTGCGGTCGGTGGAGACGCGCGCTGGGCGGCGACCCAGGTCGGCGAGCCCCTGGCGGGAGAGCATCTGGAGGCCGTCTCGGCGGAGGCGCTGAGCGAACTGCTGGATCAGTGTCGCCTTCAGACCGCCGACGAACTGGGGCGCACCTACAAGATTCCGTACACCGATGCCGAGACCATCATGCCGGCCCTGCTGGTCTATCGGGTCCTGCTGGAGACGACGCGGGCCAAGCGGATGATCGTGACCGACGTGTCGATGCGGGACGGGCTGCTGCTGGATTTGGCGCGCGATGCGGCCGGCAAGAAGGACGACTCGGCGCATCGCGAGGTGATCCAATCGGCGCAGGTGATCGCCCGGAAGTACCAGGTGGACACAAGCCACGCCGAGCAGACTCACGCGCTGGCCGTGCAGTTGTTCGATCAGTTGGCCGGCGAACACCGGCTCGGAGAACGTCACCGTCTGCTGCTCGAGGTGGCGGCGATTCTGCACGAGATCGGCACCTTCGTAGCCAGCCGGGCCCATCACAAGCACAGCCTCTATCTCATCGCTCATTCGGAGATCGTCGGACTGACGCAGGATGAACTGGTCGCGGTGGCCAATGTGGCGCGCTATCATCGTCGCAGCCGGCCGAAGCCCTCGCATCTGGACTATATCGCGCTGCCGCGCGAGCGCCGGATGATCGTCAACAAGCTGGCGGCGCTGCTGCGCGTGGCCGAAGCGCTGGACAGCAGCCGGACGCAGCAGATCCGCACGCTCCAGTTGCGCATTGACGGCAACGGCCTAATCATCTCTGTGCCGGCCGGCGGCGATTTTACGCTCGAGCGGCGGGCGCTGGCCGAGGCGGGCGATATGATGCTGGATATCTATGGACTGGAAGTCCGCCTGGAGGAAGTGCGCCGGGCGTAGACCGATCCCCTGCAACAAGAAGGACGGATTCTCGTTCTGGAATAGACCTGCAGAAGAGTGCTATGGCAAAGAAAGAGTTGACATCGCCGGATTTGTTCATCAATCGCGAATTGAGCTGGCTGGAGTTCAACGACCGGGTGCTCCAGGAAGGTCATTGCCCAGAGGTCCCTCTGGGGGAACGGCTGAAGTTCCTGTCGATCGTCAGCTCCAATCTCGACGAATTTTTCATGATTCGGGTCGCCGGACTGAAGCAGCAGAAGGCGGCGGGTGTGAGAAAGAGAGACGCCAGCGGCCTGACGCCCACCCAGCAGTTGTTCTTCATCAGTGGCAAGGTCCAGGAGATGGTGGCCCAGCAAGCGGCAGCGATCGCCGATGTCCTGGGCGAGCTGCAAGCCCATGACTTCCACCTGGTCCGGCGGGATGAGTGGACGCCGAAACAGCGTCAGTTCCTGGCCAGTTTCTTTGCCACCGAGCTGCTGCCCGTATTGACACCGCTGGCGGTGGAGGATCTGGACCCATGTCCGCTGCTACCGGGGTCGCAGTTGTTTGCGGCGATGCTGGTCAACACCTCGCGAACCGCACCGTCACCACAGAAGCTGGTGGTGATTCCGGTACCGGGTTCATTTCCCCGGTTTGTGAATATCCCGGCCGAGAAGGGCGTCTATGTCGCCCCCCTGGAAGAGGTGATCTTCGACAATGCCCGCTCGATGTTCGGGGGCCGTGCCGTCGGGAAAGAGGCAGTTTTTCGTATCACGCGGGACGCGGACGTGGCCATCCAGGAAGACGAGGCGGCGGATCTGCTCCACACGGTTCAGGATGCGGTGCACGCGCGGAAACATCGGGGCGTGATCCGGCTGGAGATCAGTGCCCGGCCCGATTCCCGCATCAAGCGATGGCTCACCTCGACGATGCGCCTGCTTCACCACGACATTTACGAAATCGACGGTCTGCTGGACGCACGCGCTTTGATGCAGTTGATCGACATTCCTCCGGTATCGAGTCTGCGCGCCGGAGACTGGCTCCCGCAGAAGCCTGCCGATCTGATCGGTGCCGAGGAGCTCTGGCCGGCGATCCAGGATCACGACGTGATGTTGTTTCACCCATACGAGCGGTTCGATCCGGTGGTGGAGTTGGTGCAGAACGCGGCGGAAGACCCGGATGTGCTGGCGATCAAGCAGACCCTGTACAGGACAAGCGGCAAATCGCCCGTGGTCCGCGCGCTGGCGCAGGCGGCCGAGAACGGCAAGGAAGTCACCGTTCTGGTGGAACTGAAGGCGCGGTTCGACGAGGCGAAGAACGTCAACTGGGCGCGGCATTTGGAGGATGCGGGATGCCATGTGATCTATGGCATCGCGGGACTCAAGACGCACGCCAAGGCGTTGCTGGTGATTCGTCGGGAGGCGGCCCGCATCCGGCGGTACGTGCACCTGAGCACCGGCAACTACAACGATCGGACGGCACGGCTCTATTCCGATATCGGGCTGATGACGTGCGACGACGAACTGGCCTCGGACGTGGCGGCCTTCTTCAATCTGCTGACCGGTTTGTCCGAAGCGGTCGAATGGCAGCAACTGGTGATCGCGCCGACGGATCTGCGGACCAAGCTGAAGGACCTGATCGCGCGTGAGATTCAGGTTTCGACGCCGGATCGGCCCGGCCTGATCATGGCCAAGATCAATTCGCTCGAAGACAAAGGCATGTGCCAGGCGCTGTACGAGGCGAGCCAGGCCGGGGTCGAGGTCCGACTGAACGTGCGCGGGATCTGTTGCCTGCGACCGGGCGTCAAAGGCCTGTCCGAACGCATCGTCGTTCGTTCCATCGTCGATCGCTACCTGGAACACGCCCGAGTCTTCTATTTTGCCAACGGCGGCCACGAAGAGATCTACCTCAGCAGCGCTGATTGGATGCGGCGCAACCTCGACCGGCGGCTTGAACTGTTGTTTCCCATCCGCGACGCCAGGATACGCAAGCGTCTGGCCGGCATCCTCAAGACCTTCTTCACGGATAACGTCAAAGCGTGGGAACTGCTCAGTGACGGACGGTACCGGCGTGTCGCCCGGAAAGACCGCCTGGTGCGGGCGCAGGAGACGTTCTATGAGGCGGCCGAGGCCGCGGTCCGTTCCGCAGCGCACGCGGCACATCAATTTCGCCCCTTGACGCGGCCTAAGTGACCAGATTGCGGTTCGCACATTCCCGCTTGTCGAGAACTGCCGGCGTCGATTTCCGTATACCCTGGGGCATTTCCCTGTCGGGATTTCGCATCTGAAGAACGGACATCGTGGAGGTAGAGGCCTATGGCCGGCAAGAAGCTCTGTGTCCTCGTGAAACACGGGACCCACAAGGAGGATATGAAAGCGTACAAGGAGCTTCTTTCTCCTGCGAAGTACGCCTGCAAGAAGTGCGGGCGGGCGGCGGCCCAATCCAAGTGCCTCTGCAAGCCCAGCAAAATCTGATCCTGGCTCTTTGTGCGGACGGTCGGTGCGACGGAAAAACCCGTCCTATAACGAGATGGGTCCCGCCGTGCCGCGAGGATCTGAACGCTGGCGTTGTTCTCTGGGGCGTCGAAAGAGAGCCTTGTGCCGGAAGAATGGGGTCAACGGGCAATCGGCAATCAAGTCGGCCCGGGAATCTGACGATTCGGAAGGCTGAACTTCGACCTACTTGGAGATACCACGAATGGAACAGAGCGAACGGCGACAGGAGCAGCGGTTGGGCTATCAGTGGCCCGTGTGGTTCAGCGAAGATTTCACCGAGACGCTGTCTCAGGGACTGATGATCGACGTCTCCAGCGGCGGCATCGGGTTCAGTTGCGAACCGGGCCAGTCGTGCCCGCGCGAAGGACAGCATCTGACGGTGCGGTTCAGTATCCCCCGGTTCGAGGGGGACGACCCCACGGCGACGGTGAGTATTACACGGACGGGCGAGGTGCGGCGGATCGAGCGGACGGACGGCGGGCTTTGTCGAGTGGGCATCGAATTCGATACCCCTTTGGGCTTGAAGCCGGCCGAAGTCAGCTCACTGAATGCCATGGTAGGCAACGGCCCCCAGACCTAGCCGGCGGATGCAGGGATTCGCGGAGAATTAGCGCCGTTCTAACATTCCTTTAGCAATCCCGCCGTAGTATCCATAGAGCGATTCAGGTCCTTCGGATGGGACCGACGCTCGAATCAGAGCTTGAAGCAGGGCGAGCGGCAGTTCAGTCACGCCGTGGCTTTGCGGGAGCAGATAACGTGGATACGCAATTCAACGTCGTTGAAGTCCTCCGCATCGCCGAAGAGATCGAGCACAAAGCGGCGAGATTTTACCTGAGGGCGGCTGAGCGGTTCAGTGATTCAGCGCGCCGCAACATTTGCTACAATTTCGCCTCGTGGCGGGTCAAGCATGAGCAGGCGTGGACGCGTTTCCGAGAGGAATACTCCGAGAAGACGGGGGAATTCGGCACCTTCGATCCGGACAACTATGTCCTTTCCAATCCGCAGGTAATGGCGTCTCTGCCCTGGTTCGGCACGGGCCAGGGTTCCTATCGCGAGCCGACCGGGTATGAGAGCAACGCCCAGATCGTGCGTGACGCCATTCGGCGGTCCCAGAGCGTGCTGATTTTCTATCGCGGCCTCACGGAGTTCGCTCGCGACCCGGCCAGCCATCGGATGATCGATGCCATGATCGGCGAGGAAGAACGCCACATCCGCCATTTGAATCGGTCCCTGGACGAGATTCTGGGGCTGTCTCAGAGCTTTGGACAGACGCCCCATTCCGCCTCGGCGCCTCTGGCCAATAACCCCTGATCGTCACCAGCGGCGCCGGGGACGCCGGCGCTTCATGATTGCCCCGCCCGCACGGATGACGTGTGTTCCCTCGTCATGTCCTTCCCGCAAACGCTTCTCTGCTCAAGTCGGTCCATCCCTTGGCCGATAGGAGGCACCAAATGGACTTCCCTTTCAAAAGCAGCCCTTGCTCATCTGGATAGGCAGGAGCTGCTTTTTCTGTCGGCGGACAGGCGCTATTCCTGGGGCTGGTTCTGGTCTTTCTTTCTGCCGCCCAGCAGGCCGCCGAGGCCCTCGACGATGTTCTTGCCGGGCGTCTTGATCGCGTCCCTGAACTGCTCGGGGACCTTGTCGCCCAGCTCCTCCTGGAGCTTGCTGTCGATTTCCTTCTGGAGGCGGTCCTTGCCGGCCTTGACGAGGGCCTGTTTGAATTCCTCGCCCAGTCCCTTCGTGTCGAAGGCCACACGCGGCGAGGTGATGGGTCCGACAACGCGAATCGTGGTGCTCAATTCATTCATCACTGCCAGGACCTCTGACGTCTGCTCGGCGCCGAGTCCGAGAACGCCGTCGCCCTGGCCTTTGGCCTGCAAGTCCTTCAGATCGACCTGGATCATCAGGTCGATCTGTTCCTTGGTCAGTTGCCCGGTGAAGGTCCCGGAGGCGGTGCCCGATTGGAAGGCAATGCCAGCTTCCTGGCCCAGTTCCGACTGGAATTTGTTCAGATCGAATCCCTCGAATGTGCCGGTCACCTCGGGCGTCCCGGTCGAATAATCGACCTGGGCCTTGAGCAGCGCCGGGGTTTCGTGCGACTTGAGTTCCAGCGTGATCGGCTCGCCCAGGGCGCGAGGGGCATCGCTGAGGTTCGTCAGGAGGATCTGGCTGTCGCCGAACATCTCGTTCGGCAGTTCCACCTTGTCGGCCAGGACCCGCTTGGCCAGCACCGAGACGGTCGGGTTGGTCAGGGCCTTGGCCCGCAGGTATTCCAGGTAGGTCTCGGGTGGCTGTGCGGCCTCGGGTGGGCCCTCCTCTTCGCCTTCGGGCAGCCACTTTCGCAGCTTCTCCAACTGCTCTTTGAGCTTCTTGGCGTCCTTGACGTACTTCTCGATCCTGGCAATGTCGTTGGCATCGACGGTGTAGACGTTCGGATCGAAGGGCTTTTCTTCAGCCGGCGGGGCGTCGAGCACTTTGCCGGGGGCCTGGCGGGCCTGATTGAACTGAACACCGGTCACTTCGACGTTTTCCATCACGAGCTTACCCAGCAGAAGGCTGTAAATGCTGGCGTCAGCGGCGACCCTCTCGACTGCGAGCTGGTTCTGCGCGGGCTGCTGGGCGTTGGTGATCTGGAGGGCCTCAGCGGAGACGCTTCCACCCAGAATCGAGATCGCCAGATCTTCCAGATTCACCTCAGCGCCGTTGGCGCGGGTCAGCGTGCTGGTGGCGTAATTCTTGATGGCGGTGTCCTGGAGGAAATGGGCGACGGCAAAGAAGACGCCGACGACGATCAGCGCCAGGACGATGCCGACCTTGCGGATGTACTTGGGTTTGGCGAACATGCTCTGGACGTTCTTGGCCCGCTTGCCAATCAATACGCGATCAAGGACGCGGACCCAGGTCTTGGAGTAGTAGGTGCGGAACTTCTCCGATTTCTCGTCGACCCTGACCATCATCCGGCGGAACTTGATGACCCAGAAGGCCAAAAACAGCCCCCCGATGGCCCCGACCACCGGGCCGATCACCAGGGCGCCGGCCAAGGCGAACTGGCTGAAGTCGGTGATGCCGACGATGGGGATCGACGAGAGCAGACTGAGGAGCCCGCCGAGGTACTCCTGGACATAGCCGCCGACGTGGTAGAGCACGGGAGCGGCGGCCAGGGAGACCGCCTTGCCGATGCCGAGCGAGAGAAGGAAAAGGCCCAAGTGCACATTGAGCACGAGCACGACGACCACCAGGGCGGTGTGCAGGCCGGACCAGCCTGGCATCAGGCCGGTCCAGAACCCGATCATGACCGACAGAACAATCAGCGGCGGGGCGACGCTGCCGCGAAAGACAGCCAGCAGTTTCTTGATAAATCCGGGAAGAAGCATGTTTCCGGCCTCCCTGCAATCGATTCATCTCTAGTGATTCTGACACGAACAGGGCGCGATTATACCGAATCGGCGGGGCCAGCGGCAATGCAAATCGGACATCTCACCGGCTGCGCCGAGCAAATCCGGCGGCGTGACTAGTAAATGGATAGGATTAACGGGCTGAGTTTTCTCGAAAAAAGCTGGCGACGTCGGACACGGGCGGCCGATATACCCCGTGGAAACCGTTTCATCTTTTTCTCCGGCGTCGTGGCGTGCGCGACGCCCTTTTTTTTGCCCCACTCATTGTCTGGGCGACACCATGCCGCTGGTTATCGGCCTACTGGGCCTGTTTTCCCGTCCAGCCAGCGGGTGCATAGCCGGGCCAGGTCGCACGCGTCGAGGCAGCCGTCGCCCGTCAGGTCAGTTCCGCCTCGCCAACAGGAATCGCTTTTCGCCTGCCAGGATCGGGCCAACAAGGCGAAATCCTTGAGACCGACAAAGCCATCACCGTCGAGATCGCCTTCGACAAGCTGCCAAGCAGGCATGGGGGCCTCCCATCCTTCAAGAAGCACCCAGAAATCGAGGGATTCGGATTCGCTTTCGAAGGCCCAGTTGGCGTTCAGAAAGATCTCCGGCCGCTGAAAATCAGCGGCGGTCAGAGGGGCTCCGCTGGCACTGTGCGTCTGGCCACTGGTTTCGCTGTTCCAGAAGGAAGCTATGACGATGCAGTTCTCGTCGACCCCGGTAAACCCTCCGGCCTGGGCCTGGCCTTCGACGCGACCGGTGGCATAGCAGCAGGTCAGCTCCGACGGATAGGCGCCGGCGCTGCAGTCGCAGGACCAGGAGTTCTGGCCGACAAACCCGCCGATACGCGTCGCGCCGGTGGCAGCAGCGGTGGAATAGCAGTTGGTGATGATGCCGCCTTCGCTGGAGCCGAGAAATCCCCCGATGTAGTCGCTGCCTTCCACCGCTCCGGCAGACGAGCACCATGCGATGGACGCGAGGGCACAGTTGCCCGCGAGGCCACCGATGCGGTTGAAGCCGGTGACGGTGACGTCGGTCCGGCAGTGATGGATGTCCCGGCCCCAGAAGGTGGTGCCGACGAGGCCGCCCACGGAGTATCGGCCCGAGACGGTTCCAGTCGCTGCGCAGTGACTGATTTCGCCCTGATTCCAGCCGACGACGGCGCCCACGCTGGAGTATCCGCGGACGGTGGCACCTTCGATGCGGCAGCCTGTCACGAGCCCGCTGCGGAGCCGGCCGACCAGTGCGGCGACGCCCACATACTCAGCGGCTTCCGCCCGGACGTTCGGGTCGACCAGAACGACGTCGCAGATCAGCGCCTGATCGCTGCGGACCTGACCGAAAAGACCGGCGGTGTCGCCGTCCGGATTGGCGCAGGTGAAATTCCGGATGACCCGACCGTTGCCGTCGAAGACCCCGCTGAAGGCGATTTCATCGTTGCCGATCGTGCGCATCAAGGGGGACGGGACGTCGCGCATGTCTACGTCGGCGGCAAGGCGGAAGTGCCGGTGCCAGTTGTCCGGATCGAGGCTCAGGTCCGCCAGGTCCTCTGCCGTTGCGATCCGATAGGGTTCCAGGGCCGAGCCGTCGCCCCCACTGTAGGACGCGCCGCTACGCGAGGCGCAGACCAGTACCAGGACGATGAATGCATACCTTCGCATGATTTCCTCCGCCATTCGAACATTATGGACCACTCGCTTTTCAAGTCCTGCACGGGAGAACGACCACCCTCATGGTTCGGTTCCCGTCCGCAGGGTGTACATCCGCATGTGCCGAAAATAGGATACCAGACGGAGATCGCGATGTCCAGCGGTTTCTTTGCCGCAGCGGGCGGGGAGTGTTATCGGGGTGAAGACCAGCGATGCATCGGGCGAAAATCATGGGCGATTCTGCCGGAATTCTGCGCAATGAACGGTAGTCGCGAGCGTCTATAGCTGTATAATGCCGGTGGTTATGGCGATACTCTCGACTGGCTGGTGACTTGGGAAGGAAAGAAGAGTGAGGTTTGCCCGCATACTCATTATCCTGGCGGTGGTTGTCCTGGTTCTGGGCGCAATGGGAGGCGGTGGGTTCGTGTTGCTGCGAAGCCGCAGCGGAGCAGGCGACCGATCGACGATCGTCCGAGTGGAAGAGGCCGGCCTCGGGGAGTTGATCGAGGTGGTCAGTGCCCCGGGGGAGATCGAGCCGAAGACCAAGGTGGAGATCAGCGCGAAGGCCTCAGCGCGGGTGGTCGAACTGCCTTACGAAGAAGGCGAACGGGTGACCAAGGGTGACCCCGACGCGAATCCACCAATTCCTCCGTCGGTGCTGGTGCGTCTGGACTCGAAGGACCTGGAAAGCCGGCTGCTGTCGGCGCAGGCGAGCCGGGCGGCCCAGGCGGCGCAGCTCGACGTTGAGAAGGCGCGGATCGCCAGCCAGGAAGCCAACCTGATGGCACAGGAGGCGACGGTGGAGAAGGCCCGGCGGGATTACGAACGCCAGTGCGCTCTGCTGCAAACCAACGATGTCAGTCAGGTGACCTGCGACGACGCTCGCTTCCGGGTGGAAGAACTCCAGTCGCAACTGGAAGGAGCCCGGCACACATTGGAGGCGGCCCGTCTGAATCTCAAAGTGCTCGAACACAACCTCAAGGTCGCCGATGAAGGCATCGCACAGGCCAAGGAGGCACTCAGCTATACGACGATCACCTCCCCCATCGATGGGGTGATCACGCGGATCAATGCCGAGGTCGGCGAGATGGTGGTCACCGGCATGATGAACAATCCGGGCACCAAAATCCTGGAAGTGGGTGATCTATCGGAGATGCTGGTCGTCGCACAGGTCGATGAGTCGGATGTCGGCAAGCTCCGCGTGGGCCAGGCGGCGCAAGTACACATTCAGGCGTGGCCCGACAAGGTGTTCCCGGGCGAGGTCCGGTCGATTGCGCTGAGTCAGGATGTGGGCACGCAGGGCTCGAAGTACTACGAGACCGAGATCCTGCTGATCGATCCGAGCGAACAGATTTTCACGGGCATGACCGCGGACGCGGACATCGAGGTGGCCCAGCATACCGGAGTGCTGGTCCTGCCGAGCCAGGCGGTGCTCGGACGGGAAGTGGATACTCTGCCGATTGAGATTCGCGACCAGCTCAGCGAGGAAGAGAAGAGCAAGACCTTCGCGACGGTGGTCTTTCGCTACATCGACGGCAAGGCGGTCGTCACCCCGGTGCGAATCGGCGCTAGCAACGCGACGCATACGATCGTCACCTCAGGGATCGAGCCGGGCGACAAGATCGTGGTCGGGCCGTTCAAGGAGCTGGAGAAGCTCACGCACGAGCAGTTGATCAAAGATGAACGCGAAGCCAAAGCCGAAGAAGATGCCAAGAAGAAGACGGAGAAGGCCTCAGCCCGTGACTCCAACGATGTCAACGACGTCAACCAGTCCCGCGACGCCAACGCCAGCTAGCAAGGTGGTCATCCGGCTCGACAACGTCACGCGCGTTTACAAGGTGGGTGTGGAGCGCATCTGTGCTCTCAATGGCGTGCACCTCGAGCTGCGACAGAACGAATATGTGGCGGTGATGGGCCCTTCGGGCTCGGGCAAGAGCACGCTGATGAACCTGCTGGGCTGTCTGGATCGCTGCACCAGCGGCACCTACGAGTTGGACGGCCACAACACGACGCGTCTCAGCGCCGGCGGTCTGGCCCACATCCGCAATACGCGCATCGGGTTCGTCTTCCAGTCGTTCGAGCTGATGGGGCGCTCCAGTGCGTTGAAGAACGTGGAGATGCCGCTGATCTATTCGCGGGACGGCTGGTGGTCGCGACACAAGCGGGCCAAGACGATGCTCGAGCGCGTCGGGTTGGGCGACCGCGTTCGGCACCGGCCCAACCAGCTTTCCGGCGGCGAGAAGCAGCGCGTCGCCATCGCGCGGGCGCTGGTCTGCAATCCGAGCATTCTATTGGCCGACGAGCCGACGGGCAATCTCGACAGCAAGACGAGCGAGGACATCCTGAGGCTGTTCGATCAGCTTCACGCCGAGGGGCAGACCATCGTGCTGGTGACCCACGAAGAGAGCGTGGCCCGCCATGCCAAACGGGTGATTCGCATGGTGGACGGGCGCATCTTCACCGACCTGTCCAGCGCCGAAGATCAGGACCGGCGGGCCACCATGGCCGAGCGTTTCGGGGAGGTGTCGAAATGAAAGCGATCCTGGGAATCCCGCTGGCCTTCCTGAAGCTGTTCTATCAGAGCGTCTACCTGGCCCTCGGGCAGATCTGGGCGAACAAGGCGCGGTCCGTGCTGACGACGACCGGCATCGTGATCGGTGTCGCCTCGGTGACCTCGGTGATTGCGGCGCTGACGGGTCTCAAGGCGAACGTCCTGAGCAATTTCGAGTCGCTGGGGACCAACAAGATTTTCATCAGTCCGCATTGGCCTCGGGAAGGGCGGTTCAAGAACGCCTCATGGCGTCTCATTCGTTTTCGTCCCGAGTTGTTTGACGGCATGCGGGAGCGGTGCCCTTCGATCGACAATTATACGCTGATGGCCGAGCGGAGCGAGACGGTTCACTACGGCGTCGAGAATATCGACAGCGCCCGCGTCTACGGCATCAATCCTTCGTGGCACCAGATCGAGAACCGTTCGGTGATCATGGGCCGACCGTTCAGCCTGATGGATGAGGAGAACGGCTGGCAGGTGTGCCTGATCACGCCGAAGGTGCGTGACGAATTGCGGATGGATCGCGACTGCATCGGCAAGCGGATCGTGATCGGGCGGCGCAGTTTCACCATCGTGGGCCTGGTCGAGCAACGGGTGGAGTCCTCGATGTTCGGCGGGATGGGCTCGTCGCAGGAGGTGTTCATTCCCTTCCCGACCGCTTGGAAGTTGTGGGGGCCGTGGACGTGGATGTATTGCATCGCCAGTTGCCGCCAGCCGGAGCTGTCGGCCGAGGCCCAGGCGGAGTTGCGGTTCTTCCTGCGGCAGAGCCGCCGGCTCGGACCGGGCGATCCCGACACGTTTCGGCTGGAAGTGATTGAGGAGTATCTCAAGCAGTTCAACACGGTAGCCAAGACGACGACCGCCATTGCCGGTGGGGTCGTTGGAATCTCGCTGCTAGTCGGCGGGATCGGCATCATGAATATCATGCTCGTCTCGGTTTCGGAGCGCACGCGCGAGATCGGTTTGCGCAAAGCGGTGGGGGCCCGACCGTCGGCGATTCTGTTCCAGTTTCTGGTCGAATCGGTGGTGCTCTGTCTGTTCGGGGGCCTGATTGGCGCCGCCTGCGGGCAGGGCCTGACCGAACTGATCGCCAAGATTCCCGGTGCGGCGCTGGACAAGGCCTACATTCCGCTGTGGGCCCTGGGGCTGTCGTTTGGCTTCGCGGCGGCCACCGGCGTCTTCTTCGGCATGTTCCCGGCCATCAAGGCTGCCCGCTTGGACCCCATTGAGGCACTCCGACATGAATAACAGACGGTATCGTTCGAGATCGCTCCATCGTACGATCGTCGCGGCCCTTCTGGTGGCTCTGCTGAGTGGTTGCGACGCCTATCTGCCCGGACCTGGGTACGAAGAAGTGGAGATTCCCGAGGAGAAGCTGCGCCAGATTGAGACGCTGGACCTGGAGGTAGCCGAACCCAACGAGGTCGAGCCGCCTGAGGCGAACGAACCGCCGCCGGCCGAGCTGGAACTGACGTTGGAAGAATGCCGGGCCATGGCCCTGAGCAACAATCTCGAGCTCAAGGCCGCCCTGATCCAGCCGACCATTGCGGCCGAACAGCTCAGTGAAGAAGAAGCCAAGTTTGAATCTTCCTTCTTTGCCAATGTGAACCTGGATAAATCGGAGGTGCCGGGAGGGACGCTCGTGGAGGTGGGCGAAGGAATCTATGTCCCTGCCGTCGATGCTTCCAAGAGCGAGAGCATCTATACGGACCTGGGCGTGCGCGTGCCACTTCGCACCGGCGGCACGGTGACGTTCGACGTGATCGACTCCCGCAACCGCAATCTGAACGGCGCCGGCGTGTTCAACCCCACGTATCGAAATCAGCTCCGGTTTTCGATCAGTCAGCCGTTTCTTCGGAATGCGGGCCGATGGGCTAACATGCATTCCATTCGTATCGCCGGCTACAATCGTCAGATCACCGATGCCCGTGCGAAGTTGGAAGTGATTACGGTCTTGGCCGCGATCGATCGCGTGTATTGGCGTCTCTACGCCGCTCAAATGGAACTGGAGGTCCGCCGGCAGCAGTACGAATTGGCCCAGGCTCAACTCGAACAGGTGCAGCGCTTCGTCAACGCCGGCGAGCGCTCTCAGGTGGAAGTCATTCGTGCTGAAGCCGGCGTCGCCCAGCAACTGGAGGCGATTATCATCGCTGAGAATACTCTGCGGGACCGCGAGAGAGAGTTGAAGCGCGTGATCAACCGGGCCGGTCTCGGGCTGCAAAGCTCAACCGTGATTCTGCTTGATACGGAACCTGACCCTGTCATCTACGAGATGCGCCGGGCAGAATTAGTTCGCATGGCTCTGGAAAACCGAATGGAATTGCTGGAGCAACAGTTGCAGTTGCTTTCGGATGCGAGCACGATCGACTACGCCCGCAATCTGGCGTTGCCGCTCGCTACCGTGGGATATACCTACAATGTCAGCGCCACGGAAGAAACGCGGCAGGATTCACTGGATATGCTGTATGACAGCGAGTTTGCCGGCCACACTCTCAACGCGCAGGTGGTGATTCCGATCGGCAACCAGGCGGCGAAGAGCCGGGTGCGCCAGGCGATCTATCAGCGACGGCAGCGGATGGCGACGCGTAACGACCGGGAGCTTATGATCGAAGTCGAGGCGCTCAACGCGATCGACCAAGTCGAGGCGAACTGGCAGCGGATCCTGGCGGCACGGCAGAACGCGATCCTCCAGGGCCGCCTGTATGAGGCCGAGCGGCGGCAGTTCGAACTGGGCCTGCGGACCAGTACCGACGTCCTGGACGCTCAGACGATTTTCGCCAACGCCCAGAGTGCCGAGATCGCCGCCTTGGCGGAGTACCAGATCGCCCTGGTCGACCTGGCGTACGCTACCGGGACCATCCTGGGTTCGGCCCGCATTCAGTGGGAGCCGATCGTTCCGGTGGCCGACGCGCCCTGACGAGCGTTCGGCCCGGTCCGGCGTCCGAAAACCTGCTAATCCTCTCATCTCGCTATGCCGATAAGAACTACATAGCGCGGGCGGTGCATCGGCCCGCATTCTGTCCGTGGCACAGTCAGTTGGGAGTGTATCAATGAGATCGGTTGGACGCACTTACGTCGCAGTCATCGCCATCGCGATTGGAATCGTTGCCTTGGCCTTGTCGACCTCGGTGGGACAAGGTCGCAGGAACTACGAGGTGGAGGCGCAGATCTACACGACGCCGGAATATCGGACGGACGCTGCTCGCGCGATCGATGCCTACGAGCGTATGATGGAGCGCTACATGAACGCGACGGAGCAGAGCTTCGCGGGCATGTCGGCGGATCTGGGCGCCATCGCGGTTCGCCTCGAAGCGATCGATCTGCGCCTGGCGAAGCTGGACACACGTCTCGAACGCATCGAGCGTCACCTCGGCATCCTTCCCCCTCCGCCGGCTCCCGAACCCAACACCCCTCCGCCTCCGACTCCAAGCCCAGCGCCGCCTCCGTATGTGCGGTAACGATCGGCGAAGGGTGGCATCAGGCGTTATTGCCGGCATTGTAGATTCGTCCGCCGCTGGTGAGATACTGGGCAAGGACGGCCTGCGCTTCAGAGCGACAGAGATTCCGGACGACTTCAATTCCCCGCTGTCGCAGAGCGCCGATCCAGTCGGTGGGTTTGGCGCCTTCGTCGAAGCCGATGGCGCAGGCGTCCTGACCCCACGCGCCGCACAGGATGCGTTTGACGCCGGACCAGGGGATCGCGCCCAGGCACATCGCGCAGGGCTCGGTGCTCGTGACGAGTTCATGAACGGCGCCGCCCGCCCCGAGGTCGTAGGAGCCCACCGCCTGCTGTGCCAGTGCGAGGGCCACCATTTCCGCGTGGGCGATCGAGCAGCTCAGGGACTCGACCAGATTCACTCCTGCTGCGACAAGCCGGCCCGAGTCGCCCTCGAACACGGCGGCTCCGAAAGGTCCGCCCGTCTTCTGCTCGATATTGCAGCGGGCGAGATCGATGACGAACCCCATTTTTGCCTCGTCGGTGTCAAAATACCTCCCCTGGGCTGCGAGCTTCTCCTGTAGCCAGGCGGGCAGTTTCAACACAAGTTCGGTCCGTCGTCCACTGTCCGGAGTCATTTCTGGTCCTTTCATCCACGGCAACACCTGTCACCCTATGGTAAGCGTCGCATCTGTGGCGATCAACTGCATTGTGCCGGTGTACTGGATTCTGCTTGACCGTGGAGGGGAGGGTACGTAGCGTGGGGGGCAAACGCAGGTGCCGAACTGCGGCAGTCGATGGGTAGTTTGCAGAGAAAGGGTGGTCATGTCGGTGAGATTCAGCGTCGTTCTGCTTGGGGTCCTCTGTATCTCTTTGGGGGCGGGCGCATCGCAAGTGCCCAATGGTGCCGGGCTGGCGGCCCGATATCCCGGCGATGAAGGGATCGAGAAGGACGCGGACGTGATCGTGGCGACCGGCTTCGAGTCGGATGGCTGGCGGAGCGATTTCTCCGGCGGTGATCGTCCAACCGTAAGCGTTGTCTCGGAAGACGGCGAACGGGCGTTCAAGCCGCTGGATGGCAAGGCCTTACGGATTGAGGTGCCCCGGGGCGAGCACTACGGCGCGAGCATCGAATACGAGTTCCAGAAGCAACTTGGCTACGAGCCCGAGGAGATCTACTTTCGCTATTACCTGCGGTTTGGCAGCGACTGGGACCCGGCGCGCGGGGGCAAGCTGCCAGGCATCGGCGGCACGTACGGCCGAGGCGGCTGGGGCGGTCGGTCCAGTGACGGACGCAACGGCTGGTCCGCACGCGGGCAGTTCAACGGGCAAAGGGACGGCAAGACCCCCATCGGGTTCTACTGTTACCACGCGGACATGAAAGGGCGGTACGGCAGCAGTTGGATCTGGGAGAAAGACGGCCTTGGCTATCTGGAAAACAACCGCTGGTACTGCATCGAGCAGTACGCCAAACTCAATACGCCGGGCGAGAACGACGGCATCCTGCGGGGCTGGGTCGACGGCAGGCTCGCATTCGAGCGGACCGACGTCCGGATGCGCGATATCCCTGAACTGAAGGTCGAGACGATCTGGATCAACGTCTATCACGGCGGGACCTGGTCGGCTCCCAGCGACGATCATCTCTTTATCGATAACGTGGTTGTTGCCAAGGAATACATCGGGCCGATGGCGCATCGGGCGGATGTGGTCGTCTATGGCGGGACCTCGGCGGGGGTGATCGCGGCGGTGCAGGCGGCCGACATGGGTAAGTCGGTCGTACTGGTCTGCCCCGATACGCATCTGGGGGGGCTCTCGGCGGGCGGGCTGGGCTGGACCGATACCGGTCGCAAGGAAGTCATCGGGGGCTTGGCACGGCAGTTCTACCATCGGATCTGGCAGCACTACCAGGAGGACGACGCCTGGGTCTGGCAGGATCGTTCCGAATACGGCAATCGCGGGCAGGGCACGCCCGCCATCGACGGCGCCGAGCGCACGATGTGGATTTTCGAGCCGCACGTCGCTGAACAGGTGTTCGAAGATCTTATCGCGGAACACGACATTCCCGTCTATCGCGACGAGTGGCTGGACCGCGAGCAGGGCGTGCGGACCGCGGATGCCCGAATCCAATCCATCACGATGCTCAGCGGCAAGACGTTCCACGGCACGATGTTTGTCGATGCGACATACGAGGGCGACTTGATGGCCTCGGCGGGCGTTTCCTACGACGTCGGGCGGGAGCCGAATAGCCAGTATGGCGAGACCTGGAACGGCGTCCAACCCGATGCGCGGCATCATGGACACTACTTCAAGAAGCTCGTAGATCCCTATGTGACGCCAGGCGATCCATCCAGTGGATTGCTGCCGCGAATCAGCAGCGAACCCATCGGTGTCAAAGGCGAGGGCGACGAGCGTATCCAGGCGTACTGTTTCCGCATGTGTTTGACGAATGTTCCAGAGAACCGCTTGGCGTTTGCCAAGCCGGAGGGCTATGATCCAACGCAGTACGAACTACTGCTGCGGGTCTTCGACACCGGTTGGCGCGAGACGTTCCATAAGTTCGACCCGATTCCCAACCACAAGACCGATACGAACAATCATGGTCCGTTCAGCACGGACAACATCGGGATGAACTACGATTATCCCGAGGCATCGTACGAACGCCGCCGCCAGATCATCGCCGAGCATCAGACGTATCAAGAGGGGCTGATGTACTTTATCGCCAACGATCCCCGCGTGCCGACCGATGTGCAGAGCCGGATGCGGCAGTGGGGGCTGGCCAAGGACGAATTCGTCGATAACGGGCACTGGCCTCACCAGCTCTACGTCCGCGAAGCGCGTCGCATGATCGGCCAGCACGTCATGACGGAAAACGACGTCCTGTGCAAGCGAGCGGTTCCGCAGCCGGTGGGGATGGGCTCCTACGCGATGGATTCGCACAACGTTCAGCGGTATGTCACGGCCGACGGCTTCGTGCAGAACGAAGGCGATATCGGCGTCCGCCCGCCCGAGCCCTATCGCATCGCCTACGGCGCCCTGTGCCCGAAGAAGGCGGAATGCGAGAATTTGCTGGTGCCGGTTTGCGTGTCCAGTTCGCACATCGCGTATGGATCGATCCGCATGGAGCCGGTGTTCATGATCCTGGGCCAGAGCGCCGCCACCGCCGCGGTCCAGGCGATCGATGCCGACTGTGCCGTCCAGGAGCTGGACTACGACCGTCTCCGCGAACGCTTGCTGAAGGACGATCAGCGCTTGTGAGGGCGCGGCGCAAGGGTGCCCGGAGTAATCACCGGAGTTCTGCAAAAGTTCACTAATCCTCACAAATGCCATGACTTACGAGGCGATATGGAGTATCTACGGGGTATCGCCTGTTCGTGGGCCAGGCTCCAAAGCCCCGTTATGTTCTGCTCTTGAATTCGGCGTCGCCGAAGCAAGGAGATGGTGTTGGCAAAAAACAACTACAAATTCGCAAAGCGTGGCAGGGAAATCGCCAAGAAGAAGAAAAAGGAAGAAAAGCTTCAGCGCAAGCTGGCCAAGAACAATCCGGAAACGGGTGAAGCCGTGGAATCGACACAGGACGATGATCGCGAAGAAACAGAGCCCGAGTCCTGACGGCGAGTTGAGTTCAAGGCGTGGATTTCGGTTGGAGGCCTGCTCCAACGGTTGGCAGATCGGCCGCTTCGACGCCTTGGACGCGATCGGCATCCCCCATTTGGTCACGACGCGGCGCGGCCCCGACGTAATGCAGGTGCGCTGTGATACCGGGGCCGCGGG
The DNA here is from genome assembly GCA_964612985.1 of uncultured Pirellulales bacterium. Lineage (GTDB taxonomy): Bacteria > Planctomycetota > Phycisphaerae > Sedimentisphaerales > Anaerobacaceae > Anaerobaca. Next base: position 19,585 of record CAZTGH010000041.1, read on the forward strand.
TCTGGAGGTCGCGCGGTTTCTCGGCTTGGAGGAGGTCGCGTTTCTCGCGCAGGTTCACGGCGGCGATGTTCTGGTCTGCAGCGCAGCTGGGCAGAGGGGGCGAGCCGACGGATTGCTTACGTCGACGCGCTCGCTGGCGCTCGTGGGCAAGAGCGCCGACTGCCCCATCGTATTGATCGCCGACCGTGACCATCGCGCGGTAGGCTTTGCTCATGCCTCGTGGCGTGCCACCGTTGCGGGTATTGTGCCTGCGGTCGTACGGGGGATGGTGGAGGCCGGCTGCCTGACGAGCGATCTGGTGGCGTGCATCTGTCCCTCGGCCGGACCCGAGTGCTATGAAGTGGGTGATGAAGTCCGCATCGCCGCCATGCAGGGGCTCGGGACCCATGCGGCGGCATTCTTTCACCCCGGCCCAAACGGCAGGGATCACTTCGACTTGTGGGCGGCCAGTGCCGACGCGCTGCAGCGAGCAGGCCTGCCGGCCGAATCAATTCACGTGGCAGGAATGTGCACGCTGTGCCGGAATGACTTGTTTCCCAGCTACCGCAAAGAGGGGGATTCCGCGGGGCGATTTGCAGCGGCGATCGGGATCGGCCCTGAGGCCTGACCGGCTACGGGGCCAAACGCGGGTCGATGGCGTACTGGTCGCGAAAGATCTCGCCGGTCAGATAATCCGTGAAGGTGACCTTGACCGTCAGCGGTTCGGCCAAAACGTCCAGTTCCTCCGGGGCGTCGAAGGTCAGGCGGTAGTTGGCGGAAACCAGCGTATCGAACCACATCTTCCGCAACTCGTTCGGATCGACCTTCCAGTGGCCCAGCATGGCCTGGCCGTTGAGGTTGTTCAGGTTCCACAATTGCACATCCATCGTGCCGGCGGCCTTGACGGCGTCCCCCTCGGCGTCGATGGGCTGGACGTAGACGATCAGCTTCTCTCGTTTGCCGTCGTTGTCCTTGTCGTAGAAGTTTGTATAGCGGACGATGTTGATCCGCGCGATCTCATAGGGGTTGATCGGTTTGTCTTCGGGGAAGACGGAGAGGGCCTTGATCTGCTGGGCGAGCTGCTCGTTCTCGGCGCGGACCTGCTGGAGGTCCCGCATCAGTTCCGTCTTTTCCTGGGCGATCTGCTGGGCCTTGATCTGGTACGGATCTTTCCGTTCGCTGCCGACGCCGCAACCGGCAGCGAAGAGGGCAACCAGACCAACGACCAGGATGCCGCAGGTCAGAGCGCCCGATCGCGTCGCGGCACCCGCACTTCCGGTATAGCGTCGCCGGCTCGGGCTACTTGTCGCTTTCGTCGTCCTTCTCACGGTCTTTGACAATCTCCGGGGCCTTCTGAAGGATACGGTCGGCCAGGCCATACTCAATGGCCTCCTCAGCACCGAGCCAAAGATCCCGATCGCAATCCTTCTCAATCTTCTCCGGCGCCTGACCCGTATGTTTGGCGAGGATGTCGTAGAGTCGGCTTCGCAGACGGAGGATCTCCTGGGCCTGGATATCGAGATCGCTGGCAGGGCCTTCCATGATGCCCATAATGTGGGGCTGGTGCAGGAGGACGCGATTGTTGCTGAGCAGGAAGCGCTTGCCCGCGTGTCCGCCGGCCAGCAGCACGGCGCCCATGCTGGCCGCCTGGCCGACGCAATAGGTGGCGACGTCGCAGCGCAGGAACTGCATGGTGTCGTAGATGGCCAGACCGGCCGTGATCGACCCGCCCGGCGAATTGATGTAGAAGTGGATGTCGCTCTTGCTGTCTTCGTTGCTCAGGAACAGCATCTGGGCGATGATCAGGTTGCCCACCGCATCGTTGACCTGTCCGCCAAGAAAGACGATGCGATCCTTGAGCAGCCGCGAGTAGATGTCGTAGGCCCGTTCGCCGCGGCCGGTCTTCTCGATGACGATGGGTACCAGTGCTTCGTTTACAGCCATGTTCGGATTCCCTTGCTATAGAGTTCGGCTACGCCATGCGATTCCTGGGCGGTCCGCGTTACTTGCCCTTGCCCTCGCCCTTGTCCTTCTCGCCCTCGTTCTTCTTCTTGTCCTCCTTGGCTTTCGAGTCCTTGCTCTCCTCGTCCTCCCGGAGGACTTCGTCGATCAGGCCGTACTCTCTGGCCTCGTCGGCGCTCATGTAGCGGTCCCGCTCGGTCTCGAGCTGGATCTTCTCGATCGGCTGGCCCGTGTGGCGGGCGAGGATCTTATTGATCGTCTGCTTGGCACGGAGGATCTCCTCGGCCTGGATCTCGATGTCGGATGCCTGGCCGGTCACGCCGCCCCAGGGCTGGTGCA
>CAZTGH010000042.1:0-21848 GCA_964612985.1 uncultured Pirellulales bacterium
CGCTCGTCCGCAATCTCCAGCGCCCACACCAGACGCTCCGGATACAGTTCCTCGGCCGAAAGCCCTTCCACCTGGTTGGCCCAGAACCCGATATGCCACGCCACCGGTTGCGACGCCGGAGGCTCGGGCGAATCCCACGCCTTGTAGCCGCCCCACCACCGGATCCGCGTCACCGGAATCGGCCCCAGGCAGCGGAAGTCATCCGCATCCATCCGCCACTGCCTGCGCTGTCCGCTCTGCTCGGTCGATCGTGCCGACTCATTCCACCCGCACAGAATCGGCGGCTCTTCCAGGCGAGGATCGATCTCCACCACGGGCTGCGACCATTTCACATGCGCCCTGTCGCCTCCGCCCGGCATGCCCGGACCTTCGGGCCCCAGCACGATGCGATAGTCCTCCACCTCCCCATCCTGAGCGGCCCCGCCGGGCGATAGCCCTCCCTGACTGCTGAATCGCACCCGCGCGCAGGTGGCTTCGGCGTTCCTGGCCCCCGCCGGTACGGAGAACGTCAGCAGATTCGAGCCCGCTACCACCGGCGCCGCCTGGAAGATCCGATCCGAGCTCTGCGCCCAGCTTCCGTCGGCATCGAAGTCGATCCACGCGTCGATCTTCCCCGCCCCCGACGCCACCACTTCCACCTCCGCCGGCGCCCCCGGCATCAAGGGCCCCAGGAAGTAGACGCCGTCCTCGTCGTCGCCCGCTGCGTCGTCCCCCTGCGCATCCGGACTGGGCTGGCCATCCGCCTCCCCATCCACACCACCGCCCAGGAACATCCCCGCCACGATGGCGTGTCGCGCCCCATTGGAGGCGTTCCGCGTCGGATAGCTGGGATCGGGTGCGTCCCCCCAGTCGAATGTCGGGTTCGATCCGGGCCCGCCCGACTGCCGATTGCCGAACATCTGCGGGAAGCTCGCCTGCCCAGGCTGGACCGTCACCGCATAGGTACCCGCCCCGCCGGGTGTGGTCTGCGTCCAGCCCGCCACGAGCTGCTCGCCCAGCGTAAAGGTCCCCGCCGGGACCCCCGTGAATCGGAAGTGCCCCTGGGCGTCCGTCTTGGTGGTCATATCGCCGCCGTCGTACGTCCCGTTCTGGTTCGTGTCCAGCCAGATCGTCCAGCCCGCCAGCGGTGGCTCGTTGGGCGTCAGAATATCCCACAACCCGTTGCCGTTGAGGTCGTTCCACTTGTACCCGTGGACGATCCCGCCCGGAGGCACGCCTGGCCCGCTGCCCTTGATCTCCACCGCGTAGTCTTCCACCTCCCCCGGACCGCTGGCGCCCGCAGGCGAAACCGAGGCGCCGCAGCTATCATACACCCGCAAGCGGACATACGTCGTTCCCACCGACGCCGCTGCCGGCAGCTTGAACGTGCACATCGCCTTGAACCAATCCTGCGGACCGGTCCCGAAACCGCAGAACCCGAACGTCGAAACGAGCTCTCCCGCATCGTCCCAGTCTCCATCCCGATTGAAATCGATCCAGATCCCGAGTCGGGCGTCGCTCGAAGTGCCGAATCCCCCTTTGATCTCCCACAGGCTCCACTGCCCCGGCGTCTTCACCAGGTTGATCGACAGCAGCCCGTTCTCGTCGTCGCCGTTCGCGTCCCCGTCGTCGCCGCCGGCCTGCGGATCCCGCTGCATGCCCGTTTCCCCATCGGGCACATCGCCCAGCAGCCCCAGATAGGGCCCTCCCAGCGCGTGACTCGCCTCCGGATACGGCAGCGGCGCATCACCGTAGTCATACCGAGGCTCCGCCGGCTCGATCCTCCGGTTGTGAAAGTCCTGGGTGGTAATGACCCCTTCCACGATCGTTACGCTGATACAGGGAAAATCGCCCTGCCAGCCCGCCTGCATCACCTCGCACACGGTGTATTGTCCCGCAGCCAGACCGGCAATCTCATAGTACCCGTTCGCGTCCGTCAGAGCGCTGGGCTCGCCACCGTCCCATTGGCCGTTCTGATTGAGGTCGACATAGATGCGCCAGTTGGCCAGCCCCTGCCCGCTCGCCGCATCGCGCTTGTACCCGTTCAGAATGCCCGCACCCGATGGATCACCCGCACCGGGAGCAACGGTAACGGTCACGGTCGCTGTGTCGGTCCCACCCTTGCCGTCCCCGGCGATATAATCGAACGTATCCGTGCCGGCAAACCCCGCATCCGGCGTATAGGTCACGTGCGTCCCGTGGTTCACCGTCGTCCCGTGCGCCGGATCGGTTGCGCTGTTGATGTGCAAAGCGTCCCCGTCGGGATCGCTGTCGTTGGCCAGCACGTCGATGTCCACCGCCGTGTTCTGCGCCGTGCTCGCTACATCGTCGCCCGCTGTCGGCGGACGGTTCTCCGATGCCGGAGGAGGACTCTGCCCTTCCGCCCGGTACCAGAACCGATTGCCCGTCAGCGTCTGTTCGCTCAGCGGCGCGCTGAGCGTATCGTACGCGATCTCCGTCCTCGACGTGCTGCCGCCCACGCTCGACGAGCCCTCGAACGCGTATCCCGCCTTGCCCGTCGCCACGATCCAGTAGTATTCGTACCCGTCGCCCGACAGCCCATACCAGCCGCTCGCATCCGTGCTCGTCGAGTCGATCTGCGTGCGAGGCCCGCCCGCCTCGCTCGCTCCTTCCAGAGAGAGCCCCACCCCCGACAACGGGTGGCTCTCGTCGCCCACCGCCCCTTCGTACACCCGTCCGGAGAAGGTCGCCCCCCACCCCAGCGACGCACCGCCGAGGACCGCCAGACACACCGTCAGCCCGAACCGAAAACGACTTCGCCCGCTCATCGTGCTACCCTCCACACAGACCGGCTCTGCCGGAAAAACCAAGGAAAGGGATTCGCTCCCGCGCCGAGCGGAGAAGACCGCCGGACCCGATGAATGCACTCTGCACGTCTCCACCTCCAGCCCCCCGGGCCTCAAGGCAAGTAGACATGCATCAATATACCGCCTCAGCCACACCCCGGTCAAGGCAGATCTCCGCTCCGTCGACGCCCCCTGCCGAAAACCGCTGCCGCCGGAACCGACCCCTCAGCACATCAGTGCCGCGACAGCTCCAGCACGCGCGGGTGGACGAGCTGGCGATAGTCGGACATCCCCAGCCGAACCGCCCGCGTGTGGCTGCCGGCCCGAAACAGGATGTGGTCGTCGTTGGCCAATGACTTGTCCATCACCGTGTCCAGGTTGAACAGATTGCCAAACGGGGGCTCGGCCCCGATCTCGCAGTCGGGAAACAGACGGGCAATCTCCTCCTCGCTGGCCAGCGCAAGCGACTCCGCGCTGAGCTGCCCCTTGAGCATCTCCAGGTCGACCTTCGCGTCGGCCGGCAACACGCACATCAGAAACCGCCCGTCGGCCTTGACAATCACCGGCTTGGCCACGAACCGCCCCGGCTCGTGCTCGATCTGCGCCAGCCGCTGGGCGCCGAACACCGGACGGTGCTCCGAGATCTTGTACGACACCCCCGACTTGTCGAGATAATCGGTAATCTCCATCGGACACCTCCCTGCAACCATCGTCTTTCCCATCTCCAGAGGCTTCAGGCGTCCGCCACCGACCGGAGCAACACCCGGCCCCACGGTACACAACCGTGCATTGTTACGCCCGCCCCACACCCCCGGTTTGCACAAAAACCCGCAGCCATCCAGCTTGCCGGTCCGCGAGAGGATCAATAGATGAGGAGCTTGAACGGCTTTGGTCCAGAGCATTCAATAATAGAAGGTGGCGGCGGGAAGGCGACGTGGGTTACCCTCGACGTCGGTCACGATCTCCGCACCCGCGTGATGCACGAAAAAAGGCAGCTCTCGCCTGGCGGGGAGGCTCAGGCGAGGCTGCCGGCTAACCAGAATCCGTCGGTGTCGTTGCGTGGTTGTGTCGAACCCTGTTGTTGTGGTCCCCTCGGCGTTACTTGGAGACGGGACACTGGCCTCCACTGCACGTCCCCTGGGCGGCGGCGGCTTTCATGGGACAGGCGTCTCCTGCCTCGACGGCGGGCTGGGCCATGACCGTCGCCTGGGCGGGGCAGCTCGCGCCGGCGGTCTCGGCACCACACGCCTCTTGCGGACACGTTCCGGCCTCTTTGCAGCACGCCTGCGTCCCCTGAATCGGGCAGTCCGCACAGTCGCCGGTGGCCGGACAAGCCGAACAGTCGCCCGCCGAAACCGCGGCCACCTTCGGGCACGTCCCCGGCCGGTCTACGTAACCGGCCACCAGACCGGTCGCTGCGATCAGTGCCACGATGCCTGCGATGGCCCAAATGGGCCCCTTGGAAAGGTTCAAGCTCATACGATTCTCCACATTCAATCCACCCGGTTGTCAAGTAAGGGCCGGTTCCCAGAACCGTCACCCTCTTCCCTTGAAGGTAACACAGCATACTGTCCGGCCGTGATGTTAGTTCGTCACCGCGCGCATTTTGTTGCGCCGTCGCGCCCTGTCATCGCCGCAGAGGACCGATAACAGCGGTTCGCCAGGGTACGGCGGTTCGGCGGAGGCTGGAAGCGGTCGCTCGGGCAAAATGTCTTGACAGGGGTGGGGGATCTCACTAGAGTGGCCGATTCGTATGCGCAGGCTCCCACCAGAGGAGTATGGAATCGCTGAGAACCCGTTTACAGAAGTGAGCATAAGGTAAAGGAGAACGCAGATGGGAACAAAGGTGGCAATCAACGGTTTCGGCCGGATCGGTAGAGCGGTCGCACGCATTATCCTACAGCGTAAGGGCGAGTTGGAGCTGGTCGCGATCAACGACCTGGCCGACACCAAGAGCCTGGCCCACCTGTTCAAGTACGACACCGTGATGGGCCGCTGGAGCGGGACCGTCGAGGTCAAGGGCGACGACATAGTCATCGATGGCAAGACCATCAAGGTTCTCGGCGTACGCAACCCGGCCGAGCTGCCCTGGAAGGACATGGGCGTGAGCATCGTCGTCGAGTCGACGGGCATTTTCCGCTCCAAGGAGTCGCCCAAGGGCGGCTACGGCGACCATCTCAAGGCCGGCGCCAAGAAGGTCGTTCTGACCGTTCCCGCCAAGGACGCCATTGAGGCCACCGTGGTGCTGGGCGTCAACGACGAGGTCATGACCGCCAAGACCGAGTGCATCTCGAACGCCAGTTGTACGACCAACTGCCTGGCCCCGCTGGCCAAGGCCCTCAACGACGCCTTCGGGATCGAGAAGGGTCTGATGGTCACGGTTCACGGCTACACGAACGACCAGAACGTCTGCGACATGATCCACAGCGATCTGCGTCGCGCCCGTGCGGCGGCCCAGAACATCATCCCGACGACCACCGGCGCCGCCAAGGCGGTCGGCAAGGTCATCCCCGCACTGAACGGCAAGCTCGACGGCTACGCCCTCCGCGTCCCGGTCATCACCGGCAGCGCCGTCGATCTGGTGGCCGATCTGAAGAAGGAAGCGACCAAGGACGAGGTCAACGCGGCGGTCAAGGCAGCGGCGGAAGGCCCGATGAAGGGCATTCTCGCCTACTGCGACGAGCCGATCGTCAGCAGCGACATCATCGGCGATCCTCATTCCAGTATCTTCGACTCGCTCTGCACGATGGTCCAAGGCAAGACCGTCAAGGTCGTCAGTTGGTACGACAATGAGTGGGGCTACTCGACCCGCACCGTCGATATCATGGAAAAGATCGCAAAGATGTAATTGATTCCCGGCGTCTGCGCCCTGCACGAGGGCGCAGGCGCTTTTTTTCTTGCCTCGGTTTCTGAGGAAGCTCGTCCATGGACAACACACAACTGGAACAGACCCTGGTGTTGATCAAGCCGGATGCCCTGAAGAATTCGGTCACCGGCTTTCTCCTTTCGCAACTCTCCGAGTTTCACACCGGGTCCCGTTTTGCCGGCGCCAAGATCGTCAACGTCAACCGGATGCTGGCCGAGGAACACTACGCCGAACACCGGGGCAAAGGCTTCTACACCGCCCTGCTCGACTACATCATGGGCAAGGTCCACTACCCGGCCGATGCCTGGAAGCGACGCGTCATTGCGATCGTCTACCTGGGCCCCAATGCGGTCAAGGCGGTGCGCGAGATCGCCGGGCCGACCAATCCGCACAAGGCCCGGGACGAGAAACCGGGCTGCCTGCGGGCGCTCGGCACCGTCGTCCCCATTCTGGATGCGAGCGGCAACAAGATCGACGACCGGATGGACAATCTGATCCACGCCTCGGCCAACCACGAGGACGCCGAGCGAGAAATCAAACTCTGGTTCCTTCCGCACGACATTCCGCCCCTGATGCGGGCGTATACGACCGAGGTCTGCCAGACCCACTGTTACTACAAGGACGACCGGCTGTTCAACACGTACGAGCCGGACAGCATCTTCCTGCTGGCGCCGGGAGACGTGGTTTGGAAGTCGGACCTCGAAATCCTTCAACAGCACGCGCAGGGCCAGCCGTCCAACGGAGCGTTGAATAAGGTGGTGGCCAAGTACCTCATCAATCGGGCGGCAAAGGCCCAATAAACACCGTCTTTTCCACCGGATCACGAAGGCTTGCCGCCTCGGAATCCCGCGGCTGGGCCTACGGAAATAGGCTTGACAGGCTCGGTGGCGGTACATAGTGTTTCCCTTCGATCCGCGCCGAGACGACGCGGCGGAAAAACGATACGGATCGATCGACAGAATCGCATGGAACTCATTGTTTTGGGCTGAACTATGGCGAAGAAGACAGTAGCGGATATCGATGTTAAAGGCAAAAAAGTGCTGATGCGGTGCGACTTCAACGTGCCGCTGGACGATGAACTGAACATCACCAGCGACGACCGCATCGTCAAGGCGTTGCCGACGATCAAGCACGTCCTCGATCATGGCGGCGCCCTGATCCTGATGAGCCACCTGGGCAGGCCCAAGGGCGTGCCGGAAGAGAAGTTCTCCCTGAAGCCCGTGGCCAAACGGCTTTCCGAATTGCTGGGGAAGGAGGTGGTCTTCGCCACCGACTGCGTCGGTCCGGACCCGAAGGCCAAAGCTGAGGCGCTCCAGGACGGCGACTGCATGCTGCTGGAGAACCTGCGGTTCCACAAGGAGGAGACGATCAAAGACAAGGCGGCCAAGGAGGACGCGCAGTTGCGTCAGGCCAAAGACGGTTTTGCCAAGGAACTGGCGTCGATGGCGGACGTCTACGTGGACGACGCCTTCGGGACGGCGCATCGGGACAATGCCTCGATGTACACCGTCCCGGCGGTCATGGAAGGCAAGCCCCGCGTGACGGGCTTCCTGATCGAGAAGGAACTGCGGTTCCTGGGCGATACGCTGAAAGACCCGGAGCGTCCGTTCGTGGCGATTCTGGGCGGGGCCAAGGTCTCGGACAAGATCGGCGTGATTGAGAACCTCGCGGGCAAGGTCGATACGATCGTGATCGGCGGCGCCATGGCGTACACCTTCCTCAAGGCCCAGGGCAAACAGATCGGCAACAGCTTATGTGAGGACGACTTCCTCGACAAGGCGACGCAGTTGCTCGATCAGGCCCAGGAGGCCGGGTGTGAAGTGCTCCTGCCGATCGATTCGGTAGTCGCCCAGGAAGTCAAGGCGGGCGCCGCCAACAAGATCGTCGGCGAGGACATCGAGGACGGGTGGCTGGGACTCGATATCGGCCCCAAGAGTCGGGAGCTGTTCGCACAGAAGGTCAGGCAGGCCAAGACGGTCGTCTGGAACGGCCCGATGGGCGTCTTTGAGATGGCGCCCTTCGACGGCGGGACCAAGGCGGTGGCTCAGGCGGTGGCGGAGGCGACGGACAACGGCGCCAAGAGCATCATCGGTGGCGGCGACAGCGCCAGCGCGGTAACCAAGCTCGGCCTGGAAGAGCGCATCAGCCATATATCCACCGGCGGCGGCGCCTCGCTCGAATTCCTCGAAGGCAAGAAGTTCGTCAGCCTCGAGGTCCTCGACGAGAAGTAGTCGGCCAGGACAAGTTCGATCGAAAAGCCGGACAGAACCAGTCCTGTAGGACGCGCCGGATCGGTTCTGTCCCTCGGCACCCAAGGCAAAGCTCCAGAGATGCGATTACCACCGGCAGGGACAATTGAGATTGCGCCGTCGGTCCTGAGCGCCGATTTCGGCCAACTCGCCGGCGAGATCCGCGAGGTCACCTCGGCCGGCGTGAAGATCGTTCACCTCGACGTCATGGACGGCCATTTCGTGCCGAATATCACGATCGGCCCGCCCGTGATCGGCAAACTGCGGAAACACAGCGACCTGGTGTTCGACAGCCATCTGATGATCAGTGAGCCGGATAAGTATGTCGAAGCCTTTGCCAAGGCGGGTGTCGACCATATCACGTTCCACATCGAGGTGGTGGAGGATCCCAAGGCGATGATCGCCAGGATTCACGATTTAGGGTGCACCGCCGGGATCACGCTCAACCCCGAGACTCCCGTTGAGACCATCGAGACGGTGGCCCCGCTATGCGAGATGGTCCTGGTGATGACCGTCCACCCGGGTTTTGGGGGCCAGCAGTTCATGCCGGAGGCCGCCCGCAAGGTCATCGACGTGCGCAAGATCGTGGGTCCGAGCGTGCGGATCGAGGTCGACGGCGGGATCGATCCCGAGACGACCGGGATCGTGGTTTCGTACGGGGCCGACACGCTGGTGGCGGGCAATGCGATTTTTGGTCGGCCGGACCGGCGGGCCGCCATCGAGGCGATTCGGAAAGCCTGCCGGTAACTTCTCGTGGCCTGGAGGCCGATTCTCTGGTATAGTAATGACAATGACGAAGAAACCAAAGGCAACCTGGAACGGCTTCTCGCTGAAACCCCGCAAGGAAATGCCCGAGGGGCTCTGGGTGCGATGCCCCGGTTGCGAGCACATGCTCTACAAAAGCGCCGTGCAGAAGAACCTCGACGTCTGCCCGTCCTGCAATCACCATTTCCGCATCGGGGCCACCGCTCGAATTCAGTATCTCGTCGATGAGGACTCCTTCCAGCCGATCCTGGCGGACCTGACGTCGGCCGATCCGCTCGACTTTCAGTTCCGCGGCACGACCTACAAGGATCGCATGCGGGCCGATGAGGAGAAATCCGGCGCCAGAGAGGCCATGCAGATCGGCAAGGCGTTCATCAAGGGGCGCGGCGTCATACTGGGCGTGATGGAGCCGAACTTCCTGATGGGCTCGATGGGGGCCGTCGTCGGGGAGAAGTTCTGCGTCGCGGTCGACAAGGCCCTCGAGGAATCGCTGCCTCTGATCGCAGTCAGTTGTTCCGGGGGCGCGCGGATGCACGAGGGCGTCGTTTCACTGGGCCAGATGGCCAAGACGTCGGCGTCCCTGGCCCGATTCAGCGAACGCAAGGGGCTGTTCATCTCGGTGCTGGCCGACCCGACTACCGGAGGCGTCACCGCCAGCTTCGCGATGCTGGGGGACGTAATCATCGCTGAGCCGAGGGCGCTGATCGCCTTCGCCGGACCGCGAACGATCGCCGAGACGATCAAGGTCGAGCTGCCCGACGGCTTTCAAACAGCCGAGTTCATGCTCGATCACGGCTTCGTGGATATGATCGTGCACCGCAAGAACCTGCGGAGCGAGATCGCCCGGCTCATCGATTACACGCAGAAGTAAGCGGTGCGACGGTCATGCGTCCTGGGCCAGAGAGATGCACCTGGCCTCCTTGGGCGACTCGTTCTGCTGCATGATGCCCAGCCAAACGGCCAACTGAAGCAGACGAAAACCACACGTCCATGGGATCTCCCTGCGGGCAAACAAATTCCGCGCGCCGGCGACAAAGAGCGTCCCTTCCAGGGGGGCAAGGTTGTGGCCCTGTTCCTCAATGAGCCGCGCGATCTTGTGGCTTCTCTGCCAGTACCGGTCATAGTCATGCCAGGAATGCTCGACCCTGGTCCTTGCCCCGAGGGCCTCAAAGGCTCCTGTCACTCGGTCCTGGGCTTTGCGCACAGCCCGCTGGGCCAGGCGTGAGAGGTGTCCGCTGCCGGGGCGGACCCCGTCGTTCGCATTGGGAATTCGCCGGCCCCGCCCAAGGATCGGCAAGGTGGCCGGACCGAACAGTCCATCCTGCATTTTGAAACGAAGCGGACACCGATAGCCCAGTTCGATCACCTGCCGGTCCAGAAAGACCATGCGCAACGGCATCAATCTTCGTTCGACGAGCCACGTCGAGAGCGGCGCCTCCTGAGTAACGGGATAGTTGTCCAGCCACTCGGCGACACTGCTGCGGCCCGGGTCATAATTCCGGTCGCAGAACTCCTGTCGTCGCCGGCGCATTCGTTCGAGCACGGAGCTCTCGATGTACGCGCCACAGAAGCAGCCGATATGATTGGCGTAGGTGAAGTCGACTTTCTCATATCTTGGCGGCAGCAAACCTCCCAACTGATTGACGCGTGCGATATCGGCGGCGAAGTACAGGCGAAGAAAGGCATTGGACCACTGGCCGTCCAGCACGCAGGTGATCTCATCGCGAACGATGTCGCCGGCCAGACCGATACCGTGGGCATGCACCCATTCATGCTCACAGCCGCTGAGATGAACCGCCCGGACGAAGTGGTTGGCGATGTACTCGTCCTCGCGGAAGAGAGGATACCAGGGGCGCTGGTACGCCCGCGCGACTCTGCGGGCCGTCATGGCTTCACGGTTGATCTCATCGCAGAAGGTCACCGTCGTGCATTCCACGGAACGGGGGACGGCGGCCAGGATCACGCGCGAATCGAGCCCCCCGCTGAGCTTGACCGCCACCTTGTGTCCCTGGCACCGGCGTTGCACCGCCGCACGCAGGACGTCCGTCAGCTCACGAACGAACTCCATCTTGTCACATCCGTTGTGGTTCTCCGGTGGGGGCGACCAATAGCGCGTGCTGCGCAACTGCACGGTCCGGGACGCGTTCACCGTCAACCGGTGGAACGACCCGGGCTCGAACTCCTTGACCTGGGTGTGCATGGTGTGCGGAAACAGGGGCGTGCCTCGGTTGATGAACTCGGCGGCCGAAGCGAAGTCGAGCGAAAAAACCGGAAGGCCCACGCGGGCCACCCTATCCGCGTGTGTTCCGATGGCGGTGATATGGCCTGCGTCATCCCGAGCATAGTAGACCGGCACGGCATTGAGCGGGTCCGTGACGATGCTGATCCCTTCACGGTCGGTCGCGACAATGGCGAACGTGCCGTTCAGTCGCCGGAAGAAATCGTCTGTCGCGGATCCGTTCGTTTCATGCTGCCTGCGCAGGCGCTCCATGTCTGTAGCGAGTTCGTCGGGGCTTGCCTCCCGGTCGCCCTGAATGAGGTCGCCAACCCAGCCGCAGGCGCCGTTCTCCGTGACCTTGAAGTTCGGGCCGCGAACGAGAGGTTCACGCAGAATGGCCGCAGCGCCCCACGGCCATGTGAAGCACTGTCCCTCGGGCGAATCCGTTCGATAGGGTTCCCGCAATTTCTCCAGCAAGCGTCGAGCGGGGGCCTCCTCCACGATGTGTATCAAGAAATCGCTCACGACCCGATCCTTCCTGAGTAGGTCCTTTCGGCATACTGCGTCCCGGTACTGCCGACCTGCCGGCACGGAGCACAACCGCCGGCGAAAGGCTTATCCGTAAGGTACTCCAAGAATCACTCTTTTAATCGGCTGTGCTTCTCAAGGAATTAAGGAAAATCCTCGGTTTTCCACAGCCTCCTGCCGAATCGGGCCGGTCCCCGTCGCGCGTGCTGCATACTCGGACCTTTCCGATCTAGAAACAGGTCCCGCATGGTTCGCGGCACGACCCTTCCGCGTGTGCGGTGAGGGCACAACGAGTCACCCTCTATCTCCTGCCCTGGGCGCTGCCAGAGACATCCTTATGGTACTGTGCAGGCGGCAGCGAATCAAGATGAATCCCCGGAACTCTGTGGGGCAATCGCCCCCGGCATGCCGTCACGGCGACCACCGCGAGCCATGGGCATCCCAGGAGGGGGACCTGCTGCGACTCGATTTTTGGTCCGGGGTATATTTTGGGCTTGACTATTGTTTGGCTTTGCGGCTTTATAGCGTTTTTCCCCAGCTTGGACCACGCCGTATGTAGTGGCGCTGTAAGGCGTTGAGAACGCCTCCTCGGCTCTGCCCGAGGCCGGCCCGACGGGTCCGTTATCGACCGACGGCCAGCGACCCCTGGTCAGGATTGAATCAATGAAACCAATCATCAAAGAGGTTTTCGAGTCGGAAGAAAAAGCCGGTGGGATCTTACGGCAGGCGCAGAACCAGGCGGCCGAGATTCGCCAGGCAGCCGAGCGGGACGTCTCTGAGTCGCTCAGCCAGGCCAAGGAACAGGCCCGTCAGATCATCCACACCACGGTCGAAGAGGCGAAGAAACAGGCCGATCAGGTCTGCCAGGAGAAGTTGCAGGACGCCGAGCAGGACAGGGAGACGCTGCCGGGTCCCGGCCAGGATCGGGATGCGGCCGGCCTGGACGCTCTGATCGAGACCCTCTGCCATGTGGTGCAGACAACCGAGCACGAAACGGACCGCCGCTGATGGCCGGAGCATTGACCAAATACTCGTTCATCAACGCCAAACTGCGGGCGCGCATCAGCAAGATCCTGCCCGAAGAGGTCTTTCGTCAACTGGCCCAGGCTCCGTCGGTGGACGCGGCCCTGGCCCTGCTGAGGGAAACGCCGTTTGCGCGCCTGGAGGAGATCTACGATCGCACCGGGGACCTTCGGCTGGCCGAACTGGAACTGCTCAAGGACGAGATCGAGTTGTACCGGGGCATTCGTCCCTACCTGCATGACAGTTCCAAACGTCTGGTCGACGTGCTGCTGTCGCGGTTCGAAATCGACAACCTCAAGAACGCGATCCGCATCTTTTTCGACCGCAGGGTGCGCGGACACGTGGACGAATCGGCCGCTCACTACATCCTCTACGAGCCCATCCTGCATTCGATTCCGATGGATATCATCGTCAACGCCCGGCGTTTCGATGAGGTTTCGGGAGTCTGCCACGGGACGCCGTACCGGGCGATCATCGAGAAATACGGAGCGGTCGTAGAGGCGGATGGCTCGCTCTTTCGCATGGAAGTGGCATTCGATCAACTCTATTATCGCGAACTGATCGATGCGATCAATGCCCTGGACCGCCAGGACCGCGAGGTCGCCATCCGCCTGATCGGCATCGAGATCGACCTCCAGAACATCAGCTGGATCATTCGCTTCAAGCGCTTCTACGATCTGCCCCTCGAAGCGGTTCTGGCGGCCATCATCCCCGGGGGCTTCCACCTCAATCGCGCCGTGATCGAAGAGCTCTACCGAGCCCAGAACGTCACCTCGGTGCTCCAGAACTTCGTTGCGGGCAAGTACGCGGGCCTCTCGGCGCTGCTGGCCTCGCAGGCATCCGACAGCACCTCGCGACTGACGCTGATCGGGCGCATCCTGGACGAGATCCGCCGTCACGAGGTCCAGCGGATTCTGTCCGGGTATCCATTCACCATCGGCATCATCCTGGCCTACTTCGTCCTCAAGTCGGATGAACTGAAGAAGATCCGCATGATTCTGAACGCCAAACAGCTTGGCCGGCCCATGGAAGGTATTGAGAGCATGTTATGATTCTCACGACGCAGATGACCCAACTTTTTGCCGTGGTCCTTCGAAGGGATAAGCAGCGCGTCACCGAAGCGCTGCTTCGCGAAGGGGTCATGCAGTTTATCCGCACGTCGGAGATTGACCTCGAACGGCCCCAGGGGCTTTCGAGCGCTGCGCCGGACGCGGAGGGCACCGCGTTATCGGACCTGCGAAAGCGGATCGAAGGCATTCTGCATACGGTCGGCACCGTTCTGACGGCTCCGAAGGAGTCGGATTTGAAGAATTGTGTTGCGATCGATCTGAACCAGGAGAAGGCCCGCCTCGACAAGCTCGACGGGGAGCGCGACAGCATCCGGGAAAGACAGCGGTCGCTCCAGCAGGAAATCCTGAAGCTCGAGGACCTCAAGCGGCAGGTGGACCTGTACGGCGTCGACCTGGGCGGCCTCCAGGCGCCGGCGCGGCAGTCCATGCTCTCGATGCAGACGGGTCGGTTGCCGACCGCGGCGGCCAGGCGTTTCGAGGATGCTCTCAAGGGCCTTCCCGCACTGTACCTGTCGCTGGGACAGCAGGAAGGGATGGCCCACTATCTGCTGCTGTCGATGAAACGGGACCGGGAGCAGATCGAGCACATCCTGTCGAACGTTGGATGGGGCAAGGTCGAACTGCCGAAAGAGCTGCTCAGCGCCAAGCAGGACCTGGCCACCGAGCTGACCGAGAAGCTCGAGAAGCTGACCGCGGAGCAGAAGAAGCTTCAGGAGCGCGTCACGGAACTGATCCGCAAGGAGGAACCCCACCTCAAGGAGCTCTGGACCCATCTGCGAATCCAGGAACTGTACGGAAGGATCCAGGCCAGCTTCACCTCGTCGTCGCGTACGGTCATCTTCGCCGGCTGGCTGGCTTCGTCGACCAAGGACCGGCTCAGCACCAGCATCCGCGAGGCGTGCGAGGGCCGCTGCTACCTGGAATGGCACGACGCCGACCATAGCGACTTGTCGGTCGCCGAGGTCCCGGTTCAGTTCAACAATCCGAAGGTGCTCGCCCCCTTCCAGATGCTGGTCAGCAACTTCGGCGTTCCGCAGTACGGGACGATCGACCCGACTCCATTCGTGATGCCCACCTACCTGATCATGTTCGGTTTGATGTTTGCCGATGTCGGGCAGGGGCTGGTGCTGATGTTGATCGGAGGTCTGAGCGCATACCTGGTTCGCGGCGACCAGTCCAGGCGCGGCACATACAACCTGTCGTGGCTCATCGCCTGGTGCGGCTTCTCAGCGGTCCTCTTCGGCGTCCTGTTCGGGTCCTACTTCGGATTCACCCTGTTGGAGCCACTTTGGTTCGATTTCCATGGAATCGTCGCCGGGCACACGCAGACGAACGGTTTCATCAGCGACATCTACGATATCCTCGCGATCACGATCTATTTCGGCATCGCGGTCATTGCCATGGGGTTGCTGTTCAATTGGTTCAATCTGGTTCGGACGGGTCGCTGGGCGGAACTGGTCTTCGACAAGGGGGGCCTGCTGGGAGGCTGGATCTATGCGGGGGGCGTGTACACCGCCTGGTACATGGTCGGGCACGACTACAAAGGTCTTCCGTCGGCGAATATGCTGTTCCTGCTGGTGGGCCTTCCCGCTCTGCTGCTGCTGTTCAAGGAACCCTATCACTACCTGCGCCACCAGACGGGTCCGGCCGAGAAGGCCGCCAACCCGGTCTTTCTCTCGCTGACCTTCGTGATGGAATGGATCGTCGAGCTGCTCGAGATCTTCAGCGGCTATCTCTCGAACACGCTGTCGTTCATGCGGGTGGCCGGTCTGGGGATCGCGCACGTATCGTTGATGGTTTCGTTCTTCACCCTGGCGGAGATGACCTCGGGCATTTTTGCCATTTTGATTCTCATCGCAGGCAATCTCCTGGTGATCGCTCTGGAGGGGCTGTCGGCGGCGATTCAGGCCTTGAGGCTCAACTATTACGAGTTCTTTACGAAATTCTTCCACGGCACCGGCAAGCTGTACACGCCGATTTCGCTGAGCAGCGAGCCCTGACCGGGATGGTGGGCATTGCGTCATATTCCCGGACGCGTCCGTCCGGTGGGCTGTCGCGACGAACGAGAAAGGATGAAACAGAATGGATGATCCGGCACGAAAGTTGAAAGCACAAATCAAGCAGAGTATCGTGGTTCTCTTGACGATTCTGGCGATCGTTGGGACGGTGTTCTGTTCGAACGCCATGGCCGTGGAAGCCCCCGGTGGCGAGGCGGGCCTTGAATCTGTGACCACGTCGGCCGAGGCGGGCGTCATCAAGTTCGGACTGATGGCCGCGGCCATCGCGTTCGGCCTCGGGGCACTCGGCGCCGGCTTTGCGATCTCTCACGTGGGCGCCGCCGCGATGGGGGCTGTGGCCGAAAAGCCCCAGATCGCCGGCCAGGCGCTGATCTTCGTGGCCTTGGCGGAAGGGATTGTGGTTTTTGGGTTCATTACCGCGCTGATGATCCTGGGAAAAGTGTAGCCGTCTCATGAAGTATTCGATCATAGGCGATGAAGACACCGTCCTCGGCTTCGGCATCGTAGGCGTCTCGGGAAAGGTCGCCACCAACGCCGAGGAGGCCCGGCGCGCCTTTGAAGATCTGCTCGGCGACAAGGAAACGAGCATCATCATCATCACGGAGCGCGTGGCCAACCTGATACGCGCGACGGTAGATCGCTATCTTTTTACCGAGAGCTTCCCGCTGATCGTGGAGATCCCCGACCGTCATGGTCCGCTGCCGGATCGACCCGGGATCAGGGAGCTGGTCAACACCGCGATCGGATTGAAGATATGACGGGCGCGTGCCATAGCGCCCCGCGAAAGTCAAGTCCGTTCGTCCGAAGGGACCGTGTTTATGCCACCGGTTGAGCAAGGAAAAGAGGCTTTGATCTCCGGCATCGAGGCGGATGCCCGCGCCGAGGCGCAGCGGCTGCTGGCCGACGCCCGGGCGCAGGCGGCCGAGAAGAAGAAATACGCCCAGCAGAAGATCGAAACGATCCTCAACGAGGCGCGGGCCAAGGCCAACGAGCAGGCCGAGTCGATCCAGCGGAAGGCTATCTCGGCCGTCGAACTGGAGATCAAGCGACGCTCTCTCCAGGCGCGCGACGCGCTGATGCACGAGATTCTGGATCGAACCGCGAAGAAGCTTGAATCGAGGATCGACGATCCAGGCTACAAAACCGTGCTGGCCGAATGGATCGCCGAGGCCGCCATCGGGCTGGACGCCGAGGCCGCCCGGGTGAACGCCTCGGCACGGGAGCGAACGATGATCGATCCGGCGATGCTGGAGCAGGTTCAGCAGAAGGTCCAGGCACAGACGGGAAAGCAGGTCACCCTGACGTTGTCGGATGCGCCGCCCCTGAAGGGCCAGGGCGTGATCCTGACGACGATGGACGGACGCATGGCCTTCAACAACCAGGTCCGGACGAGGATGCTGCGCAAACAGCGGCAGATGCAGAAACTCATTTACGACTGGCTCTACGCCGGCCGTCGAGAACCGCAACTATGATTGACAGGATAATAGGACGGGTCAAACGGGTCAACGGCCCGGTCATCGAGGTGATGGGCATCACCGACGCGGAGATGTTCGAGTTGGTCCGCGTGGGAGAGGAGAACCTCACGGGTGAGTTGATCAAGCTCGAAAAGGACAGGGCCGTCATCCAGGTCTACGAGGACACCACGGGCATCGCGCCGCACGACCCGGTCTACGGCGCCGGCCGCCAGCTCTCGGTGGAACTGGGGCCCGGCATGATCGGCACGATCTTCGACGGCATTCAGCGCCCGCTCGAGGCGATACGCGCGCTGTCCGACATCTATATCCAGCGGGGCATTTCCGTTCCGTCGCTGGATCGCCAGAGGACGTGGCATTTCGTGCCCACCGCGAAGGCGGGCGATTCCGTCTCGGGCGGCGCCGTTCTCGGCACCGTCCAGGAAACAGAAAATCTCCTGCACAAGGTTCTCGTCCCCCCGAACGACGCGGGCGTCCTGGAGTCGATCGTGCCGGAGGGCGATTACACCGTCGACGAGCCGATCGCCATCCTGCGCAAGGACGGCGCGAAGACCAAAGAGCTGCTCCTGATGCACCGCTGGCCGATTCGCGTCCAGCGTCCGACGCGCAAACGTCTGCCTTTGGATATCCCTCTGATCACGGGCCAGCGCGTGATTGACGCCCTCTTTCCGGTCGCCAAGGGAGGAACCGTCGCGATCCCGGGCGGGTTCGGCACGGGCAAGACCATGACGCAGCAGGCGGTGGCGAAGTGGTGCGACGCGGATCTGATCGTCTACATCGGTTGTGGCGAGCGCGGCAACGAGATCACCGACGTGCTGACCGAATTCCCAGGCCTGATCGACCCGCGGACGGGACGCTCGCTGATGGAGCGGACGATCCTGATCGCCAATACGTCCAACATGCCGGTCTCGGCGCGCGAGGCCAGTATCTATACGGGTATTACGATGGCGGAGTACTTCCGCGACCAGGGCTATCACGTCGCGATCCTGGCCGATTCGACGTCGCGGTGGGCCGAAGCGCTTCGCGAGTTGTCGGGGCGGATGGAAGAGATGCCGGCCGAAGAGGGGTTCCCCGCGTACCTGCCGACCAAAATTGCGGAATTTTATGAACGGGCGGGCTCGATGGAGGCCTTGTGCGGACAGAACGGCTCCGTCTCGATCATCGGCGCGGTCTCGCCGCCGGGCGGCGATTTCTCCGAGCCGGTGACGCAGCACACCAAGCGGTTCATCCGCTGCTTCTGGGCCCTCGACCGCCACCTGGCCAACGCCCGCCACTACCCGGCCATTTCCTGGCTCGACAGCTACAGCGAGTATCTCAGCGGCATGACCGGCTGGTGGGAGCAGGAAGTCGGCCCACAGTGGTTCGCCGACCGCACCGAGATCCTGGGATTGCTGCACCGGGAGGTGCGCCTTCAGCAGGTGGTCAAGCTCGTCGGGCCCGACGCCCTGCCCGACACGCAACGATTCGTGCTGGAGGTCTGTACGCTGTTCAAGAACGCCTTCCTCCAGCAGAACGCCTACGATAAGATCGACGCGTACTCGACCGCGCAGAAGCAGGCGAAAATGATGCACATCATCACCCTGTACTGGCAGCGCGGCTCCGAGGCGATCAAGAGCGGCGCGACCCTGATGAAGCTCAAGAAAATGAAGGTTTACCAGGATATCGTGAAGATGAAGTTCTCCATACCGAACGACGATCTTTCCGGCCTGGACAAGATCGAGGCGCGTCTGGAGCGCGCCATGGATCAAGTGGAGGCCCTGCATGCCTGACGCCAGAGACAGTCGCCTTCTTAGGGGCCGGGAATACATCGGCGTCGACAGGATCGACGGCCCGCTCATTTTCATCCGCAAGACGCATCCGGTGGGCTATCGCGAGCTGATCGAATGCGTCGATAAGGATGGGCACGTGCGGTTGGGCATCGTCCTCGAATCGTCGACCACCGCGGTGGTGGCCCAGGTCTTCGAGGGCACCTCGGGACTGACGCTGCCCGGTACGCGGGTGCGTTTTTCGGGCGAGCCGCTGACGATTTCGGTCTCGAAAGAGATGCTGGGTCGGGTCTTCAACGGCCTGGGCCAGCCCATCGACGGAGGCCCTCCGCAACGCAGCGACATCGAAGTCGACGTCAACGGCATGGCCATCAATCCCACGTCCCGCCAGTATCCGCGCGATTTCGTGCAGACGGGCATTTCCGTCATCGACGGCATGAACACGCTGATCCGAGGCCAGAAGCTGCCGATCTTCTCGGGCAACGGTCTGCCGCACAACGAGCTGGCCGCCCAGATCGCCCGCCAGGCGAAGATCCGCGGCACCGCCACGGAATTCGCGGTGGTCTTCGCGGCCATGGGCGTCAAGCACGACGTCGCCCAGTTCTTCGTCCGCTCCTTCGAGGAAAGCGGCGTGCTGGACAACGTCGCGCTGTTTCTGTCGCTGGCCGACGATCCATCGATCGAGCGGCTGATCACCCCAAGGACGGCGCTGACGCTGGCCGAGCATCTGGCGTTCACGGAAGACATGCATGTGCTGGTCATCATGACCGACATGACCAACTACTGCGAATCGCTGCGTGAGATCTCCACGATCCGCGGCGAAATCCCCTCTCGAAAAGGGTACCCAGGCTACCTGTACTCCGATCTGGCGGAACTGTACGAGCGCTCGGGCATGATCAAGGGACGCACCGGCTCGATCACCCTGCTGCCAATCCTGACGATGCCCAACGATGATATCAGCCATCCGGTCCCCGACCTGACCGGCTACATCACCGAGGGGCAGATCGTTTTCGAACGGGACATGGACGGTCGCGGGATTTATCCGCCGGTGGCGGGATTGCCCTCGCTGAGCCGCCTGATGAAGGACGGCATTGGAGAGGGCATGACCCGGGAGGACCATCCGCACCTGGCCAGTCAGCTCTTTGCCGCCTACAGCTACGTCAAGGACGTCCGCAACCTGGCGTCGGTCATCGGCGAGGAGGAACTGACCCCGCTGGATCACAACTATCTCGATTTCGGCAGGGAATTCGAGCAGCGGTTTGTCTCGCAGCGCAAGGACGAGGACCGCAGTATCGAGGAGACCCTCGACTTGGGCTGGGAGGTGCTGCGTACCCTGCCCATCGAGGAGCTGCACCGCGTCACGGACGAGGAAATCGAAAAGTATTACGGCGCTTAGTTATGGCTCAACTGAGTTACGCACCGACGAAGACGAATCTGCTGCGGCTGCGAAGCGATCTGAGCTTCGCCCAGCAGGGATATGAGCTGCTCGATCAGAAGAGAAACATTCTCATCATCGAGTTGCTGGGCCTGCTCGATCAAGCGGTGAGTTTTCAGACCCGGGTGGACCAGGCGCTGGAGAAGGCCTACGCCGCACTCGAGGAGGCGATCCTGGACATGGGCAAGCTCAAGGTGCAGTATCTTACCGGCGCCGCCCACATCGAGACGAACATCACCGTCCATTCCCGCCGGGTCATGGGCGTGAGCCTGCCGGTGATTGAAACGGAATTCACGGAGTACCCGCCCTATTACAGCCTGATGGGCAACAGCTTCTGGATCGACAGCGCGCTGTCGTTCTTCAAGGAAGTGCTCAAACTGCTGGGCAAGCTCTCCGAGCTGAAGATCTCCGTGCTCCGACTGGCCAACGAGGTCAAGAAGACGATCCGCAAAGTCAACGCGCTCGAGAAGATCGCCATCCCGGACCTCAAGGAAACCCTGCACTATATCGAGAGCCGACTGGAAGAGAACGAGCGGGACATGTTCGTGCTCATGAAGATGGTCAAGGAGAACCTGGAGCGCAAGAAGGCGGGACCAGCGTTCCGCGAAAATGGACAGTAGGCCTGTATTCTTCAAGGACATCGGGTTCACGATTGCCTTGAAGAATGGGACGAGTGAATGGAGTTCCGCAAAAATGGACAGTAGGCCTGTATTCTCCAAGGAAATCAGGTTTCCGATTTCCCTGGAGAAGGGTGTTGCAAGCATGGCGCGGTCATGGCGCTCGGTGGGCGCCTTAGGAACGTGGGGTTTGAGAAGGACGCGTCCGCCCATGGCGGACGGACGCTTCCTTCCCCAAGCAGGGCGACTGTCCGTTCGTGCAGAAGTTCCTTAACGATGGAGGCATATCGTGAGTACCCCGAAAAAGATCCTCGTGTACGTCGATGGGACCGAAGAGTCGATCACGGCTGCCCAGTATGCCATCTGTCTGGCTTCCTACTTCAAGGCCGACCTGCTGGCCTTGTACGTGATCAACACCAAGGCCATGGAAGACCTGCTCAAGGCGCGGATCTTCCTCCAGGACGAGCAGATCGAGTACGAGCACGATATGGAAGCGGACGCCCAGCGGTATCTCAACTATGTCAACGAGCTGGCGATCAAGAAGGGGATCTCCGTGATCCAGCACAGCAGTCGGGGCAGCGTACACAAGGAGATCATCCATCTGATCCATGCCGAGGAGGTGGACCTTCTGGTCATCGGTGAGTTGGCGCGCATCCGGAGCCGGAGAGATGAATTTTACGATGAGACCGAACGCGCGATGCGCATGGCGTCCTGTTCGGTCGTGATCGCCAAGGACGAGGAAAAAGTTTGGGAAATGTATGATTCGCTGGTATGAATGGAACTCTGGCAATGACAGAGACGACAGATATTTCAGGAGAAGCAGGGCATGTCGTTGATTGACTTGGTGCAAGAAGACATCGTCAAGATCCCGCTGGTCTCGACGGACAAGCCGGAGGTGTTGCGGGAACTGGTGCAGATACTCAAGGATGCCGGCCAGATTCAGGATTTCGACGCGGTGCTTCAGGCGGTGCGCGAGCGAGAGGAGAAGCTGAGCACCGGGCTCGAAAGCGGCATCGCGGTGCCGCATGGAAAGAG